>CAJQLK010000042.1 GCA_905479165.1 uncultured Flavobacteriales bacterium | reverse complement strand
CATCATCAAATGATGGCCAACCACAGCCTGAATTAAACTTAGTATTGGACTCGTAAAGTGGAGATTTACACGCTCTGCAAATAAAAATACCAGCTTCAAAAAAATCATTATACTCTCCTGTAAAAGGTGGTTCTGTCCCTTTGTTTTTTAAAATTGCTAATTCATCTAAAGTTAAACCTTTTAAGAATTCGTTTTTCATAATTTCTAAATATCTACAAAAATAAAAAAAGCGTCCAATTAGACGCTTTTAGAATAAAAAACAAGTATTAATTAAAACATTGTATTACCTTCTTCTGATTGATACACATAATTAAATGTATAAAAACTACCATAATCTCCTTCTAAAGGTTGTGGCTCAGGACTATCATAAAAATAAAGAATCTCTATTTTTGCATATTTATTATCATGTGTCCTAAAAACTAACACCTTTCCATTATTTACTAGATTTTTTTAGCTTATTAGATATCTTAAGTAAGTTATGCTTTAAGCTATTCACAGATATAGTTGCCCCTGATATTCCGTCAATTTCTCTGTTAAAACTTGAATAGTTCTCCGTATCAATTCCAACAAATTGTTTCAACCAATTTTTACTACAAATCTCACCACCATAATTTTCTCGATAATGTAAAACCTCAACTTTTAATATTTCTTCTTTATCATTAAATAATATATAATAATCAAACCTATGAAATTTTGAAGGCGCATCAGTTACTGCTAAATATCCTATAATAGAGTCATCTTCTGAAATAGAATAAAAGGTATCATCAATAGGATCAAGATTACATGTTTCGCTATTAAAAATTTTGGCTATTGATTGATAAACAGTCGCTCTGCTATCTTTATCTAATTCCCAATAAGAGGCTTTAAAAGAGGAAAAAAGCAAAACAATAACTATTACAGTTATCATCTTGCTTATATGATTTTTAAAATTCATTAATCAAAAAAATTAAAACCAAATCCCGACTCCTAAATTAAATTGTCCTTTCTCCTCATCAGAGCTAGCATTAGACTTAATTTGATAATCTGCTTTGAATACAGCGCCTGGTGCAACTTTAAATCCTAGTCCAAAAGTTATTTCTGTGCGATTATATGAATCATTAATTGTAATTCCTTCAACTTCTGCATGTGTATTATAATTTTCATATCTTGCAAAAGCAATTAATTCTTCTGAATCACTTGAAATAGAAGGAATAATCCCATCCATTAAATTATACCCTATCTCATAATAGTATCCTGTTAAAATACTCCCCACATCTTTTCCAGTGAATTCATTGTATTGATCCGTATTTGATAAATTAGCTGTAATATATTGGCCTGTTAATTGTAAGGCACCCTTATTATATCTTGCGTCAATACCGATCATTTGAATTCCAATAATAGTAGAATCTGCAGAAGCAACAGCATTTTCATCAGCTAAGTCTAAACCATCATAGGCTTTGCTTTCAGAGTCGCCTAAATAAGCAGAAAATCCAAAATTTAAACCTGGTTGTCCATAATAAGAAACTCTTGCTGCTAAATCAGGATAGGTAATATATGATTCTGCTCCTTTTTGTCTTCCGCTTCTTAATCCGCTTTTCCCACTAAATACGCCACTATCATTATACCCATTAAAACCATTTACTAACATAGCTTGATAATTTATTGAATGCTCAAGGCTTCTACCGCTTAATCCAACACCCATCTCTCTCCATGTTGTTGGAATAATATATTTATCAACATTTGTTCTTTCTACTCCGTTAAAAGTTGGTGGTTCATGATACAAATTTTGAATCCCCATTGGAATGAGCATTAATCCTGCATTAATAGATAAATTTTTCTTGATCTTATAATCTAAGAAAGCCTGTTCAACATAAACTTCAGAAACATGCTCAAACTCAAGTTCAGACACAAATGAAACCTTTTCATTAAAGTTATAGCCAAAAAAAGTAACTAACCTATGTACATCTAATTTTCCGTTATTATGAATTGTTCCATCTCTTTCATTTAAATTAAAATCAATTTGTCCGTACCCTCCAATATGAAGGCCTGGATTTCCTGCAATAATCTTCTCTGCACTATTCTGTGCATTTAGATTTGATAATAACACTGTAGCAAATACTACAATAAGTATTTTTTTCATTTTTTATTTTTATTTAGACTTATTATTAATTGTGACAAAAGTAATTAGTTTTTTATATTCGCAAAACTTTTAAGTAAAAAAAAATTGGCAAGTATCTATATTCATATTCCCTACTGTAAACAAGCATGTACTTACTGTGATTTTCATTTTAAAATCACTCAAAAAGATAAAATTGAAATGCTAAAAAGTATGGAAAAAGAAATTATTATAAGGGCAAGATATCTAAATCAACAAAAAATTAGGAGTATTTATTTTGGAGGAGGAACTCCCTCTATTTTGGATGATATTGATATTAAAAAAATATTAACCCAAATAGGTAAAAATTATTCTATTGCTGATAATGCAGAAATTACACTAGAATGTAATCCTGATGATTTGAATGAAAAAAAATTAATCTCATTAAAAAAATTAGGGATTAATCGATTAAGCATAGGGATACAATCATTTGATGATACTGATTTAAAATTTATGAATAGATCACATAATGCTGCAGAAGCAGAAAATTGTATTCATCTAGCTAAAATGGCAGGGTTTAAAAATATTACTATTGACTTGATTTATGGGCTACCAAATCAAACCTTATCCAAATGGGAGGAGAATCTAAGTAAAATGTTTGCTTTAAATATTCAGCATTTTTCTCCTTACGCACTAACAGTTGAAAAGAAAACTGTCCTAAATCATCTTTTAGAAACTAAGAAAGTAAGTTTGCCTAATGACGAAAAGATTGTTGAGCAATTCAATTTTTTACAAGAAAAAGCAGAGGAAAATGATTTCATTCATTACGAGATATCTAATTTCGGGAAAAAAGGTTATTTCTCAAATCACAATTCTTCATATTGGAAAAATCAAGATTATTTAGGAATTGGGCCATCAGCTCATTCTTTTAATGGGAAAAGCAGAAGATGGAATGTCTCCTCAAATAAAAAATATATTGAAGGAATAACTAACAAAACAACATATTTTGAGACTGAAATACTAAGTATAGAGCAACAGTATAATGAATATGTTTTAACTTCTTTAAGAACCATTTGGGGGGTAAATAGTTCTATAATTCAAAATAAATTTGGAGCAGGAATTCACGCTCATTTTTTAAAAGAAATTGTAAAATGGATAAGTAAAAAATACATTTTATCAGAAGAAAATATCATAACATTAACTCAAGAAGGTAAAGCCTTTGCAGATGCAATTGCTTCTGATTTATTTATCGTTTGAATGATGACTTAAGTCTATAATAGGGACATTATTCCAATCAACAATTTTAGCTGCCTGCCTCATGTCAATAAAATCAAAATCATAAACTAATTGCCTTAACTTAGCGTAAGAAGTACTTAAATTATAATAGGACTTAAATTTTCTTTCTAATGAAAGCCCATCTAACATAGGCTGGCTAGGGTCAAAATCTCTTGGATGAAAATATGTCATTGTATAATCTGCATCATTAACTAATTTTCTAATTAACCTATAAGGGAAGAAACGAAAATAACCACCTCCAGTTGCTACAAATTTTCTTCCCATAAACGTGTCAATGCTCATTGGAAATTCTTTGATTAACATTCCTTTATATTTAATAACTGAGGGAGTTCCTAAATCAAAATCATCAAACCCACCATTATCTCTTTTGGCTGGGAAAATTGATGCATCATACTCAATTCCTAGTTCATTCAAAATTTCAAAAGCCCAAACATTTTGCTTTTTAATTGAGAATCCTGGAGCCCTATATGATATTACCTTCTCCCCAGTAATATTCTCTATACTTTTCATGCAATCAGATAAATCCAATTTGAATTCTTCTCTACTTTGTTTGTAAGCCGCTTTATGCATATCAGAATGAGCAGCAACTTCGAAGCCCATATCATGTATTCTTTTAATAATTTCAGGATGTTTTCTGGCAATATACCCAACAACGAAAAATGTAGCCTTTACATCATTATCCGATAAAACCTGAAAAATTTTATCCATTCCTCTATGAATACGAACTTCATAATTACCCCATTTATCTAATATATCTTCAGGATATTTACGAATAATATGAAACCAATCTTCTATGTCAAAAGTTAATATTTTCATTAAAAAAACTTCTTCTCTCTTTTCTTAAATATAGCCACATCTGCTTTCTTAGGGAAACTAAAATAAGTCTGATCCTCATTATTATTTTCTAATGTTACTACATTACCAACATCAATTATTTCAACAGCTTCAACAATTGATTGCATACCAATTATCTTTGTATATTTAATTAGTTCTTCTTGAGTTCTATTACCAACCTCAACTTTCTTCTGAACTATAATAGGGCCTGAATCAATTCCTTCATTCACATAAAATACTGATACTCCAGTATATTTTTCATCATTTTTCATCACCCAGAAAGTTGGCATTAAGCCTCTGTACTTTGGCAATAATGCGGTATGAAGATTAATACACCCTTTAGGAGCTAGATTAATTATCTCATTCTTGAAGATTTGATTACCTAATATTGAGATTAATAAATCTGGTTTATACGATTTTATAATTTCAATTGACTCTTTATTATTTATTGATTTATCTAATAATATCTTTTCTATATTATTTGTTTTTAAAAATGAATCAAGTGAGTTAGAACTATTAAGTTTAGAAAAAACAAACTTTAATGAGTAATATAAGAAGAATCTAATGCCAAAAACATTTAGTGTCTGTAATGCTTTTTTCAAAAAACTTTCTTGTTTTCCAAAAGGAGAAACAGTACTTACTACACAGCCAACAACTTGGTGTTTTTTTGGCAATAAATTAAGAAATTCTTGTAAGCTACTTCTTAAATAAAAAGGTTCATCTTGTGTTATAATGACTATTCTCATCTAGATATTTTTTCTATTAAATTAATATATTGTTTTGTAATATGTTGATGTAAATACTCATTATCAATTTTAATACTATTATTTGAAATCTTCTCTTTTTTAGATTTCTCTATATCTTTTAAACAATTAAGAAGCTGTTGTACTTCATTAGAATTCTTAAAGAAAAATGCATTATCCTGCAGAACATCTCGATTAAATACATTGTTATGTGCAAATATAAATGCTTGTGCGGCCATTGCCTCTAATAAAGCTGGATTAGTTCCACCAACTGAATGTCCATGAAAATATACTTTTGCAAATTTTCTTAAACTATCTAAATGTTCTTTATTAAAAATGCTACCTAAAAATACAATATCTGATTGAATGTATTTATCCATCAAATATTTTCCATAAAATGTATCTGTATTTCCAACAACTAAAAACCTAATTGAAGATTCACTACTTAAATATCCATCAAGTATCATTTCAATATTATTTTCAGGCTCTAATCTTGCTATTAATAAGAAGTAATTCTGAATTGTAATGTTATAATTAGATAAAAACTCTTTTTTCGGATTAACCTTATCAGTACCATAAGGAATCATTACAGATTCTTTATTATATTTTTGTTTGATATAATCTTGGATTCCTTTATTATCTGAAATTAGGAAAGTTGACTTTTCTGACGCAAGTTTCTCAAACCACTTTGTAAGTTTTTTTACAAAAGGAGACCACTTAGCTCTTTTCCACTCGAGGCCATCCATATTGGTTACTATAACAGATTTTTTAATTGGCAACAATAAAAATGAAATAGCAACACTCTGATACCCAAACTCGAATATTACATCGAAGTTTCTTTTTAATGCATCTTTTAAACAAATGAAATCATAAATAAAATGTGCTGCTGATCCAATCTCATTTTCAGGACAGTATTTCTTTATTATATTAACACCTTTAAAAATTTTAGATTGATAAGAATGAGATTCAATAGAGTAAACTGTAACATCATACCCATTTTCAACAAGACCTACAGAGAGATACTCCGCACATTGCTCAAACCCTCCATAATTATTTGGGATACCTCTAGTGCCAAGAATCGCAATTTTCATACTTTTCGTTTAAAGATCGCAAATATACCAAATACAATCTTTAGTATTAACTAACAATTAATCTAATTGCTTTTTTGCCCTAAAATTAATACCCCAAGTGTATTATTGGTATATGATTTATTAACTTAAATTTAGATTTCTATACTTATTCCATCTAGCAATAATAAGCATAAAATTAAAAACTTTTTGTTAACATCTTGTAAAACTGACACTTAGAAGTATATATAAACTGTGCTTATCTTTAAGAGTCGTAAAACTTGTTTTGGGTTGTATTAAATTAACCACTTTATACAACATAAAAAAAGCCTTCATAATCATGAGGGCTTTTTTTCTTATATGTATTATTCTAACTAATGAGGGAATTTTATTCCTAACATAAACTCATGCGAACCAGACTGATAAGTGCTAGTTTCTGATGAAGGTAGCCCAAATGAGTATCCAATATTAAATCTGTCGTTAATATTATATCCCAATAAAGCTGCCATTGATGACAAATCATTGTTCATCTTATAATTCATCCCTAGCCAAAACATTTCTTTATATCCTGTTTTAACTCCAAAATCAATTTGTGTTTTAGCTCCAGCTACTGACTTTAAAAAGAAAGATGGTTCAATAGTAGTTCCAGCATTCAAATAATACTTATAAGAACCTAGGACATATATATGGCTCGCTAACTTACCACTCTGATTTGTAGTATCATATATTCTTGCAAAATCATCATCCATTAAATGTAATTCTGAACTCAATAATTGCGGAACTGCCATACCTAAATACCATTTATCACCACTCAAATTAACACCAAATGTTGCATCTGGTAAAGATCTTACAACATCTCCTCCTTCCATTAATGGGTCATTTTGATCTTCTACTGAAATACCCTCCTTAATTATTTTAAATTGAGTAAACCCTCCAGAAAGTGCTAATGCTAACTTCATTGATTGAGTAATATTTAAAGAATATGTATAAGACATAGACCCTCCCACTCTACTCGTTGGCCCAGTAACATCATTAAAAACTGTACCTCCTAAACCTACATTTCTACTATGCTTACCATAAATACTCATGATCGTAGTCCTTGGCCCATCATTAATCCCTTGCCATTGGTTTCTTATAGTAGTATTAACTTGATAATAATCATACATACCAGCAACAGCAGGATTAATTGCATAATTATTCATCATATATTGAGTAATTTGAGGAAGTTGCTGAGCTTTTATAACTCCACCAAAACAAATTACAAATAGTAAAATTGATATTCTTTTCATTTTTATAATTTTCATATTATCTGATAATCGTAATAGGACCCGTTTGAGGTGCATCACCTGTGTTCAAGTCAATTATATAGTAATAAGTACCTACAGCTAATTCTTTACCTTGATTTTGCCCATCCCAAGGATTATAACTATCTCCACCTTTTGATTCAAAAACTAAACCTCCCCACCTATTAAATACTTGTACTAAAGCATCTTTATAAGATCCAATATCTAATGGAGTCCAGGTGTCATTATATCCATCATCATTTGGAGTTATTGCTTCATACGGTTTTACCCCAACAACAACATAAATAGAATCATAACCTACACAACCATCAAAATCCTTTACATCTACATAATACCAACCTGATTCTTGTGGACTAAAAGTAACTGATTTTTCAGAAACAGTATCTAAACTCCAAGTCCAATTATACTCTGAACAATTATTATTGTCTGAGTAAATCTCTATGCTTTCTCCACTTAAAACTACTGGAAAATCTCCAACATCTACGCTAGGATCAGATAATGGCTCAGGATCAACATCTGCAGAGTAGGTTACTACAACCTCTACATCCTGTGAGCAGTTAGCATTATCTTTAATTGTTAATGTATAAGTAGTTGTAATTGTGGAATCATAGGCTAAAATAGAATCTGTATAAATATTTCTATCTCCGATTATAACTCCATCACTCCAAGTATAAGTCAATCCTTCTCTTTCATCTATATCTATATCTATATCTTGTCCTAAACAAATTGTATACGGTTCTACAGCATCTAAGAAACCTGGCATGAAAACATTTTGATATCCAGTTACAAAGATCTCTTCTGTGATTTCACAATCATTATCATCAATTAATGTTAGAGTATATGCAGTATTTGAACCAGCATCTAAAAGCTGTGTTGAATTGGTTGTTGGACCATATATTGTCCAATCATATGAATATGGAGGAGTCCCTCCAACAGGGTATACAGTAGCATATGCGCTAATATCACAGGCTTCATCAAAGTAATCAACTGACATTTCTAAACCATCTGATGGCTCAGTAATTGAAACTGATTCTGAAATTACAGTACATCCATTCAAATCTACAACCTTTACTGTATAGAATCCTGGTACAAGTCCAGTTATCTCTGCATCCACATTATTATCAACCATATCAGTAGAAATTATTGATCCACTTTCATTCAACCATGTATATTCATATTGCGGAGGGATTCCTAAGAAAGGTGTTCCTCCATTTGCAAATGCCTCAATAGACCCTGTACCTCCTGCAATACAATCAATATCAATGTCTGTTATTATTACTTGTAGCGAATCTGGTTGATATAAATATATCTCAGCCGTATCTTTACAACCATTATTATCCTCAACCTCAACAATGTAAGATCCGGCATGCAAGTTACTTGCAGTTGCTGTTGATTGTATAGGATTTGTATTTGACCAAGTATAATTATATATAGGCGTGCCTCCCTGAACAGTAGCTTTTAATTTACCATCCGCTTCTCCAAAACAAGAAATTGCATCAATTATCTCTGATTGAACAATTAATTCATTATTTTGAGTTATGCTTACAGTATCTATCAACTCACATCCTTGAGCATCAGTAATTACACAAATATATTCCTGAGTATTACTAACACTATCAGCACATAAACCAACTGCAGGGTTTGTAGTTTGGTTTAAGTAATCATTCCATTGATAATTGTAAAGAGTTGAGCCTGTAAATGGAACTCCACCATTTACAGTGAGCGTAATTTCACCATCACACTCTCCAAAACAACCAACATTCACAACACTTGCGGGTCCTACACTTAGAGCGTTATTATCAAATATATCAACTGTACCTAAACTTGAACAACCATGAATATCTGTAACAGTTATGGAATAAGTTCCAGCAGATAAATTATCTATTGAATAAGTTGTTGCTCCTGTATTCCATAAATAAGTATAAGTTGTTGCTGAGCCTACACCTCCGTAAGGAGTAGCAGTTACAGCTCCATTAATCCATGCCACACAACTCACATCAGTAGTAACAAAACTATGCTGAATAGGTGCAGGTTCGTTATAAGTAATTGTTTCAGAAACATTACAACCATTAGCATCCTCTGCAATAAACGTATGCGTTCCTGCCGATAAATTTGTAACCTGAGAAACTCCACCAAATATTGTGTCAATTCCAAAAATTGTATAGTACGTAGGACTCCCTCCTGATATTGTAATATCTAAATAGCCAGTAGAACCTCCATTACATAATACTTGATAATTATTCCAATCAGATGGAGTTAATAAAGCATTTAAAGGTGTTGGCTCAGATATATATATTTGATCAGATGTGGCACAAGTAATACCATTTACTCCATTATTAATATCAAAAATTTCTACTGTATGCCATCCAGGTTCTAAATTGTTAAACAGAGGGTAAGATTGGAAGGTTACGCCATTAATTGAATATTCAAAAGGAGCTGTTCCTCCATTAAATATAATGTCTTGTATTGCACCATCATCTTCTCCAAAACAGCTAATATCTGTAAATACTGTGCTGTCAATCACTAACTGATCAGGATAAGTTAATATGATAGTTGAATCAGCATAACAATTGTTTGCATCAATTGCTTGGATAATATAGGTGTCCGGTGATAAATTGCTGAAAACAGGTGTAGTTTGAGTGTTTAGACCACCTGTAATAGAATACGAATATGGAGATTGACCTCCACTTGCTAAAATTTCGATTTGAGCATCATTAATTCCAAAACATGAGTTTTCAATAATAATTAGTGAATCTATTTGTATTGGATTAACAGGTACAATAATATCAACAGTACCATTTACCACACAAGTTGTGTTATCTTCAACAAGTACAGAATAAGTGCCTACAGAAATGCTATCAATAGTTGCTAAAGTTTCTCCTATGATTGTATCTCCATTTATATCAAGCCATTGGTAAGTGTAAGGAGATGTTCCAGTTGCACTAACTGTTGCTGAACCACTATTTGGTCCCAAACATGGCTCCACAGTTGAAAACGAAATAGTAAAACCTAGATCTTCCGCCACTGTAACAAGAGTATCAAACGTACAAAGATTAGCATCAGTAACTATAACAGAATAAATGCCTGATGCTAAACTATCAGCTACAGCTGTAGTTTGTCCATCTGACCATAAATAACTATAAGTGCCGATTCCAGTTCCCCCTCCTGTAACGTTTATCTCAGCAGTCCCATTTGATTGAATACAGTAATCTAAACTTGAATTAGTAGTAAATGTGAAATTAGATGGTTCAGGTAAAATTACAGTTTCTTGAGCAATACAGCCATTATCATCTGTTGCGTCAATTACGTAAGGAATAGGATTTGTTATATCTCCCTCTAATCCAGTAAATATTGATGAAGTCTGTGGTGTCCACTCAAATGTATATATAACTTGTCCTACTGCATTAGCTGGAGAAATAGTAACACTTCCATTATCATCTTCATAACAACTTATAGGGTTTGTTACAGTATGCGGAATAGTAAAAATTCCCGGCTCATCTAACACAACAGTAATAGGTTCAGTACAAAGGTTTGCATCTCTAGTTATTAAATCATATGAGCCTGCAACTAATGAAGTAAAAATTGATGTTGGTAAGTAACTCGAGCCATTATCAATTGAGTACTCTAAAGGTGCAGTGCCCCCAGTTGGTGTACCAAAATCGATAGACCCATCAGCAGCTCCATTACAAGTGATTTCAAATCCATTATAGTTACTAAGAATAGGTGAATAAATAATTTGTGCTGGTTCTATTAAATCAATAGATGATGTGTATTGACATCCATTATTGTCTTCTATCATAACATCATAAGTAATATTGCCAGCAAGATTACTAAACACATTTGATGACTGATAATTGCCCCCATTATCAATTGAATATTGATATGGAGGTACGCCAGGTTGAGTTACATCAACATCAAAAGTAATTTCTCCAGTATTTGCTCCAAAACAATCTACAACTTGAGTTATATTAGCAATTCCTGATAAATTGGGAGGTTCAGTTAAGGTCAGTTGCTCTGTTGCAATACATCCATTTGCATCTTTGTACGTAATAGTATAATTTCCTGCAAATAAACCAGGGAAAAGAGCATTGGACTGAAAATTACTCCCATCAATTGAGTATGTAAATATTCCGGTTCCACCGCTAGCACTTGCTGTAATTGAACCATCATTTGCACCATTACAAGAAACATTATATCCATTCATATTAAACACTGAAACAGAACCTGCTGGTATAATTGGTAAAATTGTGGAAATATTAAAAGTTGTTGTTGACGGTGTTGTTGAGCAGCCATTTGCATCAGTAACAATAATATCATAAGTTCCAGCACAAAGCCCTGTAAAAGAATATGTTGAATCACCAGCTAGTAAATTAATCGGAACTCCTCCGTTTAAAGTAAAACTAAAAGGACCTGTTCCTCCGCTAATTGTTAAATCTTCAGCTGCTATACAATCACCTGCGCATTGATTACTAGCAACAACGCTTGTAGTTGCTACAAGTTGAGCTGGTTCAGGGAAATTAATTGAGCAAAACTCATCATACACTCCTACTGTACTTGTCCCACTAGCACTACCTCCAAATCCAATATCATTTCCAGAATAGTATGCAGCAGAATCCACTATTCGAACACAATAATCAACATTCGGATTAAACCCTTGCAAATTTAAACTTGTAGTGGTGGTCTGATTAGTAGAAAGGTAAGATAGAAAATAACCAGTAGTTAATAATTGTCCTACAACGCATGAATATACAGTTGCAGGAGCTGTCTGATTCACATCAATTTGCATTTCATTTGTAGAAAAGCCACCATAACATAAAATTGGTTGTGAAATAAATGCTGTTGCTATTGTGGGTATTATACATGAACCGTCATCACATACAGCTGATGGGTCATAATTTGCAGCGCTAGTATTTGTGCAACCATCAGGTAAATTACAAGAGCCATCATCTGTAGTAGCCATAGGATCATAGTTACATGCTGAAGCATCTGTACAGCCCGTAAGACCTGTAGAAAAACTCTGTATAGAAGACCAAGTATTAGTGCCTGAACATTTTACTCTCCACTCGTAAGAAGTGTTAAGATTTAAAGCTGTTAAAGCATAAGGAGATGTAGCCGGATTACTAACAGATAACCCTGGCCAGGCTGTCCCAAGTACTTTATAGTGTAAAGTTACATTGCCACCGCAAGGAGAAGCATCCCAATTTAAATCTGCACTATTAGCTAAAATATTTGTGGTTGTTAGATTTATAGGTTGAGCAAATAATTCAGTAGTCAAACTCAAAAAAATGACACATGCAAAAAGTAATATCCTCTTCATATTATTAAAAATATTTATAATCTTTTATTAAGCTCGCAAGATACAAATTTTTTAAACACTTCACCATAAATATTTTCTTCAAAAAATTGAAGTAAAAAAAAGAGGTGAATATCACCTCTAAATTAACTAAAAATTAAGCGCAAATTCTTAACAGATTTGATCAAAACAATCTTTAATATTTTCAGCAATCATTTCAGCTGAACGACCTTCAATATGATGACGTTCAATAAAATGAACTAATTTCCCATCTTTAAAAACTGCAATTGCTGGTGATGAAGGAGGAAATGGAGCCATGTATTCTCTTGCTTTAGCAACAGCACCAATATCTTGTCCAGCAAATACAGTAGCAAAAGTATCCACTTTCTTATCAAATTTAGTTGTCATTTTTACGGCTGGCCTAGCGTTTCCTGCTGCACAACCACATACTGAATTTACCATAACTAATACAGTTCCTGCTTTTTTATCTAGTAAATCCGATACTGCTTCAGATGTTTTTAATTCTACAAAACCTACTGATGTTAAATCGGCACGCATAGGCGCACACATTTCTTCTGGATAATTCATAATTTTTTATTTTTATTGGCGCAAAAATACGCTTATTTATCTTTTTGATTGAAAAAAATCAGTTAATAATTTACTGCATTCTTCTTTCATTAATCCGCTTTCGACTTCAGTTTTTGGATGTAAAATATTTTCTGAAAGTAAGGAGAATCCTCTTTTTTCATCGTTAGCTCCAAAAAAAATTTTTTTTAATTGCGTCCAATAGGATGCTCCTCCACACATTACGCAAGGTTCTAATGTTACGTATAATGTGCATTCATTTAAGTATTTTCCTCCTAAATAATCAGCAGCAGCAGTAAAAGCTTGCATCTCGGCATGAGCAGTTACATCATTTAAAGTTTCTGTATAATTATGAGCTCTTGCAATAATTTGATTTTCACAAACTATAACTGCGCCAACTGGAACCTCATCTTTTAAATATGATTTTTGTGCCTCTTTCAAGGCTTCTTTCATAAAATAAGTGTCATCGAAAGGATTTATTTGCATAGTGCGAAATTACAAAACTAATGTGTTAAATTTGCAGCAAATATTTTTAAACATGTTAAGAACACACAATTGCGGAACGTTAAACATAAATAATGTTTCAGAAAAAGTAACCCTAAGTGGATGGGTTCAAAAAACAAGAGATTTAGGAGGTATGACTTTTGTTGATTTGAGAGATAGATACGGTATTACTCAATTAGCGTTTAATATGGATGTAAATGCTGATTTATGTTCTGATGCCAGAAAAATAGGTAGAGAATTTGTTATCCAAGTTGAAGGTAAAGTGATTGAAAGAACATCAAAAAATAAAAATATCCATACAGGTGAAATTGAAATTGAGGTTAGTATTTTAACAATTCTTAATGCTTCGAAAACGCCACCTTTTACAATTGAAGATGAAACAGATGGTGGTGATGAAATAAGAATGAAATACCGCTATTTAGATATCAGAAGAAATCCTGTTAAAGAAAACTTAATCCTAAGAGCAAAAGTTTCTACTGAAACAAGAAACTTTTTAAACTCTGAAGGATTTATTGAGGTAGAAACGCCTTACTTAATTAAATCAACACCTGAAGGAGCAAGGGATTTTGTAGTGCCAAGTAGAATGAACAAAAAGCAGTTTTATGCTTTACCACAATCTCCACAAACCTTTAAGCAACTGCTCATGGTAGGTGGAATTGACAAATATTATCAAATCGTGAAATGCTTTAGGGATGAAGATTTGCGTGCCGACAGACAACCAGAGTTTACTCAAATTGACTGTGAAATGTCCTTTATTGAACAAGAAGATATCCTAAATATGTTTGAAGGATTAACAAGGCATTTACTTAAAGAAGTAAAAGGAATTGAGCTGAATGAATTCCCAAGGATCACTTATGATGATGCCATGCGTTTATATGGATCAGACAAACCAGATATTCGATTTGATATGGCTTTTGTAGAAATGAATGCCGAATGCCAAGGAAAAGATTTTGGGGTGTTTGATAACTCAGAAGCAATACTTGCTATTAATGCAAAAGGATGTGCAAACTATACGCGGAAGCAATTAGATAAATTAGTCAACTTTGTAAAAATACCACAAGTCGGTGCAACAGGACTTATTTATTGTAAATTCAATGAGGACGGAACATCAAAATCAACAGTAGATAAGTTTTTTGATAAAGATGCTAGAAGAGCATGGGCAGCAAAGGCAGGTTGTGAAGATGGTGACTTGTTGCTAATAATGTCAGGAGGATTAGATAAAACAAGAAAAGCATTAGGAATATTAAGATTGCACTTAGCAGAAGAATTAGGACTAAGAAATCCTGAGGTATTTGCCCCTTTATGGGTGTTAGATTTTCCATTGTTAGAATGGGATGAAGATACTGAAAGATACCATGCAATGCATCACCCGTTTACTTCACCAAAACCTGATGATATTGCAAAACTAGATACTGCCCCAGCAGCAGTTCGTGCCAATGCTTATGATCTTGTGATGAACGGAAATGAGATAGGTGGTGGAAGTATTAGAATACATGATAGAAATTTACAAAAACTCATGTTTAAACATCTTGGATTTACAGATAAAGAAGCAAAAGATCAATTCGGATTTTTGATGGAAGCTTTTGAATATGGAGCACCTCCACATGGTGGAGTTGCTTTTGGCTTTGACCGTTTATGTGCAATTATGGGAGGACATGAAAGTATCCGCGATTTTATTGCATTCCCTAAAAATAACTCTGGTAGAGATGTGATGATTGATTCGCCTTCAGATATTGATGAAGAACAATTACAAGAACTACATTTAAACTTAAACTAAATTGTATAAACTCAAAACTAACTTTATGAATCACAAGCCAATAATTATTATCTTATCAATTATTATACCAGTTGTAGTAGCAATACTTTATGTAACTCCTAAAGTTAGTGGTTTTGAAATTGACTTTTTACCACTACTAAACGCAATTGTAAATGGGACTGTTTTCTTTACGTTAATCTTTGCAGTAAAAGCAATTAAAAATGGGAATAGAGCATTGCACCAAAAATTGATTTATCTTGCATTAATACTCTCAACTATTTTCTTATTATCATATATCACGCATCACTTAACACATGAGTCAGTGAAGTTTGGAGGAGAAGGATTTATCAAGTACTTTTATTATTTTATATTAATTTCACACATTACACTTTCAGCAGTTATTATGCCAATGGTATTAATTACATTATCCAGGGCTTTAAAAGAAAATTTTGAGCACCATAAAAAGATTGCAAGAATCACATTCCCAATGTGGCTTTATGTCTCATTCACTGGAGTTTTAGTTTATGTTTTAATCTCTCCTTACTACATCTAAATGCAAAAGGACAAAGCCGTAATATATTGGTTATTATCTGGTTGTACTTTAATCTTTATTATGGTACTTGTAGGTGGGATTACTCGCTTAACAGATTCTGGACTTTCAATGGTAAAGTGGAATTTATTTATGGGAGCCATACCCCCTTTAAATGAAACAGAATGGAAAGAAACTTTCAACCTTTATAAGGCATATCCTGAATACCAAAAAATTAATTTTAACTGTACATTATCTGAATTTAAATATATATTTTTCTGGGAATATTTACACAGAATGATTGGAAGATTATTAGGATTAATATTTATCATACCCTTCATTTATTTTCTGATAAAGAAAAGATTAAACAAAAAACTAATTGTTCAAACCTCTATTTTACTTCTGATGGGAGCTATGCAAGGAGCAATTGGTTGGTGGATGGTGAAAAGTGGTTTAGTAAATAATCCTGATGTAAGTCATTTCAGATTAGCAGTGCATTTAATCACAGCATTTTTAACTTTTGCATTTACCTTTTGGGTAGTTTTACCACTTATTTTTACAAAAAAAAGAAGTGGAAATACTTTACTTCTTGGCCTAATAAAAATATTGATGATTTTAGTAATTATTCAAATTATTTATGGAGGATTTGTAGCTGGTTTAAATGCAGGAATTGGATTTAATACATGGCCAAAAATGGGTGAATATTGGATTGCTGATGCTGTATATCAACTTGAGCCATTATGGAAAAATTTTGTTGAAGGAAGGTATGGTGTTCAATTTATTCATAGAATTCTTGCATTAGTTTTAGTTGCCTTTGTAATTTACATTTGGAAGAAAGGCCAAAAATTAGAATTAGCAAACAATCAGAAAAGGTCTCTTAATTTCCTACTAGGGATTGTGCTACTACAAACAGTCTTAGGTATTTTTACTTTGATTTTAGTAGTCCCTATTTGGCTTGCAGCTCTACATCAAATTGGTGCTTTTTTCTTGCTAACAGCAACTACATACTCTCTCTTTATTTTTTCTAAATCTTAGAAAAAGAAATTATCCAAAACATAAATAATTTGCATTAATGGAAGGTATGCAAAGGAAGCTAACATTAACTTTTTTGCACTTTCATCAGTAGTTTCTTTGTACAAATCATATGACTTGTATGTAAACCAAACCCCTAAAATTAAAATCAGAATAAAAGCATAGATTGAAAGAGTTAAATCTGTATAACTCCAAAAGAAAGGAACAACCGAAATAAGTGTCATGCACAGTGAAGTGGAAATTGAGATTACTGCTGGATATGTATTCTTCTCGCCCCCAAAAAGCATCTTAAATCCTGCTTTTTTATATTCATCATTAAGTACCCAAGCAATAGCAATAAAGTGAGGGAATTGCCAAAAAAACTGAATTGCAAACAAAGTGCCTGCTGCCATTCCAAAATCATCAGTAGCAGCTACCCAGCCCAATAAAAATGGAATAGCGCCAGGAATAGCCCCCACAAAGATAGATATAGTTGAAACTCTCTTTAAAGGAGTGTACGAAAGGACATAGAGCAGGATAGAAACTAAACCAAATAAAGAAGATTTGGACATAAATCCATAAAAACTTCCTTGAGGATTTATAAAGTTTAAAAGATATAACCCTATCGATGCCATTGTGATACAAAAAATTACTGCCTGGAATACTGAAAGATTACCTTGAGGCAAAGGTCTATCAGCAGTTCTTTCCATTAATTTATCTTTATCTTTTTCAAGAATTTGATTAAAACCATTTGCGGATCCAGTAACGAAAAAACCTCCCACTATCAAAAATATAAACTCATTAAATACAAAGTTTTCAATTCCTAAAAGGTAACCAACCATTGCTGAAAAAACAACAGTAATAGATAGTCTGAATTTTAAAAGTTGTACATAGTATTTGAATAAATTCATATTAATTGACTCAAGCTACTTTAGCTTTCTTTTTTTGCAAGTAGTAAAATACTCCAAATAAAAATACTGCTATATATGGCATAGACATTAAAAACAAAATTCCATCATTTAAACCTGCCCCTTTAGTGTCTCCTGCTTCCAAGTTAGCCTCCACAACAGACTTACACATTGCACACTGAGCAAGGCTGAGAGAATTGAAAAAAGTCATTAAGATGACTAAAACAAATAATTTAATCTTTAGCATCCTTTAAGGGTCTTTTGTATTCCGCCATTAGAACATTAATGTCATTTATAAGGTCCTTCATCTGGACTTCATTAGTGCCATCATATGCGCCAACAACATTTCCATTTATATCAATACCAGATCTAACTCTTCCCTGTTTGTCAATTAAAATAAAATACTCTGAATGTAAAAATCCTCCAGGAGCTAATGAATCAACGCTAGCATTAACAAAATAGTTTGCTGCTGATGCATATAATTTATCTTTATCGCCAGTCACAAAATCCCAATTAGATAAATCAATGCTAATATTTTTTTGTTGCATTAAATTAATATAGGCACTTAATTTTTCTGGCGTATCATTATCAGGGTCAACGGTATGAGATAAAAACCTAATATTAGGATAAACACTAAGTTTATCTTGTAAATATGACATATTTCTCGTCATTGTTGGACAAATAGTAGGGCAAGATGTAAAGAAAAAATTTGCAACATAAATTGACCCTAAAAGACTATCCTTTGTAATAGTATCATTTTCTTGATTAATAAAACTAAAATCATCAATACTATAATCTGCTTCCCCTATAATCTCTAATTTAATAAAATTATTATACCCTCTTGTTAAATAAAAGTACATAATAGCGGGTAAAGCCAATATTAAGAAAAGAAGTGTTATTTTTTCTATCTTCATAATATTTAAAAACTTAAATTTTCAAATAGGTGTAGAATCCTTCATTTAAAAGAATAAATAACAAATATGGTACCAGTATAAGTGCAGGCAATAATATTGTCCATTTTAGAGTAACTTTTTCATGTCCTAAATGCATAAATTGATTGATTATATATGCTGCTTTTATAATAGTTAAAATAATAAATACATGGTTTATTAATTTTGTACCTAAAAAGATTGTGTCTACTAAAAAGGATGGCTTAATTATTCCAAGAGCAACTTCAAATGCTGTAATAAATAATAATATCCAAAAAACCTTCCAAATCCACCAATTTCCATTTGTTTCACTTGCCATAATAATTTATTTTTTAATTATACTAAGTAGAAGAATGTAAATACAAATACCCACACTAAATCAACAAAATGCCAGTATAGGCCTACTTTCTCTACCATTTCATAATGACCCCTTCTTTCATAAGTACCTTTAATTACATTAATTAAAATAATGATTAATAGAATTACGCCTGAGAACACATGAAAACCATGAAAACCTGTAATGAAAAAGAAATAATCCGCAAATAAAGGATGACCGTATTCATTATTTTTCAGATTTGCACCTAATAATACTTCCGAAGCATTTTCTCTTAAATAAGCAATTGCATCCTCATTTGTAAGATACATTCTATTTGCTGTTCTAATATTATATTGAGGATTCGCTTCTAAGCTTGTAATCACCTGATCAACTGTGAAGTGATGATGCATTCCATCATGTCCATCAGCACCCATTAATGCGTAAACAGAAGATAATTTTTCTCCTTCAGCAATATGTACTACATGCTCTGTTTTAGTATTAATTCCTCCTTTATCACCATGAATAAAATGTCCCCATTCCCATGCTTGAGATCCTAAGAATATAGCGCCGCCAACAATAGTTAATGAAAGCCATAAAATCACTTTCTTCTTTTGCATTTTATGTCCGTAATTCACAGCAAGTACCATTGTCACCGAACTCATAATAAGAATAAACGTCATTAAGGCAACAAATAAAAGTGGATGCTCTCCATGTAAGAATGGGAAGTGACTAAATACATCTTCAGGATTTGGCCAGATATCAGGATATTTAAATCTACTAAAGCCATAAGCTGCTAAAAAAGCAGAAAATGTTAAGGTGTCAGTAATTAAGAAAAACCACATCATTAATTTCCCATAACTTGCTTCATAAGGCTGATCACCTCCTTTCCACGCTGGTTTATGATCTTTTACTAATGCTTCATCTAATACTTCATCCATAGTTTAATTTATTGATTTAATAGAATTTTAAAAAGGCAAATAATATAACCCATAGTACAGTTAAAAAATGCCAATAGATAGCTGTTAACTCTAAGCCTAAATAATTATTAATTGAGTATAAATTCTGTTTTGATTTAATTGCGCTTATACATAATCCAACCAGCCCTCCAACAAGATGTAATAGATGAGTTAAAGTTAAGATATATAAAAAAGATCCTGATATATTACTACCAACTCCTGTTAAATATATGCCTTGATTAGTTAATTGCTGCCATCCCTTAATCTGCAAATATGAAAATATAATTCCTAAAATTAAGACAGTAAAAACCAAACTAAATATGGACTTGTCTTTTTTAAGTTGAGGTTTAATAAAAAATAACACTAAACTACTGAGGATAATAACCCCAGTACTAAATACAAAATAATTTGGCAAAATAAATTCTTTCCAATTTCCAACGTCAGCCTTTTCAACTATAAATGCAGATAACATGCTTGCAAAAAACATTGAAATAGCAGCTAATGATATCCATAAAAGCTGTTTTTTAACCATATTTCTTAAAGCTATATCCATATTAATGTTCTATCTCTCCATCTTTTAATGGCTCAGTTTGTAGAATAAAATCTTCTTCAGCTCCTGGCTTTGAATAATCGTATGCCCAACGTTTTACAACTGGTAATTCTCCAGGCCAATTCCCATGAATTCTTTCTACAGGAGTAGTCCACTCTAATGTGTTCGATTTCCAGGGGTTTTGACTTGCTTTTGTTCCTTTAAATATACTATAAAAGAAATTAAAAAGAAAAATTGCTTGAACTATAGCTCCTGCTAATGCAAAAAAAGTAATAAGAGAATTAATGTCTGATAAACCATCAAACATTGGGAAAGCAGAATTAGAGTAATATCTTCTTGGTAGACCAGCTAATCCTAAAAAATGCATTGGGAAAAATACGCCATATGCACAAATAAAAGTACCCCAAAAATGTATATATCCTAAATTCTTATTCATCATTCGTCCATACATTTTAGGAAACCAATGATACACCCCTGCAAACATACCATATATAGCAGAAAGACCCATTACAATATGAAAGTGACCTACAACAAAATAAGTGTCATGCACATTAATGTCTAAAGCACTATCACCTAATATAATTCCAGTTAGTCCCCCCGTAATGAATGCTGAAACCGTTCCAATAGCAAATAACATTGCTGGTGTAAAACGAATATTTCCTCTCCATAAAGTGGCTAAATAATTAAATACCTTTACAGCTGAAGGTATGGCGATAAGTAAAGTAGTAAATGTAAATACAGACCCTAGAAAAGGATTCATCCCCGTCATAAACATATGGTGACCCCAAACAATAAATGATAAAAACGCAATTAATAATAACGCGCCAACCATTGCTTTATATCCAAAAATAGGTTTTCTTGAATTTACAGAAATCACTTCAGAAACAATACCTAATGCTGGTAATAAAATAATATAAACTTCAGGATGACCTAAAAACCAAAATAAATGCTCGAATAAAATAGGACTCCCTCCTTCATTATGTAAAACTTCACCATTAATAATAATATCTGAAAGATAAAAACTAGTACCGAATGATCTGTCAAAAACTAGTAAGAGACCACAAGATAAAAGAACTGGGAATGAAAGGACCCCAAGTATTGCTGTGATTAATAAAGCCCAAACTGTTAGTGGAAGACGTTGCATAGTCATTCCAATCGTTCTTAAATTTAATATTGTAACTATATAATTTAGTCCTCCAAGTAATGAGCCAACAACAAATAATGTTATACTAATTAACCATAATGTCATACCAGTACCTGAACCAGGAATTGCTTGTGGAAGTGCGGAAAGTGGGGGGTAGATTGTCCAGCCACCAGAAGCAGGACCTGACTCAACAAATAATGAACTCAACAATACAACAGTCGCGATAAAAAAGAACCAATAAGAAAGCATGTTTAAAAATCCAGAAGCCATATCTCTAGCTCCAATTTGTAATGGGATTAAGAAATTAGCAAATGTACCTGAAAGACCGGCTGTTAGCACCCAAAAAACTAATATTGTACCGTGCATAGTAACTAAGGCTAAATATTTATCAGGATTTAAACCTCCTGCGTCATTCAGCCAAGTGCTTGGTAGTAAGTTATATAATATAGATGTTTCACCAGGATTAGCCAATTGGACTCTGAAAATAGCAGACATTAACATCCCAACAACTGCCATAAACATTCCAGTTAAAAGAAATTGCTTTGCAATCATCTTATGGTCCATACTAAAAATATATTTAGTAATGAAGTTTTCTTTATGATGTTCCGACATCTTTTATATTATTTTTGAGTTAATAATTTTTTTTCTAAGTTATCCTGAGAAGCAATCCAAATATCATATTCTTCTTGAGTTTCAACAATAAATTTCATTTGCATGTTAAAATGTGAAGCCCCACATATCTTATTACATAATAAAACATATTCAAAATCCTCTCCCTCACTTTCTTTCATTTGAGCAGTTGTTTTGTTAGGTGTAAATCCAAATTGAGTAGTAATTCCTGGAACACAATTCATTTGTACTCTAAAATGTGGCAAAAAAGCAGAATGTATTACATCCTGAGAACGAAACTTTAATAATACAGGCTCATTAACTACTAAATGAACTTCTCTAGCCATTTTATCGTCAGCAGAATTAATATCTAACATGTCAACACCAAGAGTATTTTTCCCTTTAACTAATTTATAGTTTGCTTTACCTAATTTATTGTCAAGGCCTGAGTATCTAGCAGTCCAATTATATTGCTTTGCATAAACTTCAATTAATTTAGTTGATTCAGTGACCTCAACATTCATGGCATTATCCCAAGTTTTTAAGCCAAAAATAATAAGCACTGTAAGAATTATAGTAGGTATAACAGTCCAAACAACTTCTAGCTTATTATTATGTGATAAAAAATATGCATTATTAGATTTTTTACCCCTATACTTAAAAGCAAAATAAAATAGCATCGGTGATGTAATAAAAAATACTACAATAATTAATCCCATGGACACCTTCATTAATAAATCAATTTGAGTCCCATGTACTGAACTCGCAGGAGGTAATAAAAGATGATCCCAAGTTATCATTTGCCAGACAACAAAAATTAAAAAGCCAAAACCTACTATTAAAAATAATAACCCTTGAGTGTTATTATCTTTATCTGTTACTTCATTAACATCCTTATTTTTTATTTCTGATAATAGCTCGCTAACTCTAACAATTTGAACTAATGTTGCAATAACTGAGATTACAATAATAAAAATTAAAATATTTGTCATTTGATAAATTTTTTCGCTCGCAAAAATAGAAAAACCAATTTAGGGTAACTATAATTTAGCGCATAATTTTAAATACATTTTTATTTATATAAATTCTATATAACATAAGAGGAAGCGTCATCCTCATTCCACTCAGCAAAACTAGATGCAGTTTCTGATAAAACAACTTTTACTAAACTCACACCTTTAGGTAATTGTGCTTTAATATAGTTAGCAAAATTAAGAACTAAATTCTCTGATGTTGGTTGATAATCCAAATGATAAACTTTATCAAAAGCTTCCAAATTAATATCAGCATGCGGGGAGTTAGCATTAAGCACCAAAGCATGATCAAATTTGTCCACTATATTAGGTTTTACAACCTTTTTTAAATCACCAAAATCCATTACCATACCATTTTTAGGATGTCCGAGCTCCTCCTTAACTTTGCCTTTTACGGTTACCCAAAGCCTGTAAGAGTGCCCATGTATGTTTGCGCAAAGCCCATCATACCCATGCAAGGCATGTGCCATTTCAAACTTAAATTCTTTAGTTATTCTTATCATCTTTATTTAAATTTAGGTTAACTCTTTTATGGCTGTAATACATCTTCTTTTGATCCGTTCCTTTTCTCAATACCATTTGTTCCTTCATTGGTAAATTAATAATTTCAATACATTCAATTGAGCAGCAATTCTCATACTTAGTTTTACAATTATCACATTGCAAAAACAATAAATTACAATTTACATTCTTGCAATTTACATGCGTATCAAATGGCTCCCTACATTGATGGCAATTACTAATTACATCAGCCGAAATACGCTCGCCTCTCCTTTCATCAAATACAAAATTCTTACCTTCAAAGTTGTTTTCCAAACTATCATCTTGTTCTAATTGTCGGGCATAATCAATGATTCCTCCATGCAACTGAAAAACATTTTTAAACCCATGATGTTTTAAATATGCTGATGTTTTCTCACACCTAATCCCCCCCGTACAATAAAGTAAAATTTTATCTTCCTCCTGCCCTTTTAGTATTTTTTTTACTTCAGGTAATTCCTCTTTAAAAGTTTCAACATCAGGGCAGATAGCTCCTTTAAACTTTCCTATCTCACTTTCATAATGATTTCGCATGTCCACTACTGTAGCTCCATTTTCTAATGCATTATTCCATTTTTCAGCATCCAAATGCACCCCCACATCAGTTACATCATATTCATCAATTGGCAAGCCATCAGCAACAATCTGATGTCTCACTTTAATTGTTAGTTTATAAAATGATTTTCCATCATCTTCAACTGCAATTTTAAAGGGCATAGCTGTAAAATATTTATTAGCATGAACTACCTTTACAAATGCCTCCCAATTGTGCTCAGGAACACTTAATTGTGCATTTACCCCTTCATGCGCTAAGTAAATTCGCCCTAAAACTGCCAGTGCATTCCATTCTAAATATAGCTCATCACGTAAGTCAAAAGGAGCATCTAAAATAACATACCTATAAAAAGAAACTGTTTTTCTGGAAAAATCCTCATTTTCTAACAAAACTAAACCTTGTTCCTTGCTTAGTTTATTAAACATACCTTTTTTGCCAGTATTAGGATCCATAATATTCTGATTCGTAATTTAGAGCAAAGATATAAAATCTTAAAATGTTATTGCAAATTAATTTTCCTATTAAAGTATTAGATAATATTATATTTGTCAAAATATTTTAACGCATGCAAGAACGAATTTTAATTATAGGTTCATCAGGTCAAATTGGCACAGAGTTAGTAATTGAGCTAAGAAAAATGTACGGTAACGAAAATGTTATTGCATCAGACATTCGTCAATCATGTGATGAGGTAATGAATTCTGGACCTTTTGAGACTTTGGATATTATGGATGAAAAACTCCTTCGTAATATTGTTGCAAAATATAAAGTTACCCAAGTTTATTTATTAGCCGCACTACTATCTGCAACTGCTGAGCAAAACATTGAATTGGGTTGGAAATTGAATATGCGTTCACATTCTCATGTATTGGATTTAGCAAAAGGTGGGTTAATTAAAAAGATTTTTTGGCCTTCTTCTATTGCGGTTTTTGGACCTACAACTCCAAAGGAAAATACGCCACAATATACTATAATGGAACCCAATACCGTTTACGGAATTACTAAGCAAGCAGGAGAAAGATGGAATGAATATTACTTTAATAAATTTGGAGTAGATGTAAGGAGTATCCGTTATCCAGGTTTGATTGGCTGGAAAGCATCTCCAGGTGGCGGGACAACTGATTATGCTGTGGATATTTTTCATAAAGCAATAACTGATGGTGAATACGAAAGTTTTTTAGCTGAAAATACTGGCTTACCAATGATGTATATGCCAGATGCAATCCGTGCCACAATTGAATTAATGGAAGCTCCTGCTGAACAAGTAAAAATCCGTTCTTCATATAATTTGGCAGGTGTTAGTTTTACACCAAAAACATTATCAGAGGAAGTTTCAAAACACATTCCAAATTTTAAAATGAGTTACAACCCTGATTTCAGACAAGAAATTGCGGACTCTTGGCCATCATCAATTGATGATACGCACGCGCAAAATGACTGGGGTTGGGAAATTAAATATAACCTAGAAAAAATGACTTCAGATATGATGAAAAATCTGAAAGAAAAATATGAAAAAATTGCATAATGAGCAGAAAAATACAGATATACAATACCCTTACAAGAAAGAAAGAAATTTTTAATCCTATAGTGAAAAATCATGTAGGGATGTATGTTTGTGGGCCTACTGTTTATGGTGATCCCCACTTAGGTCATGCACGCCCCGCAATTACTTTTGATGTGGTTTTTAGGTACTTAAAACACTCTGATTATAAAGTAAGATATGTTAGGAATATAACAGATGCGGGACACCTTGAAAATGATGCAGATGATGGAGAAGATAAAATTGCTAAAAAAGCAAGATTAGAACAGTTGGAACCTATGGAAATTGCTCAATTCTATACGATTAGTTATCATAAAGCAATGGATGCTTTAAATTGTTTACCTCCTTCAATTGAACCGAGAGCAACTGGACATATTATTGAGCAGATTGAAATGGTGCAAAAAATCCTAAAAAATGGATTTGCTTATGAGGTAAATAGTTCTGTTTATTTGGATGTAAATAAATACAATGAATCTTATCCTTACGGGACTCTTTCAGGAAGAAATATAGAGGATACTTTAGAAGGAACTCGTGCTTTGGACGGGCAATCAGAAAAGAAAAGTTCAGTCGATTTTGCAATTTGGAAAAAAGCAAATCCTGAGCATATTATGAGGTGGGATTCTCCTTGGGGTGAAGGGTTCCCTGGATGGCATATGGAGTGCTCTGCAATGAGTGAAAAATATTTAGGTAAAACTTTTGATATTCATGGAGGTGGAATGGACTTGGTTTTCCCTCATCATGAAGCAGAAATCGCACAATCAAACGCTTGTAATAATTGTAATCCTGTAAACTATTGGATGCACAATAATATGATTACAATTGATGGGAAAAAGATGGGTAAATCTCTTGGAAACTTCATCAACTTAGAGGAATTTTTTAATGGAACTCATGCAAAATTAGATAGAGCTTATAGCCCAATGACAATTCGTTTTTTCATACTACAAGCGCAATACAGAAGCACTGTTGATTTTGGCAATGAAGCCTTGCAAGCTGCCGAAAAAGGATTTACAAAGCTGATGAATGCAATGGAGACTTTAGAAAATCTAAAGAATTCTGACAGCTCAACTTATGATATTAACGAGCTAGAAAAGAATTGTTATGCTGCAATGGATGATGATTTCAATACTCCTATTTTAATTGCACATTTATTTGATGGAGTAAGAATTATTAACTCAGTAAAAGATGGCAAAGAAAGTTTAACTGCTTCCGATTTATCAAAAATGCAAAAACTGTTTTCTGATTTTGTTACTGATATTTTAGGACTTATTGCTTCAAAAGAAAGTGGAGGAAATAACCTTACTGAAGAAGTGATGGAATTAGTTTTAAAACTTAGAGGAAATGCAAAAAAAAATAAAGATTTTAGCACTGCCGATTTGATTCGTGATGAATTGGACAAAGCTGGAATTCAGATAAAAGATAGCAGAGAAGGAAGTAATTGGGAGATAAAATAGATGATAAATATTAGATATAAGATATTAAACAATAACTCATTACTAAAAAGAGGGGTGGGGGGTGTGTTGCTTTTAGCAATGATTATTCTTTCTTCTTGCTCAACTGAGCCTCAACAAAAAACAAAAACTACTTCAAAAAAACCAAAACCAAAAATTGAAGTCCCAACTTTTAATGCAGATTCTGCTTATTATTTTATAGAAAAACAAGTAAGTTTTGGTCCAAGAGTAATTTCTAGCAAAGGCTGGAGAAACTGTGCTATTTGGTTAGAGAAAAAATTCAAAACTTATACTCCAAATGTAATTATTCAAGAAGCACCTATTACCACTTATGATAGGAAAAATCATACTTTGAAAAACATAATTGCGAGTTTCTCTCCTGAAAAAAATAATAGAGTTGCTTTATTTGCCCATTGGGACAGCAGACATATTGCCGACCATGATACTGAAAACCAAAACAGCCCAATACTTGGAGCAAATGATGGAGGAAGTGGAGTTGGAGTTTTAATAGAACTAGCAAGACAATTCAGTAAAAAAAATCTTAAAATAGGAGTTGATATTATACTTTTTGATGCTGAAGATTATGGTCAACCTGAAAATTCCAGCTACCCACTTATGCAAGATTCTTGGTGCTTAGGTTCACAGTATTGGAGCAAGAATCCACACAAAGCAAACTACTATGCTCGTTATGGAATTCTGCTAGATATGGTTGGCGCTAAAGATGCCACTTTTAGGCATGAGCAAATCTCCTTTTATTATGGTTCAAATATTTTGCAAAAGGTATGGCGTAAAGCCAATCGATTGGGTTTTGGAAAGTATTTTGTATTTGAAAATGCCAAACAAATAGTTGATGACCATTTATATGTAAACCAAATTACTGGAATTCCTACTATTGATATTATTGAGTATGATCCAGCTACTGAAAGCAATTTCAACAAGCATTGGCACACTCATAGAGATGATATGGGTAATATCGATAAAGAAACTCTTAATGCTGTTGGACAAACTGTATTAGATGTTGTTTATCATGAATAAACTAAAAAACATCCTCATTCTTTCATCTTTAATTTTCTTATTCTCATGTAGTGAGAATAAAATCAAGCGCTATGAGCAAAATTTGGAAACTCTTAAGCTACTAGTTGATGATATCAATAATTATTATGAAAGTAGCGATAGTTCGGCTTTAGATATTAGCCAATATTTTACATCAGATTTTACTTTCTATTCGTTTACTGCTGGTTCTCCAAAAGGGGTTCCTGTTTCTTTAACAGAATATCAAGATGGAATACTTTCACAATTAAAAAAAAATGGTTTCTACATAGAAATTGGACATTCTATTTATTTGCCAGGAATTGATGAAAATACTTATGAAATTGATGGTAGTGTAAGGGTTTATTCTAAAGCAACTGTAAAAAGAGAAAATACAGTTGAACTCTCGGCTTATCGTACAGTGAATTTTAAAAATGGGAAAATATCAGGGATTTGGGAGTGGGCAGATTATGGGGGGGTAATCAATCAGATTTATGAGTAACATTATATAATAATCTCTATTTTTACAACATGAAAAAATACTACTCCTTTTTATTACACTAACAACACTTACCAATGTGAGTTATTCTTCTTTTCCAATTACGGAAAACAATACTGTACTAACAGCAAATTTTGAAGACCCAGGTGATGAGGAAGAAACTGAAGATCCTGCATGGTAGGTAATTATATATGTACTTAATTCTATTATTCTTATTAGCGGAACCTATCTATTGCTCAGAACATTTTGGAGAGCATGGAACAAAAGAAAATGGTGGGCAATAAAACTAGTGCCATTAGTGCTATTATGTTTGTTACCAACATTACTAGTGCCATATGTAGGGCACTTAATTTCAATTGGATTATTAATAATATTAGGGATAATAATGCTTATAAGAAAATTGATGGGAAAAACTATTGTCTGGTAGTATTCAAATAAAGTTGTTCTACTTTTTTTCTTGCCCACTCAGTTCTTCTTAAAAACTTTAGGCTTGATTTGATAGATGGATTAGTGATAAAGCAATTAATTCTTATCTCGTTTCCTAGTTCTTCCCAGCCATATTCTGCTACCAGAAATTCAAGGATATCAACTAATCTTTTTGCATGCAAAGGGTTATTTGGTTGTTGTTCTCTACTCCCCACAGCCTTGTATGTATAGTATTTCAAAGTCCGAAACTATTAAGGTAGTTTGTTTTTCTGCTAATTCTTTTTTTAGATGGCCGGTCATTTTACACTCCATAGGGAAATATTCCATTTCACAAACTGCCAAGTAAAGCTCAATTAATTCTTGCATATTCTCATTTGGGAATTCCATATCATATTCTTCAAGAGTTTGTTCATCTTTAAAAATATGTTGCCCCTCTCCATACACCCACCAACCTATGTATTCTTTTTGCTCTGTGTTTTCAACCAAAATTTTCATGCCACTTTTCTCCTTTTCATCAGAAGAAACATCTATCTTCATTTGTATAGTGCAAGATGAAAGTATGAAAATAAACATCAGTAACGCACCCCCTATTTTTAGAAGAGCGTATCTTTTTTTATCTATACTATTTTTTTTCATGTTTTTCTCTAATGAGTACAAACTAGTAACCGTCAACTATCTTTATTTATAAAAATTCATTTCATCTGTATATTTCCAAGCTTTCTCCGGCATTAAATACGATACATCCTTTCTGTCTTTTATAGAATTTCTAATAAAAGAAGCTGAAATTTCCATTTGAGGAACACCATTTACAATATGTATGTTTTTATGAGAACCATTAATTTCAAAACCTGGCCTTGGATACACATAAATTGAGTAATCCTCCAAAATTTGCTCATAATTTTTCCACTTATGAAAGTTCTGTAAGTTATCAGCCCCTATAATAAGCGAATACTCATTTTCTGGATAATCTTCTTTCAAGCGCACCAAAGTATCAATGGTATAAGAAGGTTGTGGCATACTAAATTCAATATCGGTAACATCAAGTTTATTGTTATCATACACTTCAGTCCTAATAATCTGAAGTCTGTGATTTTGGTCCAGTAAACTGTTTTTTTCTTTAAAGGGATTTTGAGGAGAAACCACAAACATTACCTTTTCTAAAGCTGAAAATTCTGCCAAATAAGAAGCGATAACTTTATGCCCCACATGCATGGGATTAAAGCTTCCAAAAAACAGGCCAATTTTCATTTTATGAGTTTATAAAATTAGTAATTACTGCCATAGTTTCTTCACAAGCTATCCCAAAATCATCATTTAAAATTACCTTATCAAACTCCTGGTTTTTTAAAATTTCCTGCTCTGCCTTTTCTAAACGCATCTCTAATTTTGCTTCTGATTCTGTTCCTCTACCACTTAATCTTTCCCTTAAAACATCAACTGATGGAGGCATAATGAAAAGTGATAAACATTCTTTAGGATATTGCTTTTTTATATTCACTCCCCCTATCACATCAACATCAAAAATTACAGTTTTTCCTTCACTCCAAATTCTTTCAATCTCTGATTTTAAAGTTCCATAATACTGATTTTCATAAACCTGTTCCCATTCTAAGAACGCAGCTTCTTTTATCTTATCTTGAAAACCCTCAACACCTAAAAAATAATAATCTTTTCCATGTGTTTCATTATCTCTTTTTTCACGGCTACAAGCAGAAACTGAGAAAGAAAGTTCAGGCATATTTTTAAGTAAATGATGAACAATACTAGTTTTTCCTGCTCCTGATGGAGCTGATATAACAATAAGTTTTCCCACCTACAATATGTTTAATAATTGCTCCTTAATTTTCTCTAATTCATCTTTCATTTGCACCACAATCTTCTGCATTTCTGCATCTGATGATTTTGATCCGATAGTATTTATCTCTCTACCTATTTCTTGTCCTATAAAACCAAGTTTCTTTCCATTAGGAGAATCTGTTTTCATAGTTTCTAAAAAGTAACTCAAATGTGCATCTAACCTTACTTGCTCTTCCGTTATATCTTGTTTTTCTAAGTAATAGATAAGTTCTTGTTCAAACCTGTTTTTATCAATATTCTTAGTATCTATTTCTGCTAATTTATCTGCTAGGCTTTTCTTTACCTTCTCAATTCTACCCTTTCCAAAAGGAAGAATTTCAGTTAATAATCTTGATAAAGTATTAATTCTAGTAGTAATATCTTCCTCTAATTTTTTACCTTCTTCCATTCGGAATTGCAAAATGTTTTCAATCGCAATATCAATCCCTTTTGCAATTTCATCCCACTCATTATCATTTGCTTTTTCCTCTCCTTTTATCAATGCCTCTGGCATTTTTAAAAGTGTTGGAAGTATATCAGATGATTTAGCTGAAAAAGGAGTCATTGTCCACATATTCCATTTCAATCCTAAATCCTTTTTTAATTGCAGAACCTGATTGTGGTAATCTTTAATTACTTCAGTATTTACTTTATAGTTTGTATTCGATTCTGATTTTTCTCTCCAAATAGAAAGTTCAATTTTCCCTCTTTGTAATTTTTCAGAAAGTAGTTTTCTTAGTCCAATTTCTTTATCTCTGTAAACAGATGACATTTTTACATTGGCATCAATTTGTTTAGAATTAAGCGACCTTACTTCAATAGTAAAGTTAGCATTTGTTAAGTTTAATTCGGCTTTACCATAGCCCGTCATTGATTGAATCATCAGAAAATATTTTTTGCAAATTTATGAATTTTATACTATCTTGTCTTTACAGAACGAACACTTACCAAATACACCCCAACAAAAATAATAACTGCTGCAATAATTTTCATTTCATCTAAGCTGTCAGAACCCCTAAATATCGCAAATAGTGTAGCTAATACCGGTTGCAAATAAATATAAATACTTACTGTGGAAGGGTTAAGTAATTTTAATGCTGATGAGTTTAATAAGTAAGCAATAACAGTAGTACACACCACTACGAATAGCACCTCCCAAATAATTATTGTCGGAAAACTCACCCAATCAACAGCCAACAGTTCAGTATAACCAAAGGGCAATACATACAATAGCCCAAAACCAAACACATAAAACATAACCGTTATTGGGTGGTATTTCTGCATTAATGGCTTTACCAATACCAAGTACAAACCATAACTTGCTGCATTAATAAAAACAAACATATTACCCAGCATAAAATTAATGTTACCACTTACATCCCCTCCGTTTAGTATTAAGGTGGAAGCGCCAATCAAACCCAATGCTATCCCAATTCCTTTTCTGATATTTATTTTTTCAAACAAAATAAGAGCTGACATTATTATAACCAATACAGGATTAATCGTCATAATAATAGCGGCATTAATTGGGGTAGTTAAATTCAATCCTTCAAAAAATAACAATTGATTAATAGCAACTCCAAATATTCCGCATATTGCCAAACGGATAATATCTTTCTTTTCTACTTTTTCATTAACAAATAAAAAATAGAAAAGCGAAAACAATATAATTGCCCCAGTAACCCTTAATAAAATAAAACCTGAAGGCTGGATAAAATCAGGCATTACATCCTTTGCAAAAGTATAATTCACAGCATAAATTAAATTTGCTACAAACAAAGAAATATGGGCTAATACTATTTTATTCAATGGATTAATTTTTAGCAAAAGTAAAATTAATTACTCCAACTTTTAATACTTTTGCTAAAAGTAAATAATATCAAAAATTAGAATAATGAAATTCGGAACTAAAACTATACATGCAGGACAGGAGCCTGACCCAACTACGGGGGCAATAATGACACCAATCTACCAAACTTCAACTTATATACAAGCTTCTCCTGGAGATCATAAAGGATATGAATATTCCCGAACTGGTAACCCAACAAGAAGTGCTTTGGAAAAAAACTTGGCTGCTTTGGAAAATGGTACGCATGGTTTATGTTTCGGAAGTGGACTTGGAGCAATTGATGCAATCATCAAATTACTATCACCTGGTGATGAGGTAATATCAACTAACGACTTGTACGGAGGTACTTACCGTATCTTCACTAAGATATTTGAATTTTATGGAATTAAGTTCCATTTCATAGGAATGGATAATGCGGATAAAGTTGAGTCTTATATTAATGAGAACACTAAAATGATTTGGGCAGAAACACCAACTAACCCAATGCTAAACATTATTGATATTGAAAGCTTAGGCGCTATCTCAAAAAAGCATGACCTTATTTTTGTGGTAGACAACACCTTTGCCACTCCTTACTTACAAAGACCTTTGGATTTAGGGGCTGATATCGTTATGCACTCACTAACTAAATATATGGGTGGTCATTCTGATGTGGTAATGGGAGCAGCAATCTGTAAGGATGAAGCTTTAGCGGAAAGATTATACTTTATTCAAAATTCTTGTGGAGCTGTACCAGGCCCTATGGATTCTTTCTTAGTACTAAGAGGAATTAAAACCTTACACCTAAGGATGCAAAGACATTGTGAAAACGGAAAAGTTATTGCTAACTTCTTAAAGGGTCATCCGAAAGTTGGTGAAGTATACTGGCCAGGATTTGAATCGCACCCAAATCATGAAATCGCTACAAAACAAATGGATGATTTTGGAGGAATGGTATCATTTAATATAGTAGGTAATAAATTAGCAGATGCAATTAAGGTTGTTTCCTCAACTCATTATTTTACATTAGCTGAGAGTTTAGGGGGAGTAGAATCCTTATGCGGACATCCTGCAAGTATGACACATGCTGCAATTCCGAAAGAAGAAAGAGAAAAAACAGGTGTGGTAGATTCTTTAATCCGTTTATCAGTAGGTATTGAAGACATTGAGGATTTAGTTACTGACTTGGAACAAGCCCTAGCAAAACTATAAGTGCAAAAAGTTGCACTCATAACAGGTACAGGTGGTGGTATAGGTAAGGCTATAGCTGAATTACTATTAAAGCAGAGTTATCTAGTATTTGGATATTCCCGTACTAATAAAATTAAGCATCCTAACTTTTCCTTTACCAAAATTGACCTGAGTAATTTGGATGCTGTTAAGCAATTACAATTTCCAAAGGAGAGCCAGAAAGATATTTTACTTATAAATAATGCGGCCACTATTGGTAGCATTGTCCCTTTCGATAAAAAAGAAACGCGCAATATCATTCAGGAATACTTCATTAACTTAGTTGCTCCTACGATACTATGTAAGAAATTCATAACTACTTATCCTGAGGATAAAAAGCTATTGATAAATATTAGTTCAGGAGCAGCCAATAGCCCTATTCATTCTTGGAGTACTTATTGCGCCACTAAGTCTGCACTAGATATGCTAACAAGGGTAATTGCAGAGGAAAATCATAAAAATCTAACCGTTTTTTCTGTTCATCCAGGAGTAGTAGATACCAATATGCAGTCAGAAATAAGGAATTCTGATCCCAAAAACTTCCCACTTTTAAGCAAATTTACAGACTATTACACCCAAAATGAGCTAGAAAACACCAATATAGTAGCCCAAAAGTTGTTACATATTATCAAAAATAGCAATAAATTTAATCAAAATATACTATCAATTAGAGATGTTAGTATAAATTAGTCATTTTAGCATCCATATTAGTCATATTTCATCCTTTATCAATGAAAATCAATAACTTACACTCTTAATCAATTCTTAACATTTCTGTGTTTATAAAGGTGTTTTTTATATAATATTGATTATCAAATTATTACGCATATATAATTGATTTACATATAGTTAAAAACATAATATTTATCCAAAATAGATGTATTTAGAAAAATTATTAAAATGAAAGATTTAATTGCAAATATTTAGTTTGAAGCAATTTAAATTCTAAGTTTGGCATCAGTATTAACCAAATTATTTTATATTATGGATGCAGTATTTAAGTACATGAACGGGTTCTTTAAAGGACTAATGGGATTAATTATGACCGTATTAGGTCTTGCAATTACAGTAACTTTCCTTTTTGGAGCAGATGGCTTCATGGGATTAGATGTTATTGGTAACATTGTAGGTGTTATTAATGGATTAGCTGCTGAAGGATTTGTAGGTTTGATCGGAATCTTGATCGTTTGGAGCTTAATCTCAGGTAAATAATTTACCTTTGATCAACTATTAAAAATAGCCCTACATTAGTGGGGCTATTTTATTAAACTCAAAAATCATTATGACTGAATTCTTTAAATCACTACAGGAAAAAATAATTGGAGCTATATCTATAGCATTGTCCTTTCTGTGTATTGGTGTGATAGTTCAATTATTATTAGGCGAGAGCTTATTAGGATGGGACCCTGTTGGCAACATTCAAGAGGCGGGTTCTGCTTTTATTGGGGTGATTGCAATAGTGGCTTTATTCTTACTTTTTAAAAAGAAATAGATTTAGTGGGCTTCTAACCAATTTAATCCTTCTCCAATATCAACAATTAAAGGAACTTGCAAACTAACTGCATGTACCATCTTCTCTTTTACAAGTGTTTTTAGTTCTGAAGATTCAGAATTATGCATATCAAACACCAGTTCATCATGAACTTGTAACAACATTTTTGATTTCATCTCTCTTTGCTCCATTTCTTGCTGAATATTAATCATTGCAATTTTTATAATATCAGCAGCTGAGCCTTGAATAGGCGCATTTATAGCATTTCGTTCAGCCATAGCTCTTATCATGCCATTTCTAGCATTTATATCTTTTAAGTACCTTCTTCTTCCCATAATAGTTTCCACATATTCTTTCTCACGAGCCTGCTCTATTGACCAATCCATATAATCTTTTACTTTTGGAAATTGCTCAAAATAATTATCAATTATCTCCTTTGCTTCAGTACGGCTAACACCAATATTCTGAGAAAGACCAAACGCTGAGATGCCATAAATAATTCCAAAATTTACAGATTTAGCTTGCGAACGCATGTTTCTATCCACATCCTTAATATCAACTTTAAAGACTTTTGCAGCAGTAGCAGAATGAATATCAGCACCATTATTAAAAGCAGTAAGCATACCATCATCTTTACTTAATGATGCCATAATCCTCAATTCAATTTGAGAGTAATCAGCAGCCATTAAAGTGTAATTTTCATCTTTAGGAATAAAAGCCTCACGGACTTTCATCCCTCTTTTGGTTCTAATAGGAATATTTTGTATGTTTGGATTTACTGATGACAATCTTCCAGTTGAAGCTACAGACTGATTAAAAGTAGAATGAATTCTTTTGGTTTCAGTATTAACCAATACTGGCAATGCATCAACATAAGTTGAAAGGAGCTTTTTAACTCCTCTAAAAGTCAGAATTTCGTCAACAATTGGGTGTATATCTTTTAATTTTAGCAAAATTTCTTCTGAAGTAGAGTATTGGCCTGATTTTGTTTTTTTAGGTTTTTTACTGAGCTCCAATTTTTCAAAAAGAATCTCTCCCATTTGTTTTGGAGAAGAGATATTAAAATCTTTGTCAGCCAACTGATGAATTTTATTCTCAAGCAATTGAAGTTCAGATGTTAATTGTGTGCTATAATTCTGTAGCATTTTAACATCTAAAGCTATTCCTTCTAATTCCATTTTAGCAAGAACTTTAGTTAAAGGAATTTCAATTTTTTCAAACAAATCAAAAACCTCAACTTCGTTCATTTCTTTTTCAAAAATAGGAGCAAGATTAAATATTACTGATGATTTTTCACTTGCAAAATCACATATATTATCGAAATTAATTTCAGAAATTAAGCTTTTGGTTTTCCCTTTTCCTCTTATAGATTGTTCTTCAATCATGATTATATTTAAATAATTATCTGCAATAATATCTAAGGAATGTCGCATATCAGGATGCAATAAATAATGAGCAATTTGCACATCAAAAATTGCTCCCTTTAAATTTATATTATGATTACTTAAAACCTTAATTGCAAATTTTAAATCATATCCAATTTTAGTGGTTTTCTCATTTTCAAAAATTGATTTTAGATACTTAATATTATGTTCTGAAAATGGAATATAGTATCCATTATCATCAGTATAACTGCAAGAAACTCCTGCTAACTTTGTAGTTAAAGCATCATTTGTATCTGTAATAATGCTAAAAGAAAACTTTTTATTATATTCAATATCATCAACAATGTTATTTAAAGTCTCCTTAGTGGCTAATTTAAAATTGCTTTTTGGAGTTGCTTTTTTCTGCTGCTCCACTGGTTCTTCAAATAAATCAAATTGAGAAGTTGGAGTTGTTTCTTTCTTTACAATAATAATTTCTTTATTAGAAACTGTAGTAGAAGAGTTGGAGGCAAGCACCCTTTGTAAAAGCGTTTTAAATTCTAACTCATCAAAAAGTTCTTTTATCTTTTCTTCATTTCTAGTAGATATAATCAAGGATTTTTCATCTAATTCAATTGGGACATCTGTAATTATGGTGGCTAACTTTTTACAAAGCAATCCAATTTCTTTTGCTGATTCAACTTTCTCTTTCATCTTCCCTTTTAAATCAGCAGTATTCTCAAAAAGACCTTCCATTGAGCCGTACTCTTTAATAAACTTCTGAGCTGTTTTTTTCCCAACTCCAGGAATTCCCGGGATATTATCAGATGCATCTCCCATCATGCCTAAGTAGTCAATAACCTGATCAACTCTTTGAATGTCAAATTTTTCAAGCACCTCAGGGATACCCCAAATTGCAGTGGGTTGCCATTTGTTTCCTGGCCTATACATAAATATATTTTCAGATACTAGTTGAGCAAAGTCCTTATCAGAAGTCATCATATAAGTTTTAAATCCTTCCTTTTCAGCTTTTTTTGCCAAAGTTCCAATCACATCATCAGCCTCAAACCCATCTTTATACAGTTTAGGAATATTAAATGCCTCCAACAACTTGTCAATGTAGGGCAAAGCATCACGCAATCCATCAGGCATTGCTTCTCTATGAGCTTTATATTCTGGATATTCTATGTGCCTAAGAGTGGGAGTTGGCCTATCAAAAACAACTGCAATATGAGTTGGTTTTTCCTTTCGTATCACTTCATTTAAAGTATTCACAAAGCCAAAAACTGCCGAGGTATCTAATCCCTTAGAGTTAATTCTAGGATTTTTTGCAAAAGCAAAATATGCTCTGTAAATAAGAGCAAAAGCATCTAATAAAAATAATTTCTTTTCTTCTTTCATCTGTTGTAAAAATACAATTTATAAGCATTAATTGTTTACTTTTACTCTTCAAAATTTTCAGATGAATAAATCAGATAAAAAAGATCTTTATAGTAGTTTATTTGTGCCATTTTTATTTTTACTTACAATGTGGTTGGTTAAAATCATTGAAGTAAATTTTAACTTTTCATTTGTAAAATTTGGCGTTTCTCCTCAAACTTTTAGCGGGCTTAAGGGCATTCTTTTCTCACCATTTATCCACAAAGATTTTACTCACTTATTAAACAATAGTTATCCTGTACTTATATTAGGAGGAATGCTTTTTACATTCTACAAAAAGATTGCAGCAAGAATATTTTTATGGCTATTTTTCATTTCTGGTTTTTGGCTTTGGATAATTGGAAGGCCATCATTCCACATTGGCGCAAGTGGAATAATTTATGCGCTTGCATCCTTTATTTTAGTAAGTGGGATAATTCGTGAAAACCCAAGATTATCTGCAGTATCATTCGTAATTATCTTTTTATATGGCTCAATGATATGGGGGATACTCCCAACAAATGAAGCTGTGTCATGGGAAGGACATTTAGCAGGTTTTGTTGCAGGAATTTTAGTAGCTATTTTTTATAAAAATGAAGGCCCTGAACGCAAAAAATACCAATGGGAAATTGATGAAGAATTAGAAGAAAAATTTCGTGAAGAAAATAAAATAAAAATCAACTACATCTTAAGGAAAGATGATGAGATAATTTAATCTTTTGGTGGTTTAATAATCCCCCAATTAGATGCAAACCAAGTTCTTTCATGAAAGTAATAAATGATAAGTTTTGCAACTCTATCTAATATCACTAACCAACCAACTTGACTCTTATCAAGAGGTTCAAAACCAAAATAAGGTGGCAAGTATGATAACAAAAAAAATGTTGTTGTCATTGCTAACAAATTCCAACTTATTGCTTTTAAAAAATGCCTTCTTCTACTGATGCTAACTTTACTCATTATTTTTATACTTTTCGGATGACAAATGTAGTAAAATATCTGCATTAACATAGATAGTGATATTTAAGTGAAAAAATGTATTTTCGCATCTCATGAAAAAAATCAGAAATTTTTGCATTATCGCACATATTGACCATGGTAAATCAACTTTGGCTGATAGATTATTAGAATTCACAGGGGCAGTTACTGAGAGAGAAGCTGAGTCTCAACTTTTAGATAATATGGACCTTGAAAAAGAAAGAGGAATTACCATTAAAAGTCATGCAATACAGATGGAATATACGCATAAAGGTGAAGAGTATATCCTTAATTTAATTGACACTCCTGGGCATGTTGATTTCTCTTATGAAGTATCAAGATCAATTGCGGCTTGTGAAGGTGCGCTTTTAATTGTTGATGCTGCACAAGGGATTCAAGCGCAAACAATTTCAAATTTATATTTGGCTTTGGAGCATGATTTAGAAATAATTCCTGTACTCAATAAAATTGATTTACCTTCTGCAGAGCCTGAAGTGGTAAAAGATCAAATTATTGATTTAATTGACTGTGCAGATGAAGATATTATTCCTGCAAGTGCAAAAACAGGTATTGGAATTGAAAATATTTTAACTGCAATTGTGGAGCGGGTCCCTCATCCAGAGGGTGATGTTGACGCCCCTTTGCAAGCTATGATTTTTGACTCAGTTTACAATACATTTAGAGGTATAGAAGCATATTTTAAAATTATAAATGGGGAAATAAAAAAGGGGCAAGAGGTAAAGTTCATGGCTACAGATATGAAATACCATGCTGATGAAATTGGTGCTTTACGACTTAAACAGTTTCCAAAAAAATCATTAAAAGCTGGTGAGGTTGGTTACATCATATCAGGAATAAAAGACGCAAGAGAAGTAAAAGTAGGTGATACTATTACTACAGCTGAAAATCCAGCAAATGGTGCAGTAAAAGGGTTTGAGGAAGTAAAACCAATGGTTTTTGCAGGAATTTATCCGGTTGATACGGAAGATTTTGAAGAGCTTAGAAACTCCATGGAAAAACTGCAATTAAATGATGCCTCTTTAACATATGCTCCAGAATCATCTGCAGCACTTGGTTTTGGGTTTAGATGTGGGTTTTTAGGAATGTTACACATGGAAATCGTGCAGGAAAGGTTAGAGCGAGAGTTTAACATGACTGTAATTACAACAGTTCCAAACGTATCTTATTTTGCATACACAAGAGCAGGTAAAAAATTAGAGATTCATAACCCTACGGATTACCCAGATCCAAGTATTTTGGAAAGTGTAGAAGAGCCATATATCCGTGCGCAAATCATTACAAAAGCTGATTTTATCGGCTCTGTGATGACACTGTGTATTGCTAAAAGAGGAGAGTTAACCAATCAAGTTTATTTAACTACTGATAGAGTTGAACTTACTTTTGAAATGCCACTTGGTGAAATTGTATTTGATTTCTATGATAAACTAAAATCTGTCTCTAAAGGCTATGCGTCTTTTGATTATTATCCTATTGGGTACAGAACATCAGTTTTAGCTAAACTTGATATTTTGTTAAATGGAGATCCTGTTGATGCATTGTCAGCATTAGTACACAAAACAAATTCTTATGCTTTAGGGAAAAAATTATGCTCTAAATTAAAAGAATTAATTCCAAGGCAGCAGTTTGATATTGCTATACAATCAGCGATTGGAGCTAAGATTATATCTAGAGAAACTGTAAAGGCATTGAGGAAAGATGTAACTGCAAAATGTTATGGAGGGGATATTTCAAGAAAAAGAAAACTATTAGAAAAACAGAAAAAAGGAAAGAAAAGAATGAGGCAGGTTGGTAATGTTGAAATTCCACAAAATGCATTTATGGCTGTATTAAAGCTAGATGATTAAAAAATAAAATATGGGAAGAGCATTTGAATTCAGAAAGGCTAGAAAGATGAAAAGGTGGTCGAAAATGGCTAAAACTTTTACAAGAATTGGAAAAGATATTGTAATGTCAGTAAAAGAAGGTGGCCCTGATCCAGATACAAATTCTAGATTAAGGCAGGTAATGCAAAATGCAAAGGCAGCAAATATGCCTAAGGATAATGTAATGCGTGCTATCAAAAAAGCAAGTGATAAGGATACTGCAAACTATGAAGAAATGAGTTTGGAAGGTTATGCAATGCATGGCATTGCAGTTTTTGTAGATTGTGCATCTAACAATAACAATCGAACTGTTGCTGATGTTCGTTCGTATTTCAGCAAATGTGATGGTACAATGGGAACAAATGGCTCATTAGAGTTTATCTTTGACAGGAAGGGAGTTTTTACTATTGATCCTGAGAATATCACTATAGATATTGAAGAGTTAGAAATGGAACTGATTGATGGTGGGTTAGAAGAATTGGAAGTAGATGAAGAGGCTGTTACAATATATTGTAATTTTCCTGACTTTAATAATATGCAAGTAAAGTTAGAAGAGCTTGGTATTGAAATTAAGAATTCTGAATTACAAAGAATCCCAAATAATTTTAAATCAATTACTGCTGAACAGGCAGAAAAAGTATTAAAACTTTTAGATCTACTTGAAGAAAATGATGATGTCCAACAAGTATTTCATAACATGGAATTGACTGAGGAAATCCTAATAGCTATGGAAAGTGAATAAAATTATAGAATGAACGTATTAATACTAGGAAGTGGAGGAAGAGAACATGCATTTGCATGGAAAATTGCAAAAAGCAGTTCATGTAATCAATTATTTATTGCTCCAGGAAACGCAGGTACAGCTGAAGTTGGGACGAATATTAATATTGACGTAAATGATTTTGAAAGCATAAAGGAATTTGTTCTTACTGAAAATGTTGAACTAGTTTTAGTAGGACCTGAAGATCCATTAGTAAATGGCATCTATAATTTCTTTAACGAAGATAAGCAGTTAAAAGATATCTCTTTAATCGGGCCTTCAAAAGAAGGAGCGCAGTTAGAAGGAAGTAAGCAGTTTGCAAAAGAATTTATGTTCAGACATAATATCCCTACGGCAAAATATCAAGCTTTTACTAAAGATAATTTAGCAGAAGGGTATACTTTTTTGGAACGCCTTGAAGCCCCATATGTATTAAAGGCAGACGGATTGGCGGCAGGTAAAGGAGTGCTAATCCTTAATGATTTGCAAGAAGCAAAAGACGAGTTAAAAGCTATGGTGAAAGATGCAAAATTTGGAAATGCATCATCAATAGTAGTTATTGAGGAATTCTTAGATGGGATTGAACTTTCAGTATTTATTTTAACAGATGGTAATTCGTATAAAATTCTCCCTTCAGCAAAAGATTATAAGCGTATTGGTGAGGGAAATACTGGATTAAATACTGGAGGTATGGGGGCTATTTCTCCCGTACCATTTGCTGATAGATTCTACATTGAAAAAGTAGAAAGAGAAATCATTAAACCAACAGTAGAGGGGCTAAAGAAAGATAATATTGAATACAAGGGATTTATCTTTATTGGACTCATAAATGTAAAAGGTCAGCCAAAAGTTATTGAATATAATGTAAGAATGGGAGACCCTGAAACTGAAGTCGTGATACCTAGAATTAAATCAGATCTTTTAAATCTTTTAAAAGGAATTGATGATGGAACTTTTAGTGAAAAAGATTTAAATATTAACGAACAAGCCGCTACAACAGTAATGCTAGTTTCAAGAGGTTATCCTCAAGCTTATGAAAAAAGTAAAGTAATAAGTGGAATAGAAGATATTAAAGAAAGTATCGTATTTCATGCAGGAACAAAAAATGAAAACGAACAATTAAGAACTAGCGGAGGAAGAGTAATTGCTTTAACTTCTTTTGGAGAAAATATAGAAGAGGCCCTTACAAAATCATTTGCAAGTGCTGAGAAAATTTCCTTTAAAGGAAAATATTATCGTAAAGATATAGGGTTCGATTTATAAAGGAGCGTGCTCTTCATTATCTTTTCTATGCTTTAGCATTTTGCTCACCCATACTACAAGAAAAGCAAATATAACTCCAATATAGATATAGTTTATTGTATTTCCAATCCCATCAGCCATAGCAAATAAGTAATCAAAAGAATCTCCAATTGCATACCAAATCTTATTCATAATTTTTGTTTTAATTTACAGCTGCAAATTTAAATAATTTTTATCAAGTGCAATGTTTTTAAAACATCTTATAAATCCGAAACCCACAATAATTTTATTTTTTGTGATTTTTTGTGTTGTTTTCAATATTATTCCACTGATAAATTATGATTTTAATGCTATTTTTATAACTGATAAAAATTCTTCTTATTTAGTGTTTTTTTTGGGTTTAACTCTTCCTTTTTTTCAAGCTTTAGGATTAAACAATTTGATTTACGAAAAGAACATTATCAAAAAAGATAATTTAGTAATTGGCTTTGTTTTTATTCTAATTGGAAGTAGTTTTTTCAATAGTGTAAATGAATGGGGCTCTTCGTTTATTTTACTTTTCTTCCTTAACTTTATTTTAGAAAGCTACCAAAAAGATTATCCTTTTTCAGAATTTTTTAATGCTGCATTATTACTTTCCATTGTTTCAGTTCCATTCCCCAATACTATTTATTTTTCACTTTTATTTTTAGTAAGTGGCATTAATTACACTAACAATAATTGGCGTACAATTTTCGTGGTTTTACTAGCTATGACAATACCTTATATTTTCTATTTTGTATATGCATTTTTAAGCAACTCGGCATTTGTTATTCCTGAATTTACTCAATTTGAACTTATTAAACATCCAAAATTAATTTGGAATCCTAGTCCATTAAATATTTGGCTAGTCGTATTATCTTTAATTGGTTTCATTTCAATTATTGAGCTTTTCAGATGGCTTTATAAAAAGAGTATTAAATCAAGAAAATCATTCTTATCAATTTTTGCATATTTTGTAATTAGCATTATTATTGCATTGTATTCTGGTAATGATTATTTTTACTTTACTCTTACGCCTTTAGCTGTAATTATTGGAAATTACTTTGTGTATTCTAAAAGTAGAATAATTGCTAACATTTTGTTTGTACTGTTAGTGATTTCTTCTATCTATTATAAGTACTTGATTGCTTATAATGTGTAAATTTGCAACATTAAAAAAATAAGAATATGAAATTTGGTGTAGTTGTTTTTCCTGGCTCTAATTGTGACAAAGACATAATTTATGTTATTGAAAAAATTATGGGGCAAGAAGTTGTTGAACTTTGGCATAAAAATACTGATTTGCAGAATGTTGACTTTATAATTTTACCTGGAGGGTTTTCTTATGGTGATTATTTAAGGTCAGGTGCAATTGCTAAATTTTCACCAATTATGAAGGAGGTGATTGGCTTTGCTAATTCTGGAGGTTATGTAATGGGGATTTGCAATGGATTTCAAATTCTTACTGAAAGTGGATTATTGCCTGGAGCCTTATTACACAATACTTCTCACAAATTTATCTGCAAAAACACTTATTTAAAGACTACAAATAATAATACTTTAGTTACTAATCAGTATGCTGAAAAAGCAGTTAAAATTCCTATTGCACATGCAGAAGGAAGGTATTTCGCTGATGAAGAAACTTTAAAATTACTAGTAGAAAATGATCAAATTTTATTCAAATATTCTGATATAGACGGGAATATTACTGAGGAAGCAAACCCTAATGGATCATTAATGAATATTGCAGGAATTTGTAATAAAGACAGAAATGTTTTTGGAATGATGCCTCACCCTGAAAGAGCTGCTGATAGAGAATTAAACAACCAAGATGGAAGACTATTATTTGAAAGTATTTTAAATGAGGTATTTGTGTAAAAGTTAAAAGTTTCTTTTTTTATTCTTCAAAAAAATAAGCTTCATCTAAAGAACTATTTCATTAAAATATTGATTTTAAATTCATTTAATTAGTTCTCAATCACTTAAGTTACTTATTAACTTTTTGTTGAAAAATCTGTTGAGAACCACAAGTTCAATGTGGTTGTACAGTTCACTTTATTTCTAAACTTGTAAACGAAAAAAAATAAGGATAATTAACTGCTCAAAAGAGGAAGCCAAATGACAACAATATCAAAAAAACAAAAAGAAGTTTTGACAAATGCTAAAAAACAAAAAACATTTACTTATGAAGAAGTATTAGAATCTGCAGTTGCATATTTTAATGGTGATGAATTAGCGGGGACTACTTGGATGAATAAGTATGCTATGAAGGATTATGATGGAGAATTTGTAGAGAAGAATCCTGATGATATGCACAAAAGAATGGCAAAGGAATTTGGGAGAATTGAAGCAGATTATAAATTAAAATTTAATCTAAATGGAAGTGCAAAATTCTTATCAAAATACGGGCAAGAAAGAGAAGATTTAACAGAAGCAAAAGTTTACAGCTTATTTAAAGAGTTTGGCTACATTATTCCGCAAGGTAGTGTAATGAGCTCACTTGGTAATTATTACAAATTAGCTTCTTTATCTAATTGTATTGTTGTTCCTGAATTACATGATTCTTATGGTGGTGTATTTTACACTGACCAACAATTAGCACAATTATTTAAAAGGAGATGTGGTGTTGGAGTTGACATTTCAAATTTAAGGCCAGCAGGGTCAAGTGTTTCTAATGCAGCAGGAAGTACTTCTGGAGCCGTTTCATTTATGAACAGATTCTCGCATACTACTAGAGAAGTTGCTCAAAACGGCAGAAGAGGAGCTCTTATGCTTTCTATGGATATTGCACATCCTGATGTTGAGGATTTTATTACTATAAAACAAGATTTGAAAAAAGTTACAGGCGCGAATATTTCTATCAGATTATCTGATGAATTTATGCATGCTGTTGAGGCAAATGCTGAATACACTCATAAGTGGCCAATTGAATCTGACAATCCTAAATTTACAAAAACTGTAAATGCAAAAGCGCTTTGGAAAACTATTATTCAATGTGCACATAATACTGCCGAACCAGGCTTAATTTTCTGGGATCGTCAACATTGGTATTCAACTTCTTCTGTTTATCCTGGATATAAAAATACATCAACTAACCCTTGTTCTGAAATTGCAATGCAAGGAGGAGATAGTTGTAGATTAATTGCTTTAAACCTTTACAATTTTGTTGATAACCCATTTACAAAAGATGCTTCATTCAGAATGGAAGATTTCTACAAAGCTACATATGAGGGACAAAGATTAATGGATGATTTAGTTGACTTAGAGACTGAAGCAATTGAAAGAATCTTAAATAAAGTTGATGCTGATGATGAACCCGAGAACATCAAAATGGTAGAGAAGGAAACTTGGGAGCTGTTATTAAAAACTGGTAAAGAAGGAAGAAGAACAGGGCTTGGTTTTACTGCCCTAGCTGATATGGTTGCAGCACTTGGGATGGCAATTGATTCTGATGAGGCTATAGCAATGGTTGAATCAATGATGAAAGAAAAATGTAGAGCTGAATTTGATAGTTCAATAGATATGTCACTTTCAAGAGGGAGTTTTGTTGGATTTGATTCTAAAATTGAAAAAACATCAGAATTTGTTCAAATGCTAGAAAAAGAGCTTCCTGATGTTTATGAGAGAATGATGAAGTTTGGAAGAAGAAATATCTCAATTAGTACTGTTGCTCCAACAGGAACATTAAGTATGCTAGCTCAAACCTCTTCAGGAATTGAACCAGTATTTATGACGCACTACAAAAGAAGAAGAAAATTAAATGAGCAAGATAGAGATGCAAAAGTTGACTTTATTGATGACTCAGGAGATAAGTGGCAAGAATTTAATGTTTACCACCATAACTTAAAAACATGGATGGAAGTAACAGGTGAAACTGACATTTCAAAAAGCCCTTATGCAGGAAGTACCGCTCCAGAAATTAATTGGAATAAAAGAGTTGAAATGCAAGCAGCAGTTCAGAAATACGTTACACATTCGATCAGCTCAACAATAAATTTACCTAATGATGTTTCTCTTGATGAGGTAAGTAATATTTACTTAGAATCTTGGAAGCAAGGAACAAAAGGAATTACAGTTTATAGAGATGGATCAAGATCTGGTGTATTGGTTTCTGCTGATGAAAAGAAAGATGCTGTTTTAGAAAATTCTGAATTTAGAGAGACTAAAGCGCCAGCAAGGCCAAAAAGATTAGATGCAAAAGTAGTGCGTTTCCAAAATAATAAAGAAAAATGGATTGCAGTTGTTGGATTATTAAACGGAAGACCTTATGAAATTTTTACAGGAAAGACAGAGGATGTATTTAATATGCCTGCAGCTGTGGAATACGGTTGGATTATCAAAAATAAAAGAGAAGATGGATCATCTCAATATGACTTCCAATATGAAGATAAAGAAGGGTACAAAGTAACTATGGGAGGTTTATCTCGCTCTTTTGATAAAGAATTCTGGAACTATGCAAAATTAATTTCAGGAGTTTTAAGACATGGAATGCCATTACACTATGTTGTTGATTTAATTGGAAAAATGAACCTTTATGATGAGAACATCAACACTTGGAAAAGTGGAGTTGTAAGAGCATTAAAAACATTTATTGCTAACGGAACAACTGTGAGCGATCATACTTGTGGAGAATGTGGTGATGAAGGTTTGGTTTATGAAGAAGGTTGTTTGAAGTGCGTTAGCTGTGGTTACAGTAAATGCGGATAAAGAGTTCTAAATATATTTAAATAAAAAACCCACCAGTTGGTGGGTTTTTTATTGGCTTAATATTCTGCATATTACTAGTTGTTTGTAAAAGATTTTCGATCGTTATTTTATCCATCATTACATATTATTGCTGCAAGTAACTTACTTAAGCATGAAGAATGTATTTGTATATCTAGCTTGCATCAAACATCAAAAAATGATGTAAGTGAATAGAAAATACTGATCCTCAAAAAAAACGATTTAGCAAATGGGAAAACTTGATGAAATCTTTTGATTTAAGTAATAGTAAAAAACTAAAGGGAAAACATAATTTACTTATTAATGGTGTAATAACACTGGCTTAACATTCGAGGCTTGCGCTCAAAAAATACAAGAATTGGAAGGTGTGAAAGTTAGTATCTCAACTATTACTGCAGCATAAAATAAAGTTAGGAGTTAAGAGTGTCTAGTGAGAGGTTATGGAAATTTATTTGTTTATTTGCCCTAATGAAAAAATTGCTGCAAATATTTATTGTTTTGTGTCTTATTTCCTGTGCTAATATAGTTGCACCTACTGGTGGCGAAAAAGATATTAATGCACCTATATTACAAAAAACAAACGATACAAAGAATTTCCAGCATCTTCATGAAAAAATTGTTTCATTTTACTTTGACGAGTTTATTGTGCTAAATAATTGGGAACAAAATTTTTACATTTCACCCCCAATTAATAAACGAATTCAAAAGATAATAAAAGGAAATGAGCTATTCTTAACTATTGAAGATACACTTTTAGAAAACGCAACCTACAATCTGGCGTTAAGCTCTTGTATTAAAGATTTAAATGAAGGAAATATACTTGACACGCTTAACTACATTTTCTCAACTTCTGATGTTTTAGATACGCTAACTTTAAGTGGAAAATTGCAAGATGCTTATACTTTAGATCAAATAGAAAATGCTTGGATTATGCTTTTTGAAGAAAATAAAAATGACTCTGTTATCTTTAAAGAAAATCCTAATTACATTGCAAAAACTGATAAAGAAGGCAACTTTCATTTCCCTAATTTGAACGCTAAAAACTACAAAGCTGTAGCACTTACTGAATTTGATTTTATCTATAATGAAGATGAAAGTATTGCATATTTAGATAGTTGCGTAAATGCAGAAACTGATAGCTTTTTTTGCCTATTTTCATTTAATCCTATAATAAAAATTGATAGTACAAATTCTGATACAACTGGACTAAAAACTGACAGCCCTTCTGTTGATGGTTTATTAATTGACACTCTTATAAAAGAAGAAATTTCTTATGGAAAACTTGAAATCAGAAGTAGCAATACCACACCTTGTATTTTCCAACTTTTGCAAAATAAAAAAGTAGTTAAAGAATTCTCGTTTACTAATCCTCCATATATTTTAGATGAACTTATTGCAGGGAAATATCAACTGAAATATATTAGTGATTTAAATGAAGATAGGAAATGGACAACTGGAAATTGGGCAAATAAAGTACAGGTAGAGAAAGTGCAAAATTACCCATCAGAAATAACTATTCGTTCCAATTGGGATTTAGAATTAGAGTGGCTTATTCTAGAGTAAAATTATCTCTATCTTGCAGGAAATTCATTTGCCTTCTTTTCAATTTCAAATCATCTAAGCTAATTTCTATTTGCAGAACTTCTTCCATATTTTCTTTAGCTGAAAGCAGTTCCTTTCCAAAAGCATCAAAAACTTTTGTATATCCGTTAAATGATATTCCATTTCCATCCTCTCCTACTCTGTTCACACCTATAGTAAAACACTGATTTTCTATTGACCGAGCTTTTAAAAGCGTATCCCATGCATCAATTCTTTTTATTGGCCAATTTGCCAAATAGATTAACAAATCATAATCTACATTATTTCTGCAAAAAACTGGGAAACGCAAATCATAACAAATAAGAGGGCAAATTTTCCAACCTTCTAGCTCTACAATTAAACGATTATTTCCTTTTGAAATATGTCTTCCCTCATCTATTAATGAAAACAAATGTCTTTTATCATAAGTAGAAATCTGCCCATCCTTACTAATCCAAACTAGACGATTATAAACTTTACCCTCATCATGTATCATTAATGAGCCAGCAATAACACATTTTTTTTTCTTGGATATTTCCTTCATCCAACTAACAGATTTCCCATTCATTGATTCAGATAAATGATTAGATTTTGGGCAGAAAGAAGTATTGAACATCTCAGGAAGTAAAATTAAATCAATTTCTTTAATAACAGAAATCAGTTTATCAAAATGATTTAAATTTGCATCCACATCTTCCCAATGAAGATTAGCTTGGATTAGGGTTATCGAAAGTGATTCCTTCATACTACAAACATAATAATTTGCAATAAACTACAGATGAATAGGCTATCATTTGTAATATACTTACACTTGCAAAACAATATTACTATATGACATTTGAAGATTTAAAACTACATAAATCATTGCAAAAAGCAGTGAAAGATCAAAATTACGAAACTCCAACATCAATTCAGGCTAAGGCTATTCCGCTTCTCTTAGATAAAAATGATGTTCTAGGAACTGCTCAAACAGGAACAGGTAAAACTGCTGCTTTTTCATTACCCATTTTACATCATTTAGAAAACGAATCTCAAAACCAAGGAAGAAGAAAAGTAAAGGCACTTATTGTCACCCCTACTAGAGAACTTGCCATTCAAATCGCTGAGAATTTTACTGATTACTCAAAATATAACTCTATTAAAAATACGGTTATTTATGGTGGGGTAAAGCAAATGAAACAAGTAAAAAGACTTGATGCGGGAGTTGATGTTTTAATTGCAACTCCAGGTAGATTGCTTGATCTTATCGGGCAAGGGTACATCACACTAAGAGATGTGAAATATTTTGTATTAGATGAAGCTGATAGAATGTTGGATATGGGTTTTATTCATGATATTAAAAAGATTATAAAAATGCTTCCTCAGAAAAGACAATCTCTTTTCTTTTCAGCTACTATGCCAAAAAATATTTTAGAACTATCAAAAACAATCTTGAAAAACCCTAAAAATGTATCAGTTGCTCCAGTTTCATCAACAGCAGAAACAATACAACAATATGTTTATTTCACAAATCAAACAAGTAAGAAAGAATTACTATTTCACATTTTAAAGGATAAAGAAATAAAACAAATTCTGGTTTTTTCAAGGACCAAACATGGAGCGAATAAGATTGTAAAAAATCTTAAAAAGAAGAATATTGAAGCTGCTGCAATACATGGAGATAAATCTCAAAACCAAAGGCAGAACGCTTTAAAATCATTTAAAGATGGAGGGGTGAGAGTGTTAGTTGCAACTGATATTGCTGCAAGGGGAATTGATATAAATGAGTTAAGACATGTGTTAAATTACAACATACCTAATGAATCCGAAACATATGTGCATAGAATAGGAAGATGTGGAAGGGCAGGAAAAAAAGGGATTTCAATTTCAATTTCTGAACCTGAAGAAAATGCTTATATTAGAGATATTGAAAAGCTAATTGGTAAAAAAATTGATGTAATTAAAGATCATCCTTTTCCTCAAACTGACAAGCCAATGAATGCTCAAGAAAAGAAAGAATTTGAGAAAGAAAAGAACAGAAAAAAACAAGAATTCTTTGCAAATAGAAAAAAGAAGAAAGCAAACTATAGAAAGTAAAAACATAAAAAAGGCAAGTTCAAATGAACTTGCTTTTTTTATATAATATTAGGTTTCTTTTAACTCTCTGACGAACAAGAAGCAGATAAAAACTCTCTGTTCATTTTTGCAATATATTCAATAGATATACTTTTCGGACATTCTACCTCACAAGCACCTGTATTAGTACAATTTCCAAATCCCTCTATATCCATTTGCTCTACCATATTCAATACTCTTTGTTTTGCTTCTACTTTCCCTTGTGGCAAGTAAGCAAACTGAGATACTTTAGCAGCAACAAATAGCATAGCTGAAGAATTTTTGCAAGTAGCAACACAAGCTCCACATCCAATACAAGCGGCAGCATCAAAAGCTTTATCAGCATTCATTTTAGGTATTGGCAATGCATTTGCGTCTTGTGTATTTCCAGATGTATTTACTGAAACAAACCCTCCAGATTGCTGAATTCTATCAAATGAAGATCTGTCTACAATTAAATCCTTAATCACTGGCATAGCAGCCGATCTCCAAGGTTCAATATAAATAGTTTCACCATCTTTAAACATACGCATATGCAGTTGGCAAGTAGTTACTTTTCTATCAGGCCCATGAGCCTCTCCATTAATATAAAGAGAACAAGTACCACAAATTCCCTCTCGGCAATCATGATCAAAAGCCACAGGTTCTGTGCCCTCCTTTATTAATTGTTCATTCATAATATCAAGCATTTCTAAAAAAGAAGCGTGCTCCGAAATTCCAGTAACCTTATAGGTTTCTAAACGTCCCTTTTCTTCTCTATTTTTCTGTCTCCAGACTTTAAGTGTTAAATCCATATTCTTATTTGTAAGATCTTTGTTTCAATTCAATATCCTTAAATTCTAACTCTTCTTTGTGCATTACTGCATCAGCAGGCTCTCCTTTATATTCCCAAGCTGCAACATAAGCATAATCTGTATCGTTTCTTTTTGCTTCTCCTTTTTGTAAGCCGTCTAGCTCTACTGATTCTTTTCTAAAATGCCCACCACAACTTTCGTTTCTATGTAGTGCGTCTTTTGCAAAAAGCTCTCCTAATTCTAAAAAGTCAGCTACTCTCCCCGCTTTTTCTAATTCACGGTTTAAAGAGTTTCTATCTCCAGGAATTTTTACATCCTTCCAAAAGTCATCACGTATTTTTTTTATTTCGGTCATTGCTTTTTTAAGCCCTTCCTCATTACGAGTCATACCAACATATTCCCACATTGCTTTACCTAATAACTTATGGAAATGGTCAACAGATTTTGTGCCTTTGATATTCATTAATTTTTCAATTCTATCTGAAACTTCTTTTTCAGCAGCAACAAACTCTGCGGCTTCAGTAGAAATTTTTCCTGTTCTAATTTCATTAGAAAGATAATTTCCAATAGTATAAGGCAGTACAAAATAACCATCTGCTAATCCTTGCATTAATGCAGATGCGCCTAATCTATTTGCCCCATGATCAGAAAAATTTGCCTCTCCAATACAATAACAGCCTTCAACAGAAGTCATCAAATTATAATCTACCCAAACCCCTCCCATAGTGTAGTGTACTGCGGGGTAAATCATCATTGGTTTTTTATATGGATCTTCTGCTACAATTTTCTCGTACATCTGAAAAAGATTTCCATATTTTGATTCAATAACCTCTTCTCCTAATTTTAAAATATCAGCTTCAGAAGGGTTTTGTATTCTTGCAATTGCAGCTTCTTGCTTGCCATATCTTTGGATAGCAGATGCAAAATCTAAATATACTGCTTCTCCAGTACTATTAACTCCATACCCCGCATCACATATTTCTTTAGCAGCTCTTGAAGCTATATCTCTAGGCACTAAATTACCAAATGCAGGATATTTTCTTTCCAAGTAATAATCTCTTTTATCTTCTGATAAATCAGTTGGACTTAGTTTTCCTTCACGAATCGCTAGTACATCCTCCATATTTTTTGGCACCCAAATTCTACCATCATTTCTTAATGATTCTGACATTAAAGTCAGTTTAGATTGATGCTCACCACTTCTTGGAATACAAGTTGGGTGGATTTGTGTGTAACAAGGATTTGCAAAATACGCTCCTTTTTTATGAATTTTCCAAGCTGCAGTTGCATTTGATCCCATTGCATTAGTTGATAAGAAAAATACATTTCCGTACCCTCCACTAGCAATAACAACAGCATGTGCCGAATGTCTTTCTAATTCTCCAGTCTCTAAGTTTCTAGCAATAATTCCTCTTGCTTTTCCATTCACTTTCACCAACTCAACCATCTCATGACGATTGTACATAGTAACCTTTCCTTTTGCAATTTGTCTGTTTAATGCTGAATAAGCACCTAATAATAACTGTTGACCTGTTTGTCCTTTAGCGTAAAATGTTCTCGAAACTAATACTCCTCCAAACGAACGATTATCTAATAGCCCGCCGTAATCTCTACCGAAAGGGACTCCCTGTGCTACACATTGATCAATTATATTGCCTGAAACCTCTGCTAATCTGTATACATTAGCTTCTCTAGATCTGTAATCTCCTCCTTTAACCGTATCATAAAATAACCGATAAACAGAGTCCCCGTCATTTTGATAGTTTTTTGCTGCATTAATCCCTCCTTGTGCCGCTATAGAGTGTGCTCTTCTTGGAGAATCTTGATAACAAAATGATTTTACATTATATCCCATTTCTGCAAGTGATGCGGCCGCAGAACCACCAGCCAAACCGGTACCAACAACTATAATATCAATATTTCTTTTGTTAGCTGGGTTAACAAGATTAATCTTGTTTTTATGATTGGTCCATTTATCTTTTAATGGTCCATCTGGAATCTTAGAATCTAAAACTGACATAGCTTAATTTTTAATTTTGTGTAAAATAATGGAACAATGCAATAAATATAAATCCAAAAGGAATTATAATAGCATAAAGTGTTCCTAATTTCTTTATTATTGGAGTGTACTTATTATGATTAAATCCTACTGACTGAAATGCTGATTGAAAACCATGAGATAAATGAAGTGCTAAGAAAATAAAAGCAACACAATAAATTGAAACTCTAATTATATCTTGAAATTTATGATGTAATTCTTCCCAATACCGGAATTCGCCATTATGCAATCCACTCCAATCGCCATCAATAAATTTTGTTTTGATTTCTGGAAACCAAAAATCATAAAAGTGTAAGGCTAAAAATAGCATTACCATGATGCCTGTGATAAGCATATTTCTACTCATCCAATTTGAGTTTTCTGATGGCTTGTCCATTGCGTATTTAATAGGTCGCGCGGCACTATTTTTCCTTTCTAAATACATTCCCATTGCTAAATGAAACAAAAATCCAAATATCAATATAGGCTGCAGTACAAACTGAATTAATCCATTTGTTCCCATAAAATGAGATATCTCATTAAATAAATCAGCACTGATTACCGAAAATAAATTGATTACAAAATGTTGCATTAAAAAAAACAACAGGAAAAAACCTGACAAGGCCATTAAAACTTTTCTTCCAACTGAAGAATCTGATAATCCATTACTCATTTTATTATTTTATAATATTAAATGGCAAAGGTAAGGTAGATAGTGCAAATAAACAACCTATTTTCTAATTCATAATAATTATAGATAAGCCTTATTTTACTACCTTTGACATTCTTTTAAAAATAACAGATGAAATACTTAACAATTGACAGGCAGCTATTTATAAAAAATAGGTTATTACTTAATGCTAAAATAAAAGGGAATGATCTCGCCATTTTTAATGCAAATGATATAATGCCAACTAATGCAGATGGGACTATGCCATTCAAACAGAACAATGATTTATTTTGGTTAAGCGGGGTTGACCAAGAAGAGAGTATTTTAGTTTTATTTCCAAATCATCCTGATGAGAATATGCGTGAAGTTATATTTTTAAAAGAAACAAATCAGCATATTGCCATTTGGGAAGGTGCAAAACTCACTAAAAATGATGCTTTTAAAGTATCAGGAATTAAAACTGTTTTTTGGTTAGATGAGTTAGAAACTAAATTGTATGAGATGATTTCAAAATGCGATAGCATCTATCTGAATAAAAATATTCATAGCAGATCAGCATCTGATGTTCAAACAAGAGATGACAGATTCAGAAATATGATTACTGATAAATACTCAAATAAAGCAATAAAAGAAGTTGCTCCTATAATGCATGAGTTAAGAGCTATTAAGTCTGATATTGAAATTGCACTAATGCAAAATGCATGTAATATCACAGAAAAAGGTTTGAGAAGAATTCTTCCATTTATTAAGCCAGGAGTTATGGAATATGAAATTGAAGCTGAATTGATGCATGAGTTCTTAAGGAATCGTTCTAATGGGTTTGCTTATCAACCAATTATAGGATCTGGAGTTGATTCATGCGTTTTACATTATATTGAAAACAACAAGGCTTGTAAAGATGGAGACATCTTACTCATGGACTTTGGGGCAGAATACGCAAATTATGCCTCTGATTTAACAAGAACTATACCTGTAAATGGGAAATTCTCTGAACGACAAAAAGCAGTCTACAATTCAGTGCTTCATGTGATGAAGGAAGCTACAAAAATGCTAGTTCCAGGAACAAAGTTGAAAGAGTATAATGCTGAAATTGGAAGAATAATGGAATTAGAACTCATCAAGCTAGCACTTTTGGATAAACATGATGTGCAAAAACAAGACCCTTTAAAACCATTATACAAAAAATATTTTATGCATGGAACTTCACATTATTTAGGGCTTGATGTACATGATGTTGGTAATTTTGATTGGTCAATGAAAGAAGGGATGGTGTTTACTTGCGAGCCCGGAATCTATATTTTAGAGGAAGAATTAGGTGTCAGATTAGAAAATGACATCTTAGTTACAGCAAATGGACCAGATGATTTAATGAAAAATATTCCTATTGAAATAGAGGAAATTGAAGGTTTAATGAATAATTAAAATATACTTTATTAAATGTTCTTCGTGGCATCCCATCCCTGTGCGGTTAGAGGATGTGAGCTTCCATCATTAGCTATAAAATTATTTCCTTGTGATTTATCAGTAACAAATCCTACAATAGTAAAATCAGGATCGTTCTTTAATTTTTCATAATGTTCTTGGCCAATAGTAAAAAGCAATTCGTAATCCTCTCCACCATTTAGAGCGCAAAAAATAGGATTCATATTAAACTCATTTGCTAAATTCATAGCAGTATAATCTACAGGAATTTTGTCTTCATGTAAAGTAATCCCAACTTCTGATGATTTTGAGAGATGTAACGCTTCAGAAGAAAGTCCATCTGAAATATCAATCATTGAAGTAGGAACTATATCTAATTCTTTTAAAATTTTAGTATATTTTGTAGCCGCTTCTGGTTTTAATTGCCTTCTTAATACATAATCATTACCTGTTAAATCAGGTTGCATTGTAGGGTTTTCCTTAAACATTTCTTTCTCTCTATTTAGGATCTGAAGTCCTAAATAAGCAGCTCCTAAATCTCCAGTACAAACTACTAAATCATTTACTTTTGCTCCGCTTCTATAAGTAATTTTATCCTTTTCAACCTCACCTAAAACCGTAACACTTATCATCAAGCCAGATGTTGAAGAAGTAGTGTCCCCACCTACCAAATCTACCTCATAATGTTCGCAAGCTAATTTTATTCCATCATATAATTCTTCAAGTGCCTCAACTGTATACCTATTACTTAAAGCAAGCCCAAGTGTTATTTGTTTTGAATCACCATTCATAGCGCAAATATCAGATACATTTATAGCTACAGCTTTGTATCCTAAATGCTTTAATGGCATATAAGCTAAATCAAAATGAACTCCCTCAACTAGCAAATCAGTACTAACTAATTGATACTTATCTCCAATATCAATAACAGCAGCATCATCACCAATACCTTTAACAGTTGAACTATTTTTAGTTATAATTCCATTTGTTAAATTATCTATTAAACCAAACTCCCCCAAACTCTCAATTGAAGTTGTATTCACGCCTTTATCTTCTAATATACTCATGGTGCAAAGATAGAGAAAATATGCGCTTTATTTTGTATCTTTGCAGCCCTGAATTAGAACAATTCTAAATAAATGATTAAAATAAGTAATTCTGCAAAAGAAAGATTACTTTATCTACTAGATAAAGACACTGAAAACAAGCAATTTGTAAGAGTTGGTGTTGAAAGTGGTGGGTGTTCGGGTTTAAACTATAAATTAGACTTTGATAATTCAAGAAATGATGAAGATGAATTAATTGAAGACAATGACATCAAGCTGTTAATCAATAAAAAAAGTTTTTTATACTTAGTTGGTACTACCTTAGAGTTTTCTGACGGACTAAACGGAAAAGGGTTTGTATTCAACAACCCAAATGCAAGCAGAACCTGTGGTTGTGGGGAAAGTTTTTCTTTATAATAATTTACAAAAATGAGTGAGCAAAAAAAACAGTCGGAAGACGAGTTATTAGAAAAGGTAACATCAACCGAATATAAATACGGATTTACAACAGACATTGAATCAGACACTATCCCAAAGGGGCTTTCAGAAGATGTGGTGCGCATTATTTCTGCAAAGAAAAATGAACCGGAATGGATGTTGGAATACCGATTAAAAGCGTATAAATCTTGGTTGGAAATGGAAGAGCCAAATTGGGCAAACATTAACTATACCAAACCTAATTATCAGGATGTAATCTATTATTCAGCACCTAAACAAAAACCTGTTTTGGATAGTTTAGATGATTTAGATCCAGAAATGAAAAAGACTTTTGATAAGTTAGGAATTTCAATTGATGAACAAAAGAAATTAGCAAATGTAGCTGTAGATATCGTAATGGATTCAGTATCAGTAGCTACTTCTTTTAAAGATACTTTAGCTGAGAAAGGAATTATTTTCTGTTCTATCTCTGATGCTATTAAAGATCACCCAGAGTTAGTAAAAAAATATTTAGGAACAGTTGTTCCTGCTAGAGATAATTTCTTTTCTGCACTAAATTCAGCCGTATTTTCTGATGGTTCCTTTTGTTATATTCCAAAAGGAATAAAATGCCCAATGGAGCTTTCTACTTATTTCAGAATTAATGAAGCAGGAACTGGGCAATTTGAAAGGACATTATTAATTGCTGATGAAGGTTCTCAAGTAAGTTATTTGGAAGGCTGTACAGCTCCAATGCGAGATGAAAATCAATTGCATGCTGCAGTAGTAGAATTAATCGCTATGGATGATGCAGATATAAAATATTCTACTGTACAAAACTGGTACCCAGGAAATGCAGAGGGTGTTGGTGGAGTCTTCAACTTTGTAACTAAAAGAGGGATTTGTCACAAAAACGCAAAAATCTCTTGGACACAAGTAGAAACAGGTTCAGCAATAACATGGAAATATCCTTCTTGTATTTTGAAAGGGGATAACTCAATTGGAGAGTTTTTCTCAGTTGCAGTAACTAACAACAGACAACAAGCAGATACTGGAACAAAAATGATTCACTTAGGCAAAAACACTAAAAGTACTATTATCGCAAAAGGAATATCAGCAGGAAAAAGTGATGGAAATTATAGAGGATTAGTCAAAATTTCAAAGGGTGCTATTAATTCTAGAAATTTTTCTCAATGTGATTCTTTACTAATGGGAGATAAATGTGGGTCGCACACTTTCCCTTATATTGAAGTTAAAAACAACTCCGCCAAAGTAGAGCATGAAGCAACTACCTCAAAAATTGGAGAAGATCAAATATTCTATTGCAACCAAAGAGGGATAGGGACAGAAGCTGCAATTGCCTTAATTGTAAATGGGTATTGCAAGGATGTACTTAACCAATTACCAATGGAATTTGCAGTAGAAGCACAAAAATTATTAGAAATCAGCCTTGAAGGTTCAGTAGGTTAAAAACAAGAAAATGTTACAGATAAAAAACTTAAAAGCAGGAATTGAAGATAATCAAATCTTAAAAGGAATAAACTTAGAAGTGAAGGCAGGGGAAATCCATGCTATCATGGGGCCTAACGGTTCTGGCAAAAGTACTCTATCGGCAGTAATTGCTGGTAATGAAGACTATGAAGTTGAAGGCGGAAATATTAATTTTAACGGAAAGAATTTATTGGAATTAGATCCAGAGGAAAGAGCAAATAATGGTGTATTTCTTTCTTTTCAATATCCCGTTGAAATTCCTGGAATTTCAGTTTCTAACTTTATAAAAACTTCAATTACAGAAAAAAGGAAAGCACAAGGTTTAGATCCTATTCCAACTAAGGATTTGTTAAAAATGATGCGAGAAAAGATGGAGCTTTTAAGCATCAAGCAAGGTTATTTATCCCGCAACATGAATGAAGGATTCTCTGGTGGAGAAAAGAAAAGAAATGAAATTTTTCAGATGGCAATGTTAGATCCTAAATTAGCTATTTTGGACGAGACTGATTCTGGGCTGGATATTGACGCGCTTAGAATTGTGGCTAATGGAGTAAACAAACTAAGAAGTGCGGATAATGCAACTATTATTATTACTCATTACCAAAGATTACTGGACTATATTGTCCCAGACTTTGTACATGTATTATACAATGGGAGAATCGTTAAGTCGGGAGGAGCAGAATTAGCGCATGAGCTAGAAGAAAAAGGGTATGATTGGGTAACTAATGAAGAAGATAAAAAGTGGGCTTAATTGAAAATTTAAAATCGTATTCGGAAGGGGTGCAGATTTCTGATGAAAAGAAAAAGGTTTTTACTTCTTTCATGTCAAAAGGATTTCCAACAACCAAAGATGAGGAGTGGAAATATACTTCACTTAAAAAGATAGTTACTAAAGAATACACTATTGAAAATACAGGAGAAATTATTGATTCCTCTACAGTTATAAAATATTCTTTAGGATTTGAGAATAGAATTATTTTTTCTGATGGAAAACTAATCGGAAGTCCAAATATAAAAGGAGTAAGTATTAATGGTTTTTCTAATTTTGAAAGTAATACAACTGATAGTGTTTTACAACTAAATAAAGCCCTTGCTCAAAATGGATTTACTATTACAGTGGATAAAAACACCGTACTAGAAAGTCCTATTGAAATTTTGTTTTTTACAAATACAGAAAATAATTTTTCTCAATACAGAAACCTAATTTCTGTTGGAGATAATGCTGAGGTAAAGTTTGTAGAAAGAATTCAAACTCTTAATGATTCTACTTCAATGGTAAATAATTTTACTCAGATTCATTGCGCTAAAAACACAAAGGTAGAATACAACAAAATACAAAACAACACGCCAGGATCTAGACTAATTGACACAGTAAATGTATATCAAGAACAAGATTCTACTTGCGATATTAACACACTTATTTTTGGAGGTTCATTCACCAGAAACAACTTAAATTTTGAACAAAACGGTTCTAATTGCGAAAGCAATATGAATGGTGTTTCAATATTGAATGACAATCAACTTGCTGACAATCATACTTTTGTGGATCATAAAAGTGCACACTGTAGAAGTAATGAGATGTACAAAGGTGTTTATTTGGGGAATTCCAAAGGAGTATTTAATGGTAAAATTATGGTGCGCCCTGATGCACAAAAAATTGATGCATTCCAATCTAACAACAATTTATTATTAAGTGATAATTCTACTATTGACAGCAAACCACAATTAGAGATTTATGCTGATGATGTAAAGTGTAGTCATGGTTGTACTATTGGTCAATTGGATGAAAAAGCACTTTTCTACATGAGAAGTAGGGGGATTGGTATTGAAGAAGCAAAGGCGGTTTTAACCTACGCATTTGCATCTGAAGCAATTGAAAACATCTCTGTAGAAGAAGTTAAATTATTAGCTCAAAAATTATTAGCCCAAAAACTAAATGTTGATTTAGATTTCAGTTTATAGATGTTAGACATTAAGAAAATACGAGCACAATTCCCTATCCTAAACCGCAAGGTAAATGGAATGAGTTTGGTGTATTTTGACAATGGAGCTACAACACAAAAACCACAATCTGTAATTGATGCAGAAGCAAATTATTATACTGATGAAAATTCCAATGTACACAGGGGAGTTCATTTTTTAAGCGGATTAGCAACTGATAAATTTGAAGAAACAAGAAATACTGTTCAAGCATTTATTGGTGCAAGACACAACCATGAAATCATCTTTACTAAAGGAACAACTGATTCCATAAACCTTGTTGCAAATGGTTACAGAACACTATTAGGTGAAGGTGATGAAATCATTATTTCAGCATTAGAGCATCATTCTAATATTGTGCCTTGGCAAATGTGTTGCAAAATTTCAGGTGCAACTTTAAAGGTCATTCCTCTGCTAGATAATGGAAGTTTGGATATGAATGAATTTGACAACCTTCTTTCTAAAAACACAAAATTAGTATCAGTTAGCCATATTTCTAATACTCTGGGGACAGTAAATGATATTGAAGCTATTATAGAGAAAGCACATAACTTTAGTGCAAAAGTAATGATTGATGGAGCTCAAGCGGCTTCTCATGTTGCTTTGGATATGCAAAAACTGGATGCTGATTTCTATTGCTTTTCAGCACATAAATTGTTCGGACCAACAGGAGTTGGAGTTTTGTATGGGAAAGAAGAAATTTTAAATGTCCTACCGCCTTACCAAGGTGGTGGAGAAATGATAAAAGAAGTTAGTTTTGAAAAAACTACTTACGCTTGTTTGCCTCATAAATTTGAAGCAGGAACACCTAATATTTCTGGAGTAATTGCTTTTAAACAAGCCATTGATTTTATTACAGATCTAGGAGTTTCAGAAATTGCAAAATATGAGGAAGAACTATTACGATATGTAACTGCTGAGGTATTAAAAATTGAGGGACTAAAAATTTATGGGACAGCTGCACATAAATCAGCTATTATTTCATTTAATATTGAAGGATTGCATCCTTATGATATAGGTTTGATTGTAGATAAAATGGGAGTTGCTATCCGAACAGGACACCATTGCACACAACCAATTATGGACAGGTTTAACATTCCTGGAACGGCAAGAATTTCATTGTCCGTTTATAATACTAAACAAGAAATTGATGTTTGTGTAAAAGCAATTAAAAAGGCAAAATTGATGTTGTCATAATGAGTGCTATACAAGAAATACAAACTGAAATTATTGAAGATTTTGCAATGTTTGACGATTGGATGCAAAAGTACGAATACCTTATTGATTTAGGAAAAGAACTCTCACCAATTGAAGAACAATACAAAACAGAAGACAACTTAATAAAAGGTTGCCAAAGTAGAGTTTGGCTTCATGCAGAACACACTAAAGGAAAGATTATTTATACAGCAGATAGTGATGCTATTATGACTAAGGGAATTGTAGCTATTTTAATAAATGTGCTTTCGGGACAATCTCCATCAGAAATTGCAAATGCAAAACTTGACTTTATAAACGAAATAGGATTGAAAGAACAGCTCTCTGCTACTAGAGCAAACGGTTTACTATCCATGATAAAACAAATGAAAATTTACGCATTAGCTTACAGTAATTAATATGAAAACAGAAGAAGAATTACAAAAAATTGGGGAAGAAGTAGTTGAGGTTATTTGTGAAATATACGATCCTGAAATTCCAGTAAACATCTATGCCTTAGGTTTGATATATGATGTAGAAGTTAGTGAAGATTGTGATGTTAAAATTACCATGACACTTACTACTCCGAATTGCCCAGTTGCCGAAACACTTCCTGTTGAAGTAGAAGAAAAAGTAAAAACCTTACCTTCAGTTAAAGATGCAAAAGTAGAAATAACGTTTGAGCCAACTTGGACAAAAGAAATGATGAGTGAAGAAGCAAAACTAGAACTCGGTATGTTATAAAACATGGGAGATGAAATTGTAAATAGAGTAGCAAATAGTGCCCTAATCACAATTGATTTAGCAGACTATGCACCTAGTCAATCTATTTCTGTTTTAGATGTAAAGGATTTTCTTTTTGAAGAGATTATCCTAAAAGAAAAAGAATTCAGAACCAATTTAAAAGAATTTGATTTTTCTATCTACAAAGATAAAATAGTAGCAATAAATTGTAGCTCAGATGCTATTGTCCCTATGTGGGCTTTTATGCTAGTTACTTCTTACTTGAAAGGTATTGCTAGCGAAATCTATTTTGGAAAAAAAATGGATGTATTTCAGGAAATATTCACTGCTAATATTGATGCTATTGATAGCACAGAATTTGAAAACAAAAAAGTGATTGTAAAAGGTTGTGGTCAAATTCCTTTAAGCGCTTCACTTTATATGGCAATTACCAAAAAATTGCAAAACACAGTAAGTAGTCTAATGTTTGGGGAGGCTTGTTCGGCTGTTCCCATTCTTAAAAATAAATAATGAATAAAAATATTCAACATATAAACACTCAGATTGCTGAGCACAAAAGAGATGTAGTAAATCATCCGTTATACAGCCAACTTAACACCATTGAAGATGTTCAAAAACTCATGAAAGTTCATGTATATGCTGTTTGGGACTTTATGTCCTTATTAAAAGGATTACAAATTGAATTGACCAGCACCACTCTTCCTTGGAAACCTATTGGGGACAATAAAATAAGAAGGCTGATTAACTCTATTGTGCTGGAAGAGGAAAGTGATGTTGATGCAGATGGTAAGCCTGCCTCACACTATGAAATGTACTTGGATGCCATGAAAGAATGTGGTGCCAATACTAATGAAATTGAAAACTTTGTAGATAGCATTACTGACATTAACTTACCTAAAGTTAATACCGCTATTGATTCCTTTTTAGCTACCACTTTTGATGTATTAAAAACTGGAGATGCCCATAAAATTGCATCTGCTTTTACTTTTGGTCGTGAGGATTTAATACCAGATATGTTTACGGCTATTGTAAATGATTTGAGCAAAGAATATAAGTTAGATAAGTTTGTGTATTACCTAGAAAGACACATAGAGTTAGATGGTGGAGAACACGGCCCATTAGCTCTACAACTTATAACTGATTTATGTGGTGATGACAAACAAAAATGGGAAGAAGTAGAACAAACGGCTAAGGATTGCCTAGTAGCTCGTAAAGAATTATGGGATGTAGTTTTAAGTAATTTGAATTAACCTTTTACTTCCCTTCCTCATAAGTTTTAATAGAATGCTCTACTGACTGGTTGATTTGGTTCAATTCTGTAGCTGTAAAATCACGGTATTCCCCAACAGGAATGTCTAATTTAATATTCATAATTCTTACCCTTTTCAGCTTCCTAACATCATATTCTAAATATTCGCACATCCTTCTAATTTGTCGGTTCAATCCTTGAGTTAGTATAATCTTGAACTTCTTTTTATCGGTTTGCTTCACAAAACATTTACGAGTAAGGGTATTCAAAATTGGCACCCCATTTGCCATAGCTTCAATAAATTCTTTGGTGATTGGCTTACTAACGGTTACTTCATATTCCTTCTCATGATTGTTTCTGGCGCGCAAAATCTTGTTTACAATATCCCCATCATTCGTTAGAAAAATCAAGCCTTCTGAAGGTTTGTCCAATCTTCCAATAGGGAAAATACGGGTAGGATAATTAATATAATCGATAATATTATTCTTTTCTCGCATTTGGTCGGTAGTACAAACAATACCCACTGGTTTATTAAAAGCAATATAAACCATCTTCTTCTTTTTGGCTCTGTGCACCACTTTTCCGTTTATACTTACCTCGTCTTCATCAGAAACTTTTGTTCCCATTAAAGGAATTTCCCCATTTATTTTTACTCTTCCTTGGTCAATTAATTTATCAGCAGCACGCCTTGAGCAATACCCTATTTCTGATAAGAATTTATTGATTCTTGTAAGTTTATTTTCTTCCATAATATAATGCAAAAATACATTAAAATATTGTTAACATCTCATTTTAAAAACAACTGAAATGAAAGGGATATGCGTTATTGGTTTTTTAAATTTGCCTAAACAAAAAAATAAACTAATGACTAAGAGATTTTTATCAATCGTAATGGCAGGATTCTTCTCATTTACAGCGATAGCTGATGAGGGAATGTGGTTGCCACAACTTTTACAAGCAATGAATGAGGGTGATATGCAAGCTCACGGATTGCAATTAACTGCTGAGGATTTATACTCAGTAAACAACTCATCAATGAAAGATGCAATTGTTTCTTTAGGAGGGTTTTGCACAGCTGAAATGATTTCTTCAGAAGGTTTAATGCTTACAAATCACCACTGTGCATTTGGTTCTATTCAAGAACATTCAAGCGTTAGTAACGACTATTTAAAAGATGGTTTCTGGGCAATGAGTCGTGATCAAGAATTAGCAAATGAGGGCTTAACGGCATCATTTTTAGTAAGTATTGAAGATGTAACTGCAAGAGTAGTTGCTGAGCTTAATACTGATATGACTGAGCAAGAAAGAAGAGCTAAAATTAGAGAAATTTCTAAAACTATTGTTGATGAAGCTACTGAGGATACATATTACAATGCAAGAGTAAAATCATTCTTTGGTGGAAATGATTTCTACATTATGAAATATGAAACTTTTAAAGATGTAAGATTAGTAGGGGCGCCTCCATCCTCAATTGGAAAATTTGGTGGAGACACTGATAACTGGATGTGGCCAAGACACACTGGAGATTTTGCACTTTATAGAATTTACTGTGCTCCTGATGGAACTCCAGCTGAGTACTCAGTTGAAAATGTTGCTTACCAACCAAAACACCACTTACCAATCCAATTAAATGGAGTTGAAAATGGTGACTATACTATGATTTTTGGTTTCCCTGGAAGCACTGACAGATACTTAACTTCTTATGGAGTGAAAGAAGCTTTAGATATTACGAATCAAACTACTGTTGATATCCGTGATGAGAAGTTGGCAATTATGAAAGCTGGGATGGATGCTAGTAAAAAAACTAAAATTCAGTATGCTGCTAAATATGCTCAAACTTCTAACTATTGGAAATACTTTATTGGTCAATCTAAAGGGTTAAAATCAATGAAGGTTTATGATAAAAAAGTTGCTATTGAAGATGAATTCAGAGCTTGGGTAGCTGAAGATGAAGCAAAAGTTGAAAAGTATGGTGAAGCTTTAGATTTAATTGAAAGCGCTTACAAAACAAATCAGAAAATTGCTTTAAACAGAACTTACTTAAATGAAGCTGTTTTTATGGGTTCAGAAATTATGTACTGGTCGTTTAAAATGAATAGAGCAATTGCATCTTTACCTAAGGAAGGAAAAGAGAGAAATGTTGCTATTAGAGCTATTAAAAAAGAGGCAAAAGAATTCTATAAAGATTATAACACATCAGTTGATCAGGAATTATTTGCTTCTATGTTGGAGATGTACTACTACCATGTGCCTAAAACACAACATGCTCCTGTATTTAAGAAAATTGAGAATCAACTATTTGGTTTCAAAAAGTTAGATTTTGATTGGTATGCTAAAAATACCTTTAACAGATCAGTATTTTCATCAAGGGAGAAATTCTTTACTTTTTTAGAAAACCCCTCTACAATGAAAATTGAAAGAGATCCTGCTTACAAAACTTTAATGTCAATTTATAACCAATACATTGAGCAAATTTCTCCTAAAAGAGCAATTGTAAGAGAAGAGTTAACTAAAGGAAACAGATTATTTATTGCTGGATTAAGAGAAATGAATCCTGATAAAACTTACTATCCAGATGCTAACTCAACTATGAGAGCAACTTATGGTAATGTAGGTGATTACAATCCTGGTGAGGCTATGCATTATGATTACTTTACTACTATTGATGGTATCATGCAAAAAGAAGATGCTACATCAGAAGAATTCCAAGTTCCTGAAAGATTAAAAGAACTTTATGAAGTTGGTGATTACGGGCAATATGCTGATAAAGATGGCAACTTAAGAATTAACTTTATTTCTAATAATGATATTACTGGTGGTAACTCTGGTTCTCCTGTTATTAATGCTTGGGGTGAAATTGTTGGTACTGCTTTTGATGGTAACTGGGAAGCTATGAGTGGTGATATTGCTTTTGAAGAAGAAATCCAAAGAACTATTTCTGTTGATATTAGATACACTATGTTTATTATTGATAAATATGCTGGTGCAACTCACTTAATTGATGAAATGACTATGGCGCCTAAGCATGCTGACATGATGACTGAAGAAGAGTTAGCAGCTGTAGCTATGGAAACTGCTTTGGAAGACCCTAACACTATAGTTAAGGAATTAGAGCTTAAAGAATATTTAGGAGCTCAATTACCTGTATTCGATATGCACTCTTTTGGTTCAGCATTTGATATGGCTGTTGAGCAATATGGTTCTTCAAAAGAACAAAGATTCTGGTGGCACGGCAATGTATACACTACTGAGAAAAGATAATCCTTCTCGCATATAATAAAAAAGCCCTACTAATTTGGTGGGGCTTTTTTATATTTACCAAAAATTAAAGATATATTAAGAGCAATAACTACAACTATAATAGGTATAATTTTAGGTATGATGGGTATGCATTATCTAAGTATGGTGTTCTATCCCTTACATGAGGGGGTGACAATGGAAGATGCTGAAGCACTTAACAAATACATGGCAGTTGCACCTTTAGGCGCTATTCTATTAGTAATTTTTTCTCATGCTATAAGGTCATTTATTGGAGCATTAGTCGCTACTTTACTTTCTCAAGTTTCAAAATGGAAAAACTCAACTGCCATTAAGTATCAATTCTTGTTTATCGGTTTATTGTTCACTTTTGCTGGTTGGTATAATTTAGAAAACCTAATACACCCTGGCTGGTTCAAAATAGATTTGATATTCTACCTTCCAGCAGCATATCTTGGGTATAGTTTAGTTGCCAAAAGAGCTTAATAAGCTCTAGCGTTATTTCCTTCCATGTAATTCATGAAGGCTTTGTTCACCACTTTCACTCCTCCTGGTGTTGGGTAGTTTCCTGTAAAGTACCAGTCCCCTTGGTGATCAGGGCAAGAAGCATGTAAATCCGAAATAGATTGGTAGATAATTTCCACCTCAGCATTCGTTCCTGTAGGAGTCAATAGCTCACTTATCTTAGACGAAATTTCTTCAGCAGTAAAAGGCTTGTATATCGCCTGTACATGATTGACCATCTCCTCTTTTGGTATATGAGCTTGTGCTTTACACTTTTCGTATGCCTCCGTAAGTATCTGTTCTTGTTTAGTATCTTTCAATAATTCAACAGCTGCATTAAAAGCAATAAAATCACCCATTTTTGCCATATCAATTCCATAACAATCAGGATATCTAATCTGTGGAGCGGAAGAAACAACTACAATTTTCTTAGGATTTAAACGGTCCAATATTCTAATAATTGATTGCTTTAAGGTAGTTCCTCTTACAATACTATCATCAATCATAACCAGATTGTCAGTAGGCTTTACGGTACCATAAGTAACATCATAAACATGAGCAACCAAATCATTTCTACTATCATCAGAAGTAATGAAGGTTCTCAATTTTGCATCCTTAATTGCTATCTTTTCAGCTCTTGGAGAAATTTCCATAATTTTAGCAATTTCGTCATGACAAGGATTATTACCTAGCTCCTGAATCTTCTTTGTTTTTACTTCATTTAAGTAAGCATGACATCCTTTTAATAAACCAAAATAAGATACCTCAGCAGTATTTGGGATATAAGAAAAAACAGTATTCTTTACATCATTACTTATTGACTTTAATACCTTTGGGAAGATACGCTTACCTAATTCTAGTCTTTCATTATAAATTCCGACATCATTTCCTCTTGAAAAATAAATACGCTCAAAAGAACAAGCTTTTCTTTCTAATGGCTCACGAACTTGTTTTTCTTCAACTGTACCATCCTTTTTAATGATAAGTGCATGCCCTCTTTTAATTTCCTTAACATCTTCAATATTTACATTAAATGAAGTTTGTATAACTGGTCTTTCTGATGCAACTACAACAATCTCATCATCTTTATAATAATATGCTGGGCGAATAGCATTTGGGTCTCTCAATGCAAAAGCATCTCCATGTCCCATCAAGCCACACATTACATAACCTCCATCCCAATACTTTGCGGATTGTGTTAAGATATCTTGTAAATCCAACTCCTCTTCAATTACTTTAGTAATCTCTTTTTTAGAGAATTTATCTTTATGTTGATAGTAAATCTCATCATTTGCCTCATCTAAGAAATGACCAATTTTTTCCAATATTGTAACGGTATCCGCTTTTTGTTTTGGGTGCTGCCCTAAGTCAACTAATTGATTAAACAGCTCATCAACATTTGTCATGTTAAAGTTGCCTGCTAAAACAACATTCCGTGTTTTCCAATTATTTTGTCTTAAAAAAGGATGACATTGTTCAATGGTATTTTCTCCAAAAGTACCGTATCTTAAGTGTCCTAAAAATAACTCACCTGTAAATGGCAGATTATCTTTCATCCAGTTTGGATCTTTTAATTTTTCAGGGTCGTTTTCTTCAAGTTCAACAAACCTTCTGTTTACTTGCTTAAACACATCTTGTATTGGGTTAGTTGCTACCGATCTTTTCCTGCTAATGTATCTTTTTCCTGCTTCTACATCTAGCTTTACATTAGCCAATCCTACCCCATCTTGCCCTCTGTTGTGTTGCTTTTCCATCAACAAATACATCTTGTTTAATCCGTAAAGTGATGTTCCATATTTCTTTTGGTAAAAATCTAATGGTTTTAACAATCTTAACATTGCTACACCACATTCGTGCTTTATTGAGTCGCTCATTTAGTAGGTTTTGAGAGTGTAAACATACTTTTTATTATGCGATAATTTTCATTAATCCAGCAATACCTGGATTCGTATAAGTTTTACCATCTACTACCAAAGTAGGGATGACTCTTCTCCCATTATTTATTTGCTCAACAAGCGCTATTGCCTGTTCATTGTCAGTAATGTCAATGTATTCAAATTCAACTCCTTTTGAGTTTAAGAAATTCTTTGTGTTTACGCAATCTGGGCACCAGTCGGCACCATATACTTTAATATTCATTAGTATAAAATTTATATGTTATTTCATTTTGTATGATTGTACATTGCTTGCAGTGGGAAAGATAAGTGAATTCAAATGGTTGTTTTACATCAAAGCTACTTGGTGTTACAGCAAATAATCTGGAACATTCTAATTCTCCATCAGTAGAAAATCTTTCTATTCTAAAAAGTTCATTTTCTTCTACAATTGTAAACCAAGAGCTTGCTCCAATTCCTTTTATGAGTTGAGCTTTGCCTGAAATTTTTTGTGGTCTATTCATATCTTTCTATAGATGTAAAGTAAGACTCTAATTTACTCTTTTTAACTTCAATGATCACTCCATTTTCTACTACATAATAGTGATTGTTTGAAATACTTACATTTCTTTTGGGAGATGGAGAAATACAAAAAGGATATTTAAGTCTTAACTTTTTAATAAAAGAGGGTTCTGACGCAATAATTACTTTTGCAACAAAACGGGAACAATTTGTGCCTGGCCTAACAAGAGGTCCATATGGTAACATGCCTTTTTTTTGCATTCCTTTTGCTTTATTAAAAGCTGATTTAAAATCTACATTACTTAGAACTGAAGCATACATTTTTCCATCACTATGTGTAGCCTTCATTTGCGATAGATATAAAAGAATCTCATCAATATTTGTAATCTTATTCTCAGAAATTTCAGCATCAATTACTACTACATCTGGGTCAGTTTCTATATCTCTAACCCTACCATATCCTTTAGCAGTATGATACCTCCCAAAATCAAAATAATGCACTTTCTTTGTAGTTGAAGTAATAAGTGCTATTGCTGAATGACCAACTCTGTACTCTCCATCTTGCGTTAAGATATTGTCATACCAAGCTCCAGCGGCTTTTACCATTCCTTCTGGCCACGCTAGGGTAACTATAAACTCGTTTTGCATTTATTATGATATTCTTTTTATAGAGTCTGAATTTTCATTAGCAAAGTTTTCTAAAACATTAAAAAAGTGTTTTAAATCTTCATCAGTATTTTCTCCATTTATCGTTACCAACCTTACAAATACATTATCATGAAAATGACCAAAACCTACCATTAAAGTATTGCTTTCATAAAGTTTCGTGCACAAATCTTCTGGGTCAAAATCTTTATAATTAAAACACACTGATAACGAGTCTTTAAAACTATACAATGTATAATCGAAATTAGAATTTACATATTTTCTTGCTGTATCAGCAAGTGAGAATTCATGCTCAACTATTTTAGCAATTCCATTTGTGCCAATTGCTTTCCACATAGTCCAAAACTTAAGTGCATTATTTCTTCTTCCACACTCAAAAGAAGTTTGTCCCAAATTAAAATCTTCATCATGTGTTTGGTACAAATAAGCAGCATCATTATTAAATGAATTATATAGGTCATGCTTATCTTTTACTACTAAAATTGAAGTACTTAATGGGGCTCCTAAAGTTTTATGAGCATTAAAACAAAACGAATCTGTTTGCGCAATTCCCTTTACCAAGTGATTGTACTTTTTACTAAAAATAACTGATCCGCCAAATGCCCCATCTAAATGCAGCCAAATATTATTTTTCTTACAAATTGGCGCCAACCCCTCAACATTGTCGAACGCGCATAAAACAGTTGTGCCTGCAGTGGCATTTATATAAAAAGGAACCAAGCCATTTGCAATGTCATCTTCAACTTGATTTTTAAAGGCATCAATATTTATCTTTCCCTGTTCATCCGATTTTATATAACGAACATTATCTTTACCTAAGCCTGTAAAGGATGCATTTTTTGCAATTGAGTAATGAGAGTTTTCTGATGTATAAGCAATCAATTTTTCATTAATACCTCTATACTTTATCTCTATATTTACTTTATCTCTAGCCATTACTAAGGACATGAAGTTGCTCATACTTCCTCCTGTTGGAAAAGTTCCTCCTGCATTTTTATCATACCCAACCAGTTTATAAACCTGAGAAAGGATTTCTTTTTCTACTGCAACTTGCGGTCCTGCAATCTTATATGTTGCCATTGAGTTATTTAAGAAAACAGCCAATAAATCTCCTAATACAGCCTTACTATGTCTACCTCCAAAAAGCTGATTAAAAAATAGTTTTGATGAGGATTTAGGGCTTTTTAACATCAAGTCACTTAATGCAGATGTAAATTCAATACCAATTGATGCTTCATTTTGCAATGAAATATTTAACACTTCTTTTATGTCAGATGATTCTATATTTTCTGAAATAGGATTGAGTTTCTCGTCTTCTAAAAACACATCAATTAAATCATTAAAAACTTTTAAATCCTCTTTTATATTGTTCGACATTAAATATTAATTAAATTAAAGGACAAAAGTAGAAAAATAGTTTGCTTTTTAATTTTAAGAATAAGAATATCTTTTGAATACGTAAGATACCCTCTAATTATATAGAGTAAAATATTATAAAATGTGTATTTTTGTAGAATGAGAAATATTTTAATTCTACTATTTATTTTTGCTTGCCTTGATTCAAGTGCACAAATTGTTATCAACGAGTATTCAGCAGCTAATTACGATACTTACCCTGATAATTATGGAGAATATGAAGATTGGGTAGAGCTTTATAACCCAACCGCTTCTGCAGTAGACATAAACGGATGGGCTCTTTCTGACAAAGTAAGTAATCCATTAAAATGGATAATTCCGTCATCATTTGTTGTTCCGGCTGGTGGTACTGCACTAGTTTATTGTTCAGGTAGAGATGAAGTAATTGGCATGAATGCACATTCTAATTTTAAAATTACTCAAACCAAGGGTAGTGAAGTATTTATGCTTTCTGATGGTGGTGGAGTATTGCAAGATTCAATAAGAGTGTTTGCAAATCAAAATTCACATACTAGAGGTAGAGAAACAGATGGATCTGCAATATGGAGTGTTTTTGTTAATGGAACACCTAATACACCTAATATTGGTGCAATGCAAGAATACGCCAAAGCTCCTGTTTTCTCGCAAGTTGGAGGATATAATGCTGCTGCCATTAATATAACTTTAAGCTCTCCAGAGCCAAACATTACAATTTACTATACCACTAATGGAGATGAGCCAAATAATACTTCAGCTCTTTATACCACAGCAATTAACATTACAAACACAACAGTGGTAAAAGCGATTTGCTATAGCTCGGATCCAACAATTCCTTCTAGTTTTATTGATTACCATACTTTTTTTATTAATGACACTCACACTATACCTATTTTGTCAATATCGGGAAATACCGGAACAGGCGGGCTTGAAGATTTATTAGATGGTGGTTGGGGAAGCTCAGGGCTTGAGCCTGAAGGCACAATAGAATGGTTTGATAAAAACGGAATATTACTTGATAAAGGAACTGGTGAGTTTAATAAACATGGTAATGATTCTTGGGCTTATGATCAAAGAGGATTTGATTATGTGATGAGAGATCAATTTGGATATAATTACGCTTTACAAGATGAAATATTTATGACTAAGAATCGTGATAAATTTCAAAGAATAATTGTAAAAGCAGCTGCAAATGATAACTATCCTTTTTCATATGGAGGTTCTGGTGCGCATATTAGAGATGCCTATGTTCATCATTTATCTCAGTTAGCTGATTTAAGAATGGATGAAAGGTCAACTACTTCATGTATTCTATATTTAAATGGTGCTTATTGGGGTGTTTATGAAATGAGGGAGAAAGTTGATGATCATGATTTTACTGATTATTATTACGATCAGGATAAAAACAACTTGCAATATTTAAAAACTTGGGAGGCACTTGGACTGAATATGGAGCTCCTAATTCACAACCAGATTGGAATAACTTTGTAAATTACGTTGCTGCAAACCCAATGGTTAATCAAGCAAATTATAATCAAGCAAAAAGTGAATACAATACAGGTAGTTTAATCGATTATTTTCTTTTGAATTCATATGTAGTTTGTCAAGACTGGTTAAATTGGAATACAGCTTGGTGGAGAGGAATGGATCCTAATGGAGATAAAAAGAAATGGCGTTACACGCTTTGGGATATGGACAATACATTTGACCACGGAACAAATTATACAGGCATTCCAAGTTCAGACCCTGACGCATCACCATGTGATGCAAGTACTTTAGGTAATACTGGTGGGCAAGGACATGTTCCAATTTGGAATGAAATGCTTACCAACCAAGAATTTCATGATGACTATATTAACAGGTGGCAAGATTTAGCAAATGGAGGGTTATCTTGCGATTTTATGATATATGTATTAGACAGTATGGTCGCAGTAATTGAGCCTGAAATGCCAAGACAAATTACAACCTGGGGTGGCACTTATGCTGCTTGGCAATCTAATGTTACTGATTTAAGAGATTTTATTTTAGCAAGGTGTGATAGTATGAATTCAGGTTTTGTGGATTGCGATACTGCAATTACAGGAATATTTAATGTCACAGTAGAAATAGTTGGAGTTGGAGAGGTTGAAATGAGTAATAGTAATATTATTAATCCGTTAAATTCTGGTTGGACTGACCAAAGATTTGGTGGTATTGACCTTCCTTTTGAAGTAGTAAGCGGTACATTTGATCATTGGGAGGTAATATCAGCTACATCTTATTTATACGACCCAAATATTGACACTTTAGTGCTTGACTTACAAAGTGATGTTTTAGTAAGAGCATACTTTGGAGAGAGTAGAGGTGTTGTATTTAACATAGATCCTTTAGGCACTACAACATCAATTGATATAAATGGAACGATTATTGGCGCTTTCCCTTACACCACATCAAATATGGTTGGAGACAACATCTCTTTAATGCCAAATATTGATGCTTTATATGGGTTTGATTCATGGAGTTCTGATAGTAATTTTTTATCCCCTTCAACTCTTACAGAAAACATCAACTTTACTGTAACTTATGCGGATACTATTACGCTACAATTGTATAAAAAGCCTACAATTGTATATGATATTATCCCTAGCGGTACGAATACCTCAATTGATCTTAATGGTATAAATATATCGGTTTTCCCACATACTGAAATCGTATATAATGATATCTTAAATACACTAAATCCAATTATTGACCCTACTTATGGCTTTGGGTCTTGGTCAACGAATTATAACACAATGTTGAATGGAAATTCCTCTATAAATAATTCATTTTATGGAATTTCTGATGATACTATTGTTTTAAATCTTTCAACAATATCTGCCTTTATCTCAGGAAATGATACTATTTGTGATAACGCAAAAGAGAAAGGAGTTATAAATGTTTCTTTTATTGGGGTTTCTCCCTATACTTTTGTTTATTCAGAAAATGGTATTGCACAACCATCAATCACTACGAGTTTAAACCCTTATACTTTTTACACATCAGTAGAAGGGCTGTACACACTAAACAGCTTTTCAGATGCTAATGATATTGGGCAAATCAATGGAGAGGGAATTGTAACTGTTTTAGAATCACCAATAGCTGATTTCAATGCTTACCCAGATACACTTTCAATTTTGAATACTACTGTTAGCTTGACAGATAAATCCACTACAGATGGAAATTTGATTTCTTGGAAGTGGGATTTTGGAGATA
>CAJQLK010000041.1 GCA_905479165.1 uncultured Flavobacteriales bacterium | reverse complement strand
ACAAACATTAAAGTCTTGAAGCTCTTTTTCTAGCGCTTCAAGATTATTATATGGAATCAAATCATATCCGGGCATAAAAGGACCAAAACCTTCATAAGAAGAAGGGTCGTCAGAACTAGAAATTGCAGCAAGTGTTCTACCCCAAAAATTTCCCTTGGCAAAAATAATCCTAGCTTTATTTTTTTCAATACCTTTCTTCATGTAACCCCATTTTCGGGCTAATTTATTAGCAGTTTCTCCACCTTCAACACCAGTATTCATAGGTAAAACCTTGTCATAACCGAAAAGTTTTGTTATAAATTGTTCATATTGACCTAATACATTATTATGGAATGCACGAGAAGTTAGCGTTAAAGTATCAGCTTGTTTTTTAAGAACATCTACAATTTTAGGATGACAATGCCCCTGATTTACTGCTGAATAAGATGATAGAAAATCATAATATCTTTTCCCATCAACATCCCATACAAAAACCCCTTCACCTTTTGCTAACACTACAGGTAAAGGATGATAATTATGTGCTCCATATTTATCTTCTAATTCCATATATTGTTTTGACTTACTCATTTTTTATAAAATTTATAATTAAAGTGCAAATATATAGATAGAAATTTAAAAAAGCTATGAAATAAAAAAGGAGGTGGAAATTAACCACGCCCTTCAAAAAACCTCACTTTTACTAACTAAGTGAAACGAAAAGTCTACATCATAATAACTAATATAAGAGCAAAAGATATTATCACAACTAAAAAAGTTAGCGATTTGTCAAAAATCTCATAGAAAATTGATGTTTGAATAATATTGATGCTTTTTTGTTAATATAATTTATTTTTGCAGAATGGGGAAAAATAGAAGACAACCAATTTTAATAGAAAATATTGAAATTATTGATACAGCAAGTAAAGGAAAATCAGTAGCTAAACATGATGGAAGAGCTATATTTGTACAAGGAGGAGTCCCTGGAGATATTTGCGATATTACTGTTCTTAAGCGGAGAAAGAAATATTGGGAAGCCAGAATTGAAAAAATACATACTTACTCTGAAAAAAGAACAGAACCAAAATGTGAGCATTTCGGAACTTGTGGTGGTTGCAAATGGCAAAACATGAAATACGAATCTCAACTTAGCTTTAAACAAAATGAAGTACTTAACAACCTAAAAAGAATTGGTGGGATTGATCTGCCTCGTCACCAAGAAATAATTGGAAGCAAAAATAAGTATTTTTACAGAAATAAAATGGAATACACCTTCTCTAATAAAAGGTGGCTTACCATTGAAGAAATACAATCAGAAGAAGATATAAAAGATAAAGATGCTTGTGGATTTCATGTTCCTGGAATGTTCGATAAAGTAATAAATCTGCATAATTGCTATTTACAACAAGAACCCTCAAATGCAATCAGGTTGTCAGTAAAAAAGTTTGCTGATAAAAACAATCTTGCTTATTTTGATATTCGCAATCAACAAGGGTTATTAAGAAACCTTATGATTCGTTCTTCCTCCACAAAGGATATAATGGTTTTAGTTCAGTTTTATGAAAACGATAAAAAGAACATCAATTTAATGATGGAACATATTAAAACTACTTTTCATGAAATTACTTCTTTATTATATATCATCAACCAAAAAGCAAACAATACTATTTACGACCAAGAAGTGATTTGCTATAATGGAGAAGATCATATCATGGAAGAGATGGATGGACTTTACTTTAAAATTGGAGCAAAATCCTTTTTCCAAACCAATAGCGAGCAAGCAAAAGTATTGTACCGCATAACAAAAGAACTTGCAAATATTACTTCTGATGATTTAGTTTATGACCTTTACACAGGAACAGGCACTATAGCACAATATATTGCTACTTCCGCTAAAAAAGTTGTTGGAATTGACTCTGTAGAAGAAGGAATAAAAGCAGCTTACTTAAATGCAGAACGCAATAATATTGACAACTGTACTTTTTATACAGGAGATATGAAAGAGATTTTTACAGATGAATTCATTTCAAAAAATGGAATTCCTGATGTAATCATTACAGACCCACCAAGAGACGGAATGCACAAAAAAGTAGTAGAACAAATCCTTAAAATTAGTGCCAAACGAATTGTATATGTAAGTTGTAATTCAGCAACACAAGCTCGAGATTTAGCTTTGATGGATGAGAAATATAAAGTCTCACATATTCAGCCAGTTGATATGTTTCCACAAACACATCATGTAGAAAACATTGTTGTTTTGGAATTAAAATAGTAATTTTAACGAAAAATACAAAGCCTTTTATCATCTCACTCCCTTACATCAATCCTGCAATAAGGAAAATAGAAGATGATATTTATTTAAAAATTGTTTGTATTTTAGTGCTGGAGATAATTATTGCAACATATGGAACTTTACAACTATTCTATCAAAAGGTATAAATAATTGGGAATAAAAAAATTATTAAAATGAAAACAAACAACATTATTACAGCTACTTTCATTGTTCTTTTGCTTGCAGAAATTTTACAACTTATAAAAAATTTTTATGAAAAGAGAAATTACAGTATCAGAATGGGAAATGCCAATTTGGGTAATTTTTATAGGGGGGACTATCCCTACATTCTTATCTTACAAACTGCTTAAACTTAAAAAATAATGAATGAGATTTGGGAAAAATTAATAGAGCTGTATGATGCAAATCCTATTTTATTTGGTTTTTTACTTTTCCTAGATTTAGCCATTTTATACTTAATAATTCAATACTTCTTTAACTAATGCTCTTAAGAATTCATGCTGATAACCCAGACCCAAGGCAAATAAAAAAAGTTGTGGACTGCCTTAAAGATGGAGGTGTAATTATTTACCCAACTGATACAGTTTATGGATTTGGTTGTGATGTAAATAATAAAAAAGCTATGGAAAAACTATGCCGATTAAAAGGTATAGATATTAAAAAACACAACCTTGCATTTGTCTGTTATGATTTAAGCCATATTTCTGATTTCACCAAGCATTTGGCAACCTCAGCTTACAAGTTGATGAAAAAAACATTACCAGGACCTTACACTTTTATTTTGGAAGCCAATAACGCCATCCCTAAGTTATTCAAAAATTCAAAAAAAGAAATTGGAATTCGCATCCCAAATAACAATATTCCTAGGGAAGTAGTAAAAGAGCTAGGAAACCCTATCGTCACTACATCAGTAAAAGATGATGATCTGTTATTAGAGTATAGTACTGACCCTGAATTAATTTATGAACACTTTGGTAAACTTGTAGATATGGTAATTGATGGTGGATACGGGGAGGCAGTCCCTTCTACAATTGTAGATTGCACCCAAAATAATTCTGAAATAATTCGTAAAGGAAAAGGAGATATTACTCCATTTCTTTAAGCAGCTTTATAAGCTGAGTAAGCAATAACTTTTTACCATTATTTACAATAACAAAATCAGCTAATTTTTCTTTTTCTGCTTGTGGCATTTGCTTATTCATCCTGCTTTTTATATCCTCAACTGAGCTTTCATCTCGCTTTTGAATTCTTGCAATTCTTAAAGTTTCTGTAGCACTTACACAAATAACTGCATCCAAGCCTAAGTTAGCTTCTGATTCAAATAAAATAGCGGCTTCTTTTATCACAAGTTTAGCCGTTTTAGCCTTGCACCAATCTTCAAATTTTTGCTTTACCACAGGATGGACTAAAGTATTCAACTTTGCTAAAGCAACATCATTATTAAATACAATTTTGGCTAGTTCTTTTTTTTGAAGTATGCCATTTACATATATATTTTTACCAAAAGCCAATTGCACAGCAATCATCAGTTTTTCATCCTCAACCATGCATTTTTTCGCCTCAACATCTGCATTAAAAACAGGAATACCCATTTGATGAAACAATTCAGCAACAAAAGTTTTCCCTACGCCAATACCTCCTGTCAAGCCTATCTTCTTCATGATTTCATTTTGCAAGAAAGTTTTTGATAAACGGCTTCATATTGCGGTAAAATATTTGGCAAATCAAAAGTATATGCATGTGCTAAAGCATTTTCTTTGAATAAATTTAGCTTATCATTATCTATCAATAAACTTAAAGTATCAGTTGCCATTTTTTTCACATCCCCTGCTTCTGATAAATAACCTGTTTTCCCATCAATATTTACTTCAGGAAGCCCACCAGTATTAGTCGATATCACAGCCACTTTACTCGCCATAGCTTCCAAAGCAACCAAACCAAAACTTTCTGTTTCGGAAGGTAAAATAAAAATATCAGCAATGGAAAGCATTTTTTCAATTACCTTTAACTTTCCTAGAAATTTCACTTTATCACAAATACCTAATTTTCGGCACAATTGCTCTGCCTTTAAGCGCTCAGGCCCGTCCCCAATCATTAATAATTTTGATGGAACTTCTTTTTGAACTTTATTAAAAATCTTGATAACATCTTCTACTCTTTTTACTTTTCTAAAATTAGAAATATGCGTTAAAATAAACTCTTCCTTTTTTGCAAATCGGTTTCGTAATTTCATATCATCTTCCTGCTGATATAAACTCATGTCAATAAAATTAGGGATAGCCTTTATCTCATTTTTAATATTAAAATATTCTAAAGTTTTACTTTTTAAATCATCAGAAACAGCAGTTACAGTATCT
>CAJQLK010000040.1 GCA_905479165.1 uncultured Flavobacteriales bacterium | reverse complement strand
GAATCACCAATAGCTGATTTCAATGCTTACCCAGATACACTTTCAATTTTGAATACTACTGTTAGCTTGACAGATAAATCCACTACAGATGGAAATTTGATTTCTTGGAAGTGGGATTTTGGAGATAATACAGCACTAGATAATAATCAGAATCCTTACCATACTTATTCAACTACAACAGGTCTCTATGATGTAAGTTTAATAGTTGCTGATGATATTGGTTGTTCCGATACTATTTCAAAAATAATTACAATTACTGACGATTATTGGATATGGGTTCCTAATTCATTTACTCCTGATTTAGATGGGAAAAATGATAAATTTTGTATTGCCTATAACGGAATTAGAGAAGCAACTTTTACTTTCAATGTTTTTGATCGATTCTCAAATCTTGTTTACTCTACATCTAATATTCAAGATTTAGATTGTGAAAATGGATGGGATGGTAAGCATCAATCAACAGGAAATGAATTGCCAATGGGTGTATATATTTACAAAATGTACTACCAAGATTATGAAGGATGGAAACATCAAGAAATTAAAGAATTAATTTTAATTAGGTAAAAGCTCTTTTACTATTGCTTATATAAATTGCAAAAACTATATTTGCACGCATTATATTTAGCATACCATATGAGTAAATTCAAGCAATACAAACAATTAAATTTATCTAACATTCATGAAGAGGTGTTAGCAAATTGGAGAGCATCTGATGTTTTTGATAAGAGTATTGAAAGGAGAAAAAAGAATCCAACTTTTACATTTTATGAAGGACCTCCATCAGCAAATGGAATGCCAGGAATTCATCATGTAATTGCTCGTACAATTAAGGATTTATTTTGTAGATATAAAACTCTACAAGGATTTCAAGTTAATAGGAAAGCAGGATGGGATACTCATGGTCTACCAGTAGAACTTGGGGTAGAAAAAGAATTAGGAATTACTAAAGAAGATATTGGATCAACTATCTCAATTGAAGATTACAATAAGGCCTGCCGTACTAATGTGATGAAGTATAAGCAAAGTTGGGAAGACATCACTGAAAAAATGGGATATTGGGTAGATATGCAAAATCCGTATGTAACTTATGACAATAAATATATTGAAAGCGTATGGTGGTTATTAGGTAAAATGCACTCAAAAGGTTTGCTTTATAAAGGACATACAATTCAACCATTTTCACCAAAAGCAGGAACTGGTTTAAGTACACATGAACTCAATCAGCCAGGCTGCTATCGTGATGTAAAAGACACTTCAGTAGTTGCTCAGTTTAAGGTTGTAAATAATTCTGATTCTAAATTTTTATTTGACCAAACTAATAATGATGTTTATTTTCTAGCTTGGACTACTACCCCATGGACTTTACCTTCTAATACGGCCTTAGCAGTAGGCAAAAAGATTAATTATTTATTAGTAGAAACGCTAAATCAATACACAGGAAAAGTTATTTCTGTAGTAGTTGCTAAAGATTTGGCGATTAAGTATTTTAGTGCAGAAAATGCTGAACTTAAATTTGAAGATTATGAAATTGGAAAAAAAAATCTACCATTCAAAATTATCACAGAATTTAAAGGTATTGATTTAGAAAGCTTAAGATACGAACAGATTTTAGCTTATGCTCAACCTGAAGATGGAGATGCATTTAAGGTTATATTAGGAGATTTTGTTACAACAGAAGATGGTACAGGAATTGTTCATTTAGCGCCAAGTTTTGGTGCGGATGATAATCGTGTTTGTAACCAAAATGGAATTGGAAGTTTAACGCTAGTAAATAAGCAAGGAAAGTTTGTAGATGAGGTAACTGATTTTGCGGGAATGTATGTAAAAGAAGAATTTTACACTGACTCTGATAAAAAGCCAAAACTTTCAGTTGACGTACAAATTGTTATCAAATTGAAGGGGGAAAACCTCTGTTTCAAATCAGAAAAATACGAACACTCATACCCTCATTGTTGGAGAACTGACAAGCCAATTTTGTACTACCCTATTGATAGTTGGTTTGTAAAAACTACTGACTATAAAGTGAGAATGATGGAGCTTAATAACACTGTCAACTGGAAACCAAAATCAACTGGAGAAGGAAGGTTTGGTAAATGGCTTGAAAACTTAGTTGATTGGAATTTATCTCGTTCAAGATTTTGGGGGATTCCTATTCCTATCTGGAGAACAGAAGATGGAGAAACTGAAATTTGTATCAGCTCAGTAGAACAATTAAAATCTGAAATTGAAAAATCAATTTCTGCTGGAATTATGAAATTTAATCCTTTGACTAATTTTGTTGTTGGAGATATGTCAGATAAAAATTACAATTCTTTTGATTTGCACAGACCTTATGTTGATGATATTATTTTAGTGTCAAAAGATGGAAGTCCAATGAAAAGGGAATTAGATTTAATTGATGTTTGGTTTGATTCTGGGTCAATGCCTTACGCTCAATTGCATTATCCATTTGAAAACAAGGACATCTTTGAAAAAAATTATCCTGCTGATTTTATTGCTGAGGGGGTTGATCAAACAAGAGGTTGGTTCTTTACTTTGCATGCGATTTCTACTATGCTTTTTGATTCTGTTGCGTATAAAAATGTAATCTCAAATGGATTAGTTCTAGATAAAAACGGAAATAAAATGTCAAAAAGATTGGGGAATGCAGTAGATCCTTTTATAACAATTGCCAAATACGGAGCTGATGCTACAAGGTGGTATATGATATCTAACGCACAGCCTTGGGATAATTTAAAGTTTGATGAAGGTGGAATTGTTGAGGTGCAAAGAAAGTTTTTTGGAACACTTTATAACACTTATTCTTTCTTTGTGCTTTACGCTAACATTGATGGCTTTAACTACTCAGAAGATGATGTCCTTATAAGTGAAAGAACAGAGTTGGACAGATGGATATTATCTGAGTTAAATACTTTAATAAAAGAAGTTGAAGCAAATTATGAAAGCTATGAGCCAACAAGAGTTGCTCGTTTAATTCAAGATTTTGTAATGAATAAATTGAGCAACTGGCATGTTCGTTTAAGCAGAAGACGCTTTTGGAAAGGAGAGTATAATACTGAAAAAGTTGCTGCTTATCAGACTTTATTTGAATGTTTAGAAAAAGTAGCGTTACTCTCTTCACCAATCGCGCCATTTTTTATGGACAGATTGTTCCAAGATTTAAATATTGTAAGCAGAAAACACTCTGCATTTTCAATTCATTTATCAGATTTTCCAAAATCAGATGCAAGTGTAATTAACAAAGATTTAGAGCGAAAAATGCAATTGGCACAAAATGTAACTTCACTTGTCTTATCCTTAAGAAAAAAGGAAAGATTAAGAGTTCGTCAACCTCTCCAAAAAATAATGATACCTATTTTAAATGCAAAAATGCAAAAAGATATTGATGAGGTTTCTACTGTTATTTTAAGTGAAATAAATGTAAAAGAAATTGAATTTTTAGGTAAAGATTCTGATGTTTTGACTAAACAAATTAAACCCAACTTTAAAACACTAGGGCCTAAATTTGGAAAAGATATGAAATTAATTTCTAGTATTGTAAATCGATTTTCAGTAGATGATATTAAGAAAATTGAGAGGGATGGAAACTATATAATGAATGAAAGAATTACTATTGATATTTCTGATGTTGAAATTACATCCAAAGACATTCCTGGCTGTATAGTTGCAACAAATAACGGCTTAACAGTTGCATTGGATATTACACTTTCTGATGGATTGAGAGAGGAGGGTTTGGCAAGAGAATTTATAAATCGTATACAAAACTTAAGAAAGGATAGTGGTTTTAAAGTTACAGACAAGGTAAAAATACAGGTTGAAAAAAATGATAGTTTAACAGCTGCTATTAAGAATAATTTCACTTATATTTGTGATGAAACTTTAGCTGTGCAATTAGATTTTGAAGTGCATACAATATTAAATGGCTCTGAAATTGAATTAATTGACAACATTTCAACTAAAGTTCTTATAATTAAAAATTAACATTATGGTAGAAAAAACAACATACTCAGCAGATGAATTAGAAGAATTCCAAAAAATAATACTTGCAAAAATTGAAAGTGCAGAAGATGACTTAAAAGTATTAAGAGCTGCAACAGCAAATGATTCGGATAATGGAACGGAAGATACCTCTCCAACATTTAAACAGTTTGAAGAAGGCTCAACTACTTTATCCAAAGAAGAAAATATTAAATTAGCTGAAAGACAAGCAAAGTTTATTTTACATCTTAATAACGCTTTGTTAAGAATCAAAAATAAGACTTATGGCATATGCCGTATTACAGGTAAATTAATTGCTAAAGAAAGGTTGAACTTGGTTCCTCATGCCACATTAAGTATTGAGGCAAAAAAAGCTCAATAAATACTTGCTTTGAAAAAAATATTTTTCACCACATTTCTTTTAGTATTATTTGATCAAATTCTTAAATTTTATATAAAAACATCTATGTTTTTAGGTCAAGAATTTCAAATTTTTGATTGGTTTATAATACACTTTACTGAAAATAACGGGATGGCCTTTGGAATGGAGTTTGGGGGATATACTGGAAAAACAATATTAACATTATTTCGAATAATAGTAGTTGGATTTGGAATTAAATATGTGAATGATATTGTAAGAGAAAATCAAATTTCTAGAGGTTCATTAATTGCTTTAGGCCTAATTATTGGTGGCGCAATAGGCAATATAATAGATAGTTGTTTCTATGGGCTGATCTTTAATGAAAGCTTTAACAATGTGGCTGCTTTTTTACCTGAAACTGGAGGATACGCTCCTCTGCTTCATGGGAAGGTTGTAGATATGTTTTATTTTCCTCTGATAAATTCCCACTTCCCTGATTGGATGCCATTATGGGGTGGTGATCATTTTATCTTTTTCCGACCCGTTTTTAATATTGCTGATGCTGGAATTTCAGTTGGGATTTTTATGATTCTACTTTTTTACAGAAAAGAGTTTAGTTAAGCCTTCCTCTTTGCATATCACCATAAATTGTACCTTTAATCTCTTTAGTGTTCGAAATTTTCTTAATATATTTTTGATTAAAATTTCTTAAAAACCCTAAAATCATAAATTGTAATTTACTACTTAAAGAAACCTTAACCTCACCCCAACTTTCAAGGAATGGGTAATTATATTTGGATAAAAATGGACCAAATACTTTAATTGCCCTGTCTTTAATCTCATTAGAATAATATAACGAAAGGTCTTTCTTTTTTCCCGTTGTTTTGTTTGCTACAGGTAAGGGTTTTGGGTTTGAAACTCCGGATTTTTTAAGTGCTAAGACATAGTCTTCTGCAATGTTTTCATATCTTATTACAAAGTCACAATTATCAAGAGTCAATGAAGAAAAATTATCAAATGGCTTTGTAAAAAAATTTAAAAAGTATGTTTGAAAGCTAGCTTTATTATCATGAATAAAATAAAATTTTTCTCTATGTTTCTTAGTAATATGCCCTCCATTTTCTGAAAACAAATCAGGATTGGTGAAATTACCTTTTGAATTTGCCTTCATCTTTTCATAAACAGTCACAACTATTTCCATTGGATTTCTAAGAACAGCAAAAACAAAATAATCTTTCTCATTTTGAGTAGCTACTTTTTCAAACTCATGATAAAGCGAGTGTTTTCTTAAATATGGCGCTCCTTCATATTGCAAGTGCAATTCTTTTGAAATTGCTGATGATGCAGAGAATGGTAAACCTATAAAAACAAACTTGTATTTATGGCTAATAATCATTTATATGAGCTTTTTTTTAATTAAATACTCGGCAATTTGCACTGTATTTGTAGCAGCACCTTTTCTTAAATTATCAGCCACAATCCACATATTTAAGGTGTTTTTTTGAGTAAAATCTCTTCTAATTCTCCCAACAAATACTTCATCTTTTTTGTAAGAATTTATTGGCATTGGATATTCATTTTTTTGTGGATTATCTATCACAACTACGCCGACCATTTGATTTAAAGCAAATCTAACTTCATCTAAATCAAAATCATTTTCAAAAGTTATGTTTACACTTTCAGAATGCCCTCCAACTACTGGAATACGAACAGCAGTTGCAACAACATCAATATATTCATCTAAAATTTTCTTGGTTTCATTTGTGATTTTCATTTCCTCCTTAGTATACCCATTATCTTCAAAAACATCACAATGTGGCAAAGCATTTTTGTAAATTTGATGTGGATAAACCATGTCTCCAATCACTCCTTTCTCCTCATTTTCTAATTGCTCAACTGCTTTTTTTCCTGTTCCGCTAATTGATTGATAAGTAGAAACAACTACTCTTTTAATAACAAATTTTTGATGAAGTGGCGCAAGAGCCATTACCAGTTGTATAGTAGAGCAGTTAGGATTAGCTATAATCATATCCTCAGAGGCTAGTTCTTTCCCGTTAATTTCTGGAACTATCAATTTATGATTTTCTGACATTCTCCAAAATGAAGAGTTATCAATAACCTTAATTCCTCTTGCAGCTAATTTTGGTGCCCATTCTTTTGAAACCTCATCACTAGCAGAAAATAATGCTAAATCAACTTTTCTAGCAAGTAAGTCATTTAGTGAAATAATTTCATACTCTTTACTAAGATAATTTATAGTCTTTCCACAAGAATTTTTGGAAGCTACTGGTATCAACTCTTTAAATGGAAAATTCCTTTCAGAAAGAACCTCTAACATTTCCTTTCCAACCATTCCCGTTACGCCAACTATTGCTAATTTCATTTGTCTTTTTTAAACTCTGTAAAAGTAGTATATTTACGGATTATGAAGAAACTGTTATTTACTTTTCTTTTTTTATCGCAATCTTTACCATTAATCTCGCAAAAGGATATTTTATTTGGGATATGAAAGATACAAGTAATACAGCAAATAATTGTGTTGTTAAAATTGGAGGGGAAAGTGGTTCAATTGATAACATTAGCTTATATCTTAAAGGGGATAGGGTTGAAACTAAAATTATTGATGGTGAAGATGGTGCTAATGAAAAGTTTAAACAAGTTGTAGTTCTAAGTAGATAATGCCCGCAACCGAACACATAAAAGGCTTATTAAAGCTAATCCCTGAAAAAGCAGGGGTCTATCGTTACTATGATAAAAATGAAACTTTATTATATGTTGGTAAAGCAAAAAACTTAAAGAAACGAGTAATTTCCTACTTTAACAAAAAGCTAGAACACGGAAAAACAAAAGTACTTGTCAGTAAGATTCACGACATACAATATGTAGTTGTTCCTACTGAAATTGATGCCCTTTTATTAGAAAATAATCTGATAAAAAAACATCAACCCAAATACAATGTAGCCTTAAAAGATGGGAAAACTTACCCTTGGATTTGCATAAAAAATGAACCCTTCCCAAGAATTTTCCAAACAAGAAATGTAATTAAAGATGGTTCAGTATATTTTGGACCATACACTTCTGTTCGTTTGGTAAAAACTCTTTTGGATTTCTTTCATCAACTATACCCTTTAAGAAATTGTAGCCTAAGCTTAACGGATAAAAACATCAATGCAAAGAAATTCAAAGTATGCTTGGAGTACCATATAGGAAACTGTTTAGGCCCTTGTGAAGATAAGCAAACTAATGAAGAATATCAATTGGGAATTGAGCATGTCCAACAAATTATAAAGGGAGATATTAAATCGGTAACACAACATTTAAAAACAACTATGCTTCATTTTTCTGAAAAAATGGAGTTTGAAAAAGCTCAATCGGTAAAAGAGAAAATTGATTTACTCAACAACTATCAGGCAAAATCAAGCATTGTAAATCCTAAGATTAATGATGTAGATGTGTTTACAATTCTTTCAGATAAAGACACTGCTTTTGTGAATTATCTAAAGATAAATTCAGGCGCCATTATTCAAGCACACACTTTAGAGTTGAATAAAAAATTGAATGAAACAGAGAGGGAGTTATTGCAGTTAGCAATTATTGAGCTCAGACAAAGGTTCAAAAGCACTTCTAAAACCATTTATTGTTCTCATTCCTTGGAAAATGTTTGGGAAGATTTAAGTATTACTATTCCTAAAATTGGGGATAAGAAAAAACTGATTGACATAAGTTTGAGGAACGCAAAATACATGCAGCTGGATAAACAAAAGCGCAAAATTAACAATATTGAAAAACAAGATAATAAGCGTATTTTAGAACGGTTGCAAAAAGATCTACACCTTATAAATCGCCCAAAGCACATTGAGTGCTTTGATAATTCCAACATACAAGGTACAAATCCTGTGGCAGCTTGTGTCGTTTTTAAAAATGCAAGACCGAGTAAAAAAGATTATCGCCATTTCAATATCAAAACAGTAGTTGGTCCTGATGATTTTGCTAGTATGGAAGAGGTGGTATATAGAAGATACAAACGCCTTTTGAAAGAAGAAGAGCCTTTGCCAGAATTGATTATTGTTGATGGAGGGAAAGGACAATTAAGCTCAGCAGTAAAGAGTTTGGATAAATTAAAGTTGAGAGGGAAGGTGGCTATTGTTGGAATTGCAAAACGCTTGGAAGAAATCTATTTTCCTGGTGATAGTATTCCGTTATATTTAGACAAACGGTCAGAAAGTTTGAAGTTGATACAGCAATTACGAGATGAAGCCCACCGCTTTAGCATTACACACCACCGCAAGCAAAGAGAAAAAAATATCCTTGGCACTTCATTGGATAAAATTGAAGGAATAGGCCCAAAAACTGTGGAGCTTCTCATCTCTCATTTTGGTTCGGTTAAAAAAGTTATGGAAGCTAAAAAAGAAGAATTAGAAAAATTGATTGGGAAAGCAAAAGCCAAAAAGATTTATGAAAAATAAACTTATTTCCCACACCTTTCCTTTTAGCAAGTAATTGTGAAAAATTTAGCCTAATTTTGAAGCCTATAATTTATACAAAAGAACCTCATCAAAAACGCAAACATGGAACAATCAGAATTTTTAGAAAAAAATATATTTACAGATTTAAAAAACCTAAATGATGGATTTGCTGAAGATGGTATTCAATATTTTTCTGAAAACGATTTTGGGATTGTTTTAGATAGAGCTGAATATTTTGGATTGAGCATTTATACTATTGCCCCCTGGTCTAAAAATGAATCTCATGAAGCTTCATCACATGAAAATCATAAAAAGAAAGCAACTAATCCTGTTTGGTACAAAAAAGAATTTAAGACACTTAAAACTCGACAAGAAGGTCTTTTATATTCTGCAACATATAAAGTTTCAAAAAAACTTTTAGCAAGATAAGTTGCTTAAAGTAAGTTTTTTCTTACTCCTCAGCTCCACCTTTTTCGGCTTTCATTTGTGGGAAGAACAATACGTCTTGAATAGATTTACTATTGGTCATAATCATAGAAAGTCTATCAATACCAATACCCAAGCCGGCAGTTGGTGGCATACCGTATTCAATAGCTCTTAGGAAATCTTCATCTAATAACATTGCTTCATCATCTCCTCTTTTCCCGAGTTCCAATTGCTCTTCAAAACGTGCTCTTTGATCAATAGGGTCGTTCAATTCTGAAAAGGCATTACAAATTTCTTTACTATTACAAAACCCCTCAAAACGCTCTGTCAAACCCTCATCCTCTCTGTGTTTTTTTGCCAATGGGGACATCTCGACAGGATAGTTCGTAATAAAAGTAGGTTGTATCAACTGATCTTCACATTTTTCTCCAAAAATCTCATCAATTAATTTTCCTCTACCCATACTTTTATCCACCTCAACACCTAACTTCTTAGCCATTTCAGCAATAGTAGCCTCATCCATTTTTGAGATATCAATTCCTGTAAAATGCTCAATTGCTTCATACATAGTATAACGCTTCCAAGGTCTTTGGAAATTAATTAAATTATCACCAACTTGAATTTCTGTTTTTCCGTGTAAGTCAATAGCAATTTTCTCTACCATTTCTTCTACCAAATCCATCATCCAAGCATAATCCTTGTAGGCAACATACAATTCCATTTGTGTAAATTCAGGATTATGAAAACGACTCATTCCCTCATTTCTAAAATCTTTTGAAAATTCATACACTCCATCAAAACCACCAACAACTAATCTTTTCAAATACAATTCGTTTGCAATCCTAAGGTATAATTCCATATCCAAAGTATTGTGATGTGTTTTAAATGGACGAGCTGCAGCCCCACCATAAAGTGGTTGTAAAATTGGCGTTTCTACCTCTAAGTATTCTTTCTTATTCAAAAATTCACGCATAGAATTAGTCAATTTTGTACGCTTAATAAAAGCATCTTTTACTTCAGGGTTTACTACTAAATCCACATATCTCTGCCTGTATCTTTTTTCAGGATCAGTAAAAGCATCATGTATAGTTCCGTCAGAATCAACCTTTGGTAAAGGCAATGGGCGTAAGGATTTTGTAAGCACTTTTAGTTCTTTTACTTTTACGGATATCTCCCCAACTTTAGTAATAAAAACAGTTCCTGTAACTCCTATAATATCACCAATATCCAATAGTTTTTTGAAAACTGTATTGTACATGGTTTTATCTTCCCCTTCACAAATTTCATCTCTATTTACATAAATTTGAATTTTCCCATCACTATCTTGCAACTCAGCAAAAGAAGCTTTACCCATAATTCTTCTGCTCATCAACCTTCCTGCAAGCACTACATTTAACTCTTCTCCCTCCTTGTATTTTCCCTTAATCTGTTTGGATGTTATATTTACATCAAATAAGTCAGCTGGATAAGGATCAACTCCTAAATCTCTTAATTTTTGTAAGGATTCTCTTCTCACTAATTCTTGCTCAGAAAGTACTCTTGTCATCTATTAAATTTTTTACAAAGATAGGAATTCTATTATCCTATTATTTCGTATTTTCGACTTCTTTTAACAAGCCAACTTTAATATCAAATTATAAAAATATTTAAGATGAAAATGAACGAATACATTGATGATTTTAGTAATCATTTAAGAGAAGCAATTGAGATTGCAAACAATACAAGTTTAACTTCCTGTACTAAAGAAATCAGAAATGTTTTAATCTGTGGGTTAGGTGGTTCTGGAATTGGAGGAACCATTGTAAGTGATATTATTTCGCCAAAAGTAAATATTCCTATTACTTCAACAAAAGACTATAGTGTACCTAATTTTGTGAATGAACATACGCTAGTTATTGCAAATTCTTACTCAGGAAATACTGAAGAAACACTTTATGCTTTGGAAAAATGCCAAGCAAAAGGTGCAGAAATTGCAGTAATTACTTCTGGAGGAAAATTAAAAGTCATTGCTGATAAGAATAAATACAACAAAATAATAATTCCAGGTAACCAGCCGCCAAGAGCTATGTTTGGCTATGCATTTACAGAGTTATTTTTCATGCTACACCATTACAGAATTATTGATGATTCTTTTAAAACAGACTTTGATAAAGCAATTACACTTATTGATTCAGAAAAAGCTGATATCCAAAAACAAGCAATCAGTTTGGCTAAAAAAATGCACAAACAAACACCCGTTATTTATGTGGCAAATGGCTTTGAAGGGGTTGCTGTTCGTTTTCGTCAGCAGTTAAATGAAAATAGTAAAATGTTGTGCTGGCACCATGTTGTTCCTGAAATGAATCATAACGAACTATTAGGTTGGCGTACAAATATTAATGATTTGGCTGTTGTGTATTTCCGTAATAAATCAGACTATAACCGTAATCAAATAAGAATGGATATCAATAAAAAAGTAATTTCTAAGTTCACTGAAAATATTACTCAAATCTGGAGTAAAGGAGATTCTTTAATTGAAAATTCGCTTTACCACATAAATCTTGGTGATTGGGTAAGTTGGTATTTGTCAGTAATGAATAATGTGGATGCAATTGAAATTGACGTGATTGACTTTTTGAAAGGGGAATTAGCTAAAGTTTAATGAATAAGAAAGTAGAGTTTCAAGATTTAGGACTAATTGATTACAAAAAATGTTGGGATTATCAGGAAAAACTTTTTTCTGGAATTTTATCAACAAAGTCTGCAAATAGAAAAGAAAAAAAATCAAATAAAACTAATAATTACTTGCTCTTTTGTGAGCATCCTCATGTCTATACTTTAGGTAAAAGTGGAGATGAAAAAAATCTTTTAGTAAATGAGGATTATTTGAATAGCAGGGGGGCAACTTTTCATAAAATTAATAGAGGTGGTGATATTACTTATCATGGTCCAGGACAAATTGTTGGCTATCCAATTTTGGATTTGGATAACTTTTTTACGGATATCCACAAGTACTTACGCTTTTTGGAAGAGGCCGTAATCCTTACCTTAAAAGATTACGGTTTGGAATCCGAACGATCTCCAGGAGAAACTGGAGTTTGGTTTGATGTGGGGACGCCAAAAGCCAGAAAAATATGTGCCTTTGGGGTAAAAAGCAGCAGATGGGTAACTATGCACGGATTTGCATTTAATATAAATTCAGATTTATCCTACTTTGGAAATATTATCCCTTGTGGAATTTTAGATAAAAAAGTCACTTCTTTAGAAAAAGAATTAAAAAGAGAAATAGATTTTGAAGAAGTAAAAAGCAAAGTAAAAACTCATTTAATTGAGCTTTTTGAAATGGAAGTAATTTAATATGAAAAAAGCATTGAAATACATATTCTTAACTTTTGTAATTCTTAATTTTCTCATCATATTAAGTGGAAAATCTTGGCTTTACAAGGCTGTTTCTGTTACCTATTTAAAGGGATATACATCTTCATATATTGATGATTATATTCATTTCCCCTCAAATAGTATTAAAAATGGGAATCATCAAGAGTGGTTAGTTTCAAAAGAATACAATAAAGCACAACTTCCTGAATTTATAAAACCCATAAATGATAAGTTGGGCACTGTTGCTTATATGGTAATAAAAAATGACAGTATCATTTTTGAAGAGTATTGGAATGGTTATTCTTCAGATAGTTCTTCAAATTCCTTTTCTATGGCAAAAAGCTGGATATCTACTTTGGTTGGAATTGCTATTAAAGAAGGAAAGATTGATAGTATTAATCAAAAGGCTTGTGATTTTCTGCCAGAATTTTGTGAGGGAGATAACTCTACAATCACAATAAAGCACTTGCTCACAATGAGCTCAGGTCTTGATTGGGATGAGGATTATCACGACCCATTAGGGCAAACTGCAGAGGCCTATTTTGCGCCAAACCTTAAAAAGCAAATGATGAGACTAAAAGCTGTTGAACCTCCAGGAGAAATCTTTAAATATCATAGCTCATGCTCACAGCTATTAGCATTTATTGTGGAAAGTGCTACAGGGCAAAGTGTAAATGAATATACTTCTGAAAAATTATGGAAACCAATGGGAGCAAAACATCCTGCTCTTTGGAATACAGACACAAAAAGAGGTGATGAAAAGGCCTTTTGTTGCATCAATTCTAACGCTA
>CAJQLK010000039.1 GCA_905479165.1 uncultured Flavobacteriales bacterium | reverse complement strand
CAGCTATAATCATCATAATTACTCCTGTTAAATAACCGTAACGAATATTATCTGATATCTGATAAAAAGGCAATGCAAAAAATCCAATTAACACCATTCGAATAATAGTATTTAAAAAGCCAAATACTGAATTAGTTCTGCCTATTAAATTATTAGGAACATGATTAAATAGGTAAGTTGTTTTTAGTATTCTGACACCTGCATTTGTGATTCCTAATATAAAATTCCCTAGAAAGAATACCCACAATATATTGTAAATTGCCATCGCATAGAAAGCAAACGACACCGCTATCATCAAAACAATTATGCCAAAAACAGTGTTGAATTTCTTAAATATTCTTAGTATGAGTATTCCCGCCATAATAGCCCCAAATGAATAATAAATTTCAGCAGAAGCATAAATATTTCCATCCATCTTTAAAAATTTATCTACATAAGAAGGGAGTATTACATGCACTTCTACTAAAGTGAATGCAAAAAGAAATGAAGAGAAAAACCCAAAAATAAAAATTATTTGATTATTTTTAAGATAAGAAAACCCTCCCTTTAGTCTATCAAAAATACCAGAAGTGTGTATTTTATCTTTTGAAATAGGAGTGTACTTCATTAGTAGAAAAATAAATATCACACCTAAATAAGTAATTGCATCCATCATAAAAACCTCATAGATTTCCCACTGTTCAATATTAAAAGGGAAATAAAAAGTGAGTCCTCCAATTTCTAAAACATTATTAGTAGTTCCTGTAAGTAAAAGTGCTGCAAAAGCACCAGCTAAAACAGAAGTAACTTGTCCCTGCACCTCAATATAAGAATTTAATTTTCCATAATTTTTAGGCTCTGTAATTTCTTGCCCAAAAGCATACAAATTAGGATAATGAATATTGTAATTAACTATTGTAATACCAAAAACTAAAATCACTAATAGGTCTGATAAATAAGCAGTATAAATTCCAAAAACAGCTACACTTCCGATAAATAATCCGCAAATGATATTTATAATGACAAACAGATTTCTTCTAGAATATCTATCAACAAGTGTACCTGCGTAAATACCCCAGAAAAGAGTGCCAAATGTAATTAGAAAATAAGCATTCGCAAAAACTTCTGGGCGAGCAACTACTTTTACGAAATACCAAGGGATAGCAACCATACTTATTCCTTGTGCTAGTCCAGAAATAATATTAGCTAGAAATAGTAATGTAATTGCTTGTTTATTTTTCACGCCTGTAAAAGTAGTATTTAATTTGATATTTACTACTTTTGATAGATGCGCAATAAGAGAGTTTATGACATTAAAATAGCACTTGATAGATTGAAAAAATTTTGTGCTTTACAAGATAGATGCCAATTTGATGTGATTCAAAAAATGAAAGAATGGGGACTTTTAGTATTTTCTCAAGATCATATTTTGGAAATACTAATCACTGACAAATACATAGATGAAGAACGCTATGCAAAATCTTACTGTAGAGGAAAATTCCGAATTAAAAAGTGGGGGAGAATAAAAATTACCAATGAATTAAGAAAGAAGCAAATCTCAAACATCTGCATTAACAAAGGGCTTAAGGAAATAAAAGATATAGAATATGAAATTCTATTAAATAATCTTCTTGAGAAGAAAAATAATAGTTTAAAAGACAAAAATCATTTTACAAGAAAAAAGAAAATTGCAAGTTTTTTAATCCAAAGAGGATTTGAAGGCAATTTGGTATGGGATAAAATCAGAGAGTTTAGTAATAAATAAGTATTTTTGTACAATGGTAAACCAAGAAAATATTAATTCCTTAAACAAAAGAAAAGTTGAGCTCCATAAGTTTATTGATATTTCTACCAAAGAAAAGGACGTAGGAAATCTCGAAAAAAAATCACAAGAAAATGGATTTTGGGACAATCCAAAAGATGCGGAACTACTCTTAAAGAAATTAAGTGGACTAAAAAGTTGGCTTAAATCTTATGATTTAATTGAATTAAATATTCAAGAACTATCTGTATTATTAGAACTTGGAGCTTCAGAAGATGAATTAAAAGAACAATTTAAAATCACACAAATTTCGGTTGAAGATTTAGAGTTTAAAAACATGTTAAGTGCTGAGGAAGATAGCATGTCAGCAGTTTTGACAATAAACCCTGGAGCCGGGGGAACTGAAGGTCAAGATTGGGCAGAAATGCTAATGAGAATGTATGTGATGTGGGGAGAGAAAAATAATTGTAAAGTAAAAATTCTAGATATACAAAAGTCTGAACCAGTTGGAATAAAATCTGTAACTCTAGAACTTTCTGGTAATTTTGCGTACGGACATTTAAAGGGAGAAAATGGCGTACATCGGCTAGTAAGAATTTCACCTTTTGATTCTAACGCAAAACGACACACTACTTTTGCATCTGTTTTTGTTTATCCACTTGCTGATGATAGTATTGAAATAAATTTAGATCCTTCAGATGTAAGCTGGGACACTTTTAGAGCTAGTGGTGCTGGTGGGCAAGGAGTGAATAAAACTGAATCGGCAGTTAGATTGAAGCACGAACCAACAGGAATAATAATTGAGAACTCTGAATCTAGGTCACAATTAGAAAATAAAGCAAAAGCAATACAACTTTTAAAATCACAGCTATATGAGCTAGAAATCAGAAAAAAACAAGAAGAAAAAGACAAACTTGAAGGAAGTAAGAAAAAGATAGAATGGGGTTCGCAGATAAGAAATTATGTCTTACACCCTTATAAAATGGTAAAAGATTTAAGAACAAATCATGAGTCATCAAATCCTGATGCAGTATTAAATGGTGATTTAAATTCGTTCATAAAGGCTTTTTTGATGGAGTTCGGGCAAAAATAAAATATTAAACAAATGAAGATATATCATAATCCTAGATGTCGTAAAAGCAGGCAAACACTTGATTTGATTAAACAGAAAACAGATAATTATGAAATTATAGAGTACTTGAATGAACCTCTAGAATTTGATGATTATAAACTTATTTTAGAGAAAATGAAGCTTAAACCTATAAACTTAGTAAGAATAAAAGAAACAATATGGAAAGAGAAATATAAAGGAAAAGAAATGAGTGATAATGATATCATCAAAGCACTTGTTGACAATCCTAAGCTAATGGAAAGACCAATAGTTACTTCAAATACACAAGCAATAATAGGAAGGCCGCCTGAGAATGTGCTAAATTTATTTAGCTAGGGATTTGATCCTTTTCTAACTTACCTTCCTTTACCCAAACATAAATAAAATAAGGAATTACTCCAGCCAAGAAGAATACTCCCCAAAAAGCCATTAGGATAACAAAAACAAAGATTAAAAAGCCTAGAAATTTCATAATTATTAATTTAGCGCAAAGAAACAACAACAAATAAAACTATCAAAACATTTTAAGATGAAATATAGAATAGAAAAAGATACAATGGGAGAAGTTAAAGTTCCTTCAGAAAAATACTGGGGGGCACAAACCGAAAGGAGTAGAAATAACTTTAAAATTGGAGCATCCTCAAGTATGCCTTTAGAAATTGTTTATGGATTTGCTTATCTAAAAAAAGCAGCTGCACATACTAATTGTAAATTAGGCATTTTGTCATCAGCAAAAAGAGATTTGATTTCAAATGTTTGTGACGAGATTCTAGAAGGGAAACATGATAATCAATTTCCTTTAGTTGTTTGGCAAACTGGAAGTGGAACACAATCTAATATGAATACAAATGAGGTAATTGCAAACAGGGCTCATGTTATAAATGGGGGAAGTTTAGAAGATACTGAAAAAACAATTCACCCAAATGATGATGTAAATAAATCACAAAGTTCTAATGACACTTTCCCAACTGGGATGCATATTGCAGCTTACAAAATGATTATTGAAACTACAATTCCAGGAGTAGAGCAATTAAGAAATACACTTGATGCTAAATCAAAACGATTTATGAATGTGGTGAAAATTGGAAGAACACACCTAATGGATGCTACTCCACTTACACTAGGTCAAGAATTTTCTGGTTATGCCTCTCAATTAAATCACGGATTAAAAGCTTTAAAGAATACTTTATCTCATTTATCAGAATTAGCTTTAGGAGGAACTGCAGTTGGCACAGGAATTAATACTCCTGAAGGATACTCTGAAATTGTAGCTAAATATATTGCTGATTTTACTGAACTTCCTTTTATTACTGCTCATAATAAATTTGAGGCTCTTGCTGCTCATGATGCAATAGTTGAAAGTCATGGAGCATTAAAACAACTAGCTGTTTCTTTAAATAAAATTGCAAACGACATAAGACTATTAGCTTCAGGGCCAAGAAGTGGAATTGGAGAAATTACTATTCCTGCAAACGAGCCTGGCTCATCAATTATGCCAGGTAAGGTAAATCCTACTCAAGCTGAAGCTTTAACTATGGTTTGTGCTCAAGTAATCGGTAATGATATAGCAATTTCAGTTGGAGGAATGCAGGGGCATTATGAGCTGAATGTTTTTAAACCTTTAATGGCTGTTAATTTCTTACAATCTTCAAGATTAATTGGTGACGCTTGTGTTTCTTTTGATGAAAACTGTGCAGTAGGAATTGAGCCAAATTATGCAAACCTAAAAAAGAATCTAGATAATTCATTAATGTTAGTTACAGCACTAAACACAAAAATTGGGTATGAAAAGGCAGCAAAAATTGCTAAAACTGCTCATCAAAATGGAACAACCTTAAAAGAAGAAAGCATTAATCTAGGATTCTTAACTGAAGTAGAATTTGATACTTGGGTAAAACCAGAAAATATGTGTTGATGTTTTAAATAAAACTTAATTCAAAATTATAATAGAAAAGCCGAGCAAATGCTCGGCTTTTCTATTTTTATCTATAAACTAAATGCTAGTTCAAAGTAAAGTTAATAGGAATTGTAAACATTACTCTAACTGATTTCCCTCTTTGTTTTCCTGGCTTATATTTAGGTAAAGATTTTACGACTCTCATTGCCTCTGCATCTAAGTTTTTATCAACTCCTCTTACAATTTTTACATTTGTGACAGATCCTTTTTTATCAACAATAAAACTTACATAAACCTTACCTGTAATATTATATTCTTTTGCAATTGCAGGGTACTTTACATTTTTCTGAATGTATCTCATAAGCCCTAAATCACCTCCAGGAAATTCTGGCATATTCTCAACAACCATAAAGAATTCCTCATCATCCTCTTCCTCAATCTCAATTTCTACATCTTCATCTGATTCAGTATCTTCAATTTCAATTTCATCTTCAATCTCTACATCATCCTCAACAATTTCAATTATCTCGGGTGGTGGTGGTGGTGGTGGTGGTGGTTTTACCTCTTGTTTTGTAATTGGGATAATTTCTTCTTCTAAATCATCAAGATTTAACTGCCCTAAATTATAAACCACTTTGTCATAACTTTTCCACTCAAAAGCACCTAAAATAATAACAAGAGTAATAACTAAGCCAATCTGAAAGAAAAGACCTTTCTTTTTCTCAAGACTAATATCTGGATTCTTTTTTGGTTCCATAATTTTTATTTTTTAACCTACTAATTCTTTATATGACTCAGCTGAAAGCAAACTATTTAATTCGCTTACATCTGATGCTACAATTTTAATAATCCACCCTTCACCATATGGGTCAGAATTAATTAACTCAGGTTCATCTTCTAACTGTTTATTAAAGGCTAAAACCTCCCCATTTATTGGCATAAATAAATCAGAAACTGTTTTAACTGCTTCAACTGAACCGAAAACTTCCTCTTTTTCTAGCTCTTCACCCTCAGTATCTACATCAACAAATACAATATCACCAAGTTCACCTTGAGCAAAGGCAGTGATCCCAACATATATATTATCTTCTTCAACTCTTAACCATTCATGGTCTTTTGTATATTTTAATTCTTCTGGAAAATTCATTTAATAATTTTTTTCAAAAATACATTTTTTTATCAGTCGGCAAAATTATCCTGCTAAGGTAAATCTTAAACTAAATCCTACATTTGTAATTGAGCTTGGGAAAGTTGTAGAAATAAAAGGATTTGTAATAACTCTATCATAAAATGCTTTAATGTTTAGCCTCTGATTTACTACATAATCAGCAGAAAATTTAATCTTAAATACTTGCTGCCCCATAGTTATTTGCTCTACATCCTCTATTACTTTTCTTATAATTGTCTTATTATTCATTATATTAAAGTCTAATTTTAAGTCCAAATCACTTGACACCTTCTTTCCTTTTCCTCCAGAGAACATCTTAAACTCAACATCTTTAACTCGATAACCAACAGCAATAATATATTCTTGCGAGCCAGTTTCAGTAAGTTGGTTGTTCGCTAATGATAATGCTAAAACTCTTGATCTTTTAAATTCAACTTTAGTTAAAAGACTATTTTTCCATGTCATATCAACTTTAAAAAGAGGACTGAATTGTTCATTAATTGTAACCTGAGAAATTTCACGAGAAACATGATAACTCATATTATTGTAATTTACCTCATCGCCTTTTCCGTAATCCAAATTAGTTTGATAAGAGCCAACAGAATAGGTAGAACGGTAAGAATGTCCTAAACTAAATTGCTTAAATCTCCTTTTAATAAAAGGAATTTTAATCAAACCGTCATAAGTAATTCTCCAGTTGGGCAATGGGATTGCTGGAAATTCAGTCAACTTTGAATTAGAAGGATCTTTACCTCTATATGCAGCTAAAAATGCAGGGATCATAACCTCCTGAGATGTGGCTCCATATCCACCTGTAAGAATAGTATCATTATTATCATACTCAACAGGATATCCTGTTACAGGATCAATATATCCATTAAAATTAGGATTCTGTTCTGCTAATTGATTTGCAATTATTATTCTATAATTTCTGAAGTTATTAAAAGTGTGTGATTCATAATCATCATTATCTTTTCTAAATGCTGTCCAACTGGAAATAAAAGAAATACTATAACTACCTGATTTATTTGGACTAAATGAATTAAAATTATCCATATCATCATCCCATCTAAAATACTCTGTATGATCGTTGGAAGTAGTTTTATTTGCCGTTAATTCAATTCTAAATTTTTTTATAGGCTCGACTGTACTTCTTAATATTAAATTTTGTGAGCTATTTCTTTTATAAAGTGTGTTTAAATCAGATCTTTTAGTAATCCAACCTTGGCTTCCAGCCTGATTTCTAATATCTTTTTGGCTACCAAAAGTAAAAGGTAGTCCTGGAGACATATGCGACCAATCTTGACCTAAAAATTGAGGTTTTTCTAGATATCCTGGTAGAAAAGTTCCTTTATTTTCGGAATAATTTACTGATATATTTTTTACGCCAAGAGCAAAGCGAGTAGCATGTTTTAAAAATTCAAATTTCTTCTTTTCGTTTCTATTACTATCTTCTTGTTCCTTTTTATTTCTTACAGTATTCCTACCTGTTCTTCCTCTGCCACTACCTTGACTTAACTTCTTAAAGTAGGGTGCTTTATTGTAAAGAGTAGTTAAATTTACTTGACCGTTATACTGAACAGAATTGGAGTTTTGTATATTATTACCAAGATGCTTAACAGCCAATGGAGCAGCCGTCCAGCTATACCCTCCATTATAACGAGTGTTTAATGAGATAAAGTTTATAATTGGAATCTTATTTAATGGGACCTGATAATTCATTCCGAAAGTTTGATTGTAAGTTTTCATCCTTCCAAAATCCCAAACATTGCTCCAAATAGTATCCATTTTATCTCTATAAAAAGGATCAGATTTATCAAGATTTCCTGCTGGCTCATCAATATTTGCTTGCTGATTAACTGCAAAATCTAACTTTAAAGTTCGCATTAAATCATACTTCAATTCATAGGAACGATTCCAAGTAAAATACTTATTGTAAGTTGGAGTAATTATCATATTTGAGTTACTCAAATTCCTTAATTTTGTTTCATTATAATTTCTGTCAATATCTGTTCTAAAAGAGAAAGATTTTGGCATAGTATTAAAATTAAAGTCTTTAATTAACCTAAAATATGCTGATTTTGGGAACTTAATTTTTGAAAACGGTTTTATATTTTTCGGCTGAGTATTAAAATTATAAGTAAGAGCTCCTCTATAATTTGTAGTGCGATTATACTCTGTATTTATATTTCTGATGAAAGTCTCATTTTTAGAATACGAAACCGTAAAATTCTCAACATCATATATTTTTGCTTTTTCAGCTTTAGCTCCTTTTTTCTGAACTTTTGTTTTTCTTATATTTGTAAAGTTGATGCTTTTCCTTTGCACATAATCTTGTACAATCACCTTTAAATCATCTTTTTGAGCTTTACTATCTAATGCAGATAATGATTTTGTAAGTAAAATATCTGGATCAAGAGGATTGTACTGAGGATTCTTAATAGCTTCAGATCTACCGATATACATAGGAGCTTTAATTCCAAAATCATCTGGCAAGAATTTACCTAAATTAAAAGTTGAAGAAAAATCATATTGATAAGCATTATACTTTTGCCTTTCATTAACTTTTTTCTCAATACTTCCAAAACCAATAGTACTCATATTACCTGAAAGTGTAATGTTTCCAAAATCAGCTAAGCGAGCTGTAAGCCTACTATTTGCAGCCCAACCACCATACTCATCAAAACCAACCAATCGCAATTCATTCACCCATATTTGCCCACATTTAGAAAGTCCATCATCAGCATCCACCATAGATTTCTTTTTAGGATTTCTTATCCCAATCATTATAGTTTTTACATGAGCTAAATTTGGATTACCAACAACAGTAACTTTTCCTCCTCTTACATACTTGATATATGGAGAGCTCACATCTGAACTATTTGAATTTCTATCTTGTTTCGCTTCTTTTAATATCTCAAAAGCAATATCAATTTCATTTTGTGTTGGCCAGATTTCTGAAGGTGATGTAGCATCATGAGCAGTAGGTTTTAAAGAAATTTCATACTCGTAATAATTGGAAATGAAATCTGTTCCTAAACGAATGAAACAAGATAAATCTCCATCTTTTAGATTATCCTCCTCTCCTTCAGCATGTACAAACATTTTAATCCTTTTGTAAGTACGCACATCTATATCAGCAGTTTTGTATGCGGCTCTTGAGTCTCCATCTTGTAAATCACAAACTTTTAATACTAATGACTGTTCGTTCTGTTGCCTTAAAGTAGTTGTAGTATTATCAACTTCTTGCTCAATACCTGAAGGTAACACATAATTAATTGGGTCTCTATTTCCATTCTCTTCAATATTTACTGCTGACACATCAAAAGTTGTAGTGCCATCTTCATCATTAGGGATATATTCTCCTGCTTCAGAAAGGTTAAAATTATATCTTCTCCACTCTCCCCTCACTAAATCAAAAGTTGCAAACCTACAAACAATAGGATCATTAAAATTAGTTAACGCTAATCTCATAAATCTAATAGATTTAAAATCTCTAATACCTCCAATTATATCATCAGGCTGATAAATTGGAATTCTAAATTGGTACCAATTAATACTCCTTGTATCTCCATTTTCTGTTTTTACTGATGTTTCAAGTATATCAGAAATATAATTACTTCCAACTATCATTTCATCAGGTTCTAATCTAACTTTATACTGATAATAACTTTCAGTTTCTGAAAGCGTATGATCCCTATTCAAGTCTTCCGTATTTGGTTGAGAGGTAGCTGCTGTTGGATAACTTTCTGGAGAATTTTCTGTTGTTTTAGAATTCCCATCAGGATTATTAAAGTTCTTGTATCTTTCTAAAATTAAAGTAGATTTACTATCATAATCACTTCCTCTAAAATAATGGAAATCATCTGCAGATGGATCAGTAGTTGCATTACCATAAACTGTAGATGTGGTACCGTAAACATCTCCTATTCTTTGAATATAAGTCTCGCTAAAGAATAGTTTTTCATCTGAATTCTTTAACCCATCAAAACCAACATCTTGAAATAAACGAGCAGTTGGATCATTATCAAAAGCTTCAACAATTGAAAAATTTGTTGGCACCCTACCCCAAGCAGTAGTATCTACATCTTCAACTGTAGCTGATGCTGGCAAGCCATTCTCAAAACTTTTATACCCATCTTTTAACACATCCTCTGAAATATTTCCTAAATGCAAATACATATCCCCTCCAGAATGAAAAATATCCCCATCATCAGAATTAAAAGGATCCATCATCCAGAACTCAATAAACTCAATATTTGAAGTTTGAAAGTCAGTCGTAGTTAAAGTACGCATCATCCCTGCCCAACTTTTTATAGGGTTAGTCAACTTACCATCAGCACCTATTCCGTTAATGGTATAATTATAAGGACCTCTTTCCTTAGGATAATATGCAATGTCTAAAAGAGAAAGATTTGTAATTTGACTACCCATGTTAGGATCTTTATTAGGAAAGACCTCAGTTTCCAAAACCTCACGCGAATAATGATAGGACTGCTGACCGATTGTATTACCATTTGGTAAGATAATAGTTTTATTTACATTCGGAGGGGTAATAGAAGTATTTCTAAAAAATAAAGGGTCGATAGTATACCAAGCTAGCTTTGCTCTATTAAATCCAATAATTAATGAATCGCTCAAGTTAGAATTTTCAAAAAGTTCAAGTTGTTTTTCTGGAATACTCGCTAACTTCCAAGCACCCATATTTTTTATATCAATTGATGTTCTGCTTGATTCAAAATCATCAATATAAGAAACTCCTTCATCACCAACTGCTTTATGATGACCTGGTATTAAATGTGCAAATTCAGCTGTTGCAATTAATCTTGATTTTGCTTTTGTTTCAATTAATGGGATCCAATCCACTACTTTAGTTAGCCATGGAGCTTCAGTTTGATAATTTGCATCTAAACCCCAAATTGTATTAGAAATAGGCTCTTCACCAGTATTGATTTTCTGAGTGTATGGCCTTTCAGTTAATCTCAACATAGTTGCTCCAAGCATAAAATCTTTATTGATTTCATAATCAGCATGCAGTCCAATTAAAGTTTTATTCTGAATTCCAAACATAGAATTGTTTTCTAATGAAATTTTAATTGGTACCCCAGAATTTAGAATTCCTTCATTGATAATTGTCACTCTACCAAGCATATAGTCTACTGTATAATCTTGATTTTCTACTAATTTTTGCGAACCTGCAGTTACTGTAACTGATCCTTCTGGAACATTCATTGCATTCAATCTTATCTCTGCTCCAGAAGATGATTGATAAGTCCCTTTTAATCGGTACTTATTTTTTTCAGGATATTGCTGAGCGACTGTTAATGAAGAATCATATAGGGCCTGATAAGTATACTTTTCACCTAATGTGGGGTTTGAAAACTGATCTTTTAGATAAGACCCAAAAGGCTCACGAACAGGAAAAATTACTCTACCGTTAGATGACCTTGCTGTAATTCCCTCAACAAAATCAAAAAGCCCATCAGATTGCACGTCAGACTGTTGATTTAATCTATCAAGATTTAATAGTTTAATTAATGGCTTACCATGCACACCCTCCTCATTAGTAACGCTTAAGTAATTTGTTATTGCACCTGACTCTTCAGTATTTTCATAAACAACATCAAGTACAAAGCCGTCTCTACTCATTTGATATGCCCCAAGTGCATAAATATTTTTCATCATTAAATGCCAATTTGGCAATGATGGTGAGAAGTTAGTCCCTTTTAAAAGTTTTACAATTAAAGCGTCTGGAGCAGTTGGGCCTGTTGAACTTAACTCACCAACTTGATAGGTTTTACTTCCTACTGTATATTGAAATGCAACCGCTAAAACCTCATCATTATTCAAAGCAGAATTTAAAGAAATATAACCCAGTTGAGAATTGATTGTAAATTCTGATTCAGAGAGTTTTCTTGAGCGCTCTAACTTTTCGTAATCTTCTCCATTTGATAATGGCGTACTACCTAAAACGCTATTGACTTCATTAATATTTCTGACTCCTAAATAATTAGAACTTAATGCGTTAAATAAATTATTTGCCTCAATATTATCAGGAAAAATACCACCACTTGAAGTTGAAAAGCCATTATAAATATTTGAACCCGTTTCCCCTAAATCCAAAAAGGCAACAATGTTTCTTGTATCATTAGTTGTTCCTGTTTTATTGGTTACCCAAATTTCAACTTTTGTAATATTTACACTTGAATTTATAAAAGGTAGATTCTCAAGGGCTTTGTCATAATTTTCTTTAAAGTAATGAGCTAAAAAGTAATGTTTGTTTGCTTCATATTGGTCGGCATAAACATCAAACTCTGAAGTTTGAGCACCTCCACTAACTTCAATTTCTGATTTAGTGCTTTTTTGCTGAGATAAGATTCCTGTTAAAGACAACCTTCCAAATTGCAATTGGGTTTTTAATCCAAACAAAGATTGACTACCAGTAATTAATGTTCCATTTAACGGCAAACTAACGTTCCCAATTTCAATTTTCTTTATAATTTCATCCTCATAGCCAGTGTATTCAACTTTCATTTGATTTTCAAAATCAAAAGTAGTTTCAGTATTAAAATTTGCAGTAACTTTTAATTTATCGCCAATTTTTCCAATTACATTCATTTGAATTTTCTCTTGAAAATCAAATGAAGTCGTTTTCCTTTGCTCTTCAGGAAGTGATGGATTATCAATTCTATTAATTTTTAAACCGAAAATAAGTTCGGCTGAACCCTGAGGACGAATATCCACAGCATTTCCTCCAAAAACTCTATCAAAAGCCTTTCCTGGTATAAATAACTTTGGCAGACCTAAAGCAGATGATTGATTCCCTCCTCTTTCTTTTGATCGCAAATTCCAATAATTTTTTACTGATTTTTGCAGAGCATAATCTTGATATTCTGAAAAGCTCATTATTTTAGGATTTCCAAAATCAAAACTGCCTATTTTTTCCTGAACAATATATTTATTTGTTTCGAGATTAAATATAACTGTTGCATTAAAATTAGGTGGATTGTTCATAAACAAACCACCAGATTGTACTCCAGAAAATGGATATAATAAAGTTGTATCAGTAACAGATTGTGCTGATAAGTTTACGCTAAAAAATAGCGCAAAAACTAAAAATGATATTTTATAAATTATTGCTTTTCTCAATTTCTACAAATAGTTACATCTGACTTAATGCAGTTTTAACTAATTCCTCAACACTAGCAATTTCTGAGTTTGATTGGAGCACTTTCTCTATTTTACTTTCAGCACCTTTTTTAGCAAATCCTAACGCTAGTAGTGCAGATAACGCTTCTTCTTTAATAGTATTGTCTATTTTATCAAACAAGAAATCAGATGTAGGCATTCCTTTTGCAACCTTATCTTTCAAATCAATAATTATTCTTTGTGCTGTTTTAGCACCAATACCTTTTACACTTTGCACCATTTTTACATCAGCAGTAGTAATATGATGAACAATTTCGTCAGTAGAAAAAGTAGATAAAATAACTTGTGCTGTGCTAGGCCCTACTCCAGAAACTGAAATTAAATGTCTAAATAAATGGCGTTCACTTTCCTCAAAAAAACCGAATAAAGTATGAGAATCTTCTTTTACTGAGAGATGTGTAAATAATTTGCATAATTCACCATCAATTGCTGAAAAAGTCTGTAATGAAATCTTTATTTTATAACCAATTCCATTTACATCAACTACAACATAAGTTGGAGTTTTTTCGATAAGTTTTCCGTGTATATGTGTTATCATCTTTTTATTTGAGCATCAACAACCGATAAGGTTACCATATTAATAATTTCACGAACTGTACATCCTAATTGTAGAATATGAACGGGCTTTTTCATCCCAACTAAAACAGGGCCAATAGAATCAACCTCAGCAATTTCTTGTATTAATTTATAAGCCATATTTCCGGAACTTAAGTTTGGAAAAATAAGTGTGTTTGCACTTTCTTCAGATAAAGGAGAGAATGGGAAAATTTTTTGCATCTTTTCAGTGTCTAAAGCAAAATCTCCTTGTATTTCTCCATCAACTACTAAATTATGATTTTCTTCTTTTAATATTGCCGCAGCTTTTGCCATTTTTTCAGAATCTTCTGTTCTAGTCGAACCAAAATTAGAATAAGAGAGTAAGGCAATTCTTGGTTTTATTCTAAACTGTCTTACCTTTTTAGCGATCATAATACTCATGTCTGCAATTTCTTCTGCAGTTGGATCAAGATTGATAGTTGTATCCGCTAAGAAAAGGGTCCCTTTTTTAGTCCTCATGATATACATTCCAGCTACTTTACTAACACCATCTTCTTTTCCAATTACTTCCAATGCAGGCTTAACTGTAGCTCTGTAATTTCTAGTAATTCCTGAAATTAAGGCATCAGCATCACCCATTTCTACCATCATTGAACCATAATAATTTCTCTCACGCATCAATTTTCTGGCCTCAAATTGTGTAATTCCTTTTCTCTTTCTCTTCTGCCAGAAAATATCACCATATTCATGCCTTTTATCTTCTTGTTTTATTTCTTTAGGATCAATAATACATACATCATCCATTTCAAGAGCAAATTCTTCAATCAAGTCTAAAATTTTCTGTCTTCTTCCAAGTAAAATTGGCTCAGCAATTCCATCATCTTTTACTTGTTGAGCTGCTTTTAGGATTTTATAATGTTCTGCCTCTGCAAATACTACTTTCTTTGGGTTCCTTTTTGCTCTTGCAGTAAGTGTTCTTATTAACTCATTATCTAAACCTAATCGCTTTTTCAAGCTTTCTCTATATTTATTCCAATCTGAAATTTCTTCTTTTGCTACTCCAGTTCGTACTGCTGACATTGCAACAGCTGGAGCAACAGCAGTTATCAATCTTGGGTCTAATGGTTTTGGAATAATATATTCAGGCCCAAAAGCCAAAGTATTATCTTCATAAGCTAAACTCACTTCATCAAGTACAGTTTCTTTAGCTAAATTAGCAATTGCCTTTACAGCAGCTAACTTCATGTTTTCATTAATCTCTGTAGCCCTTACATCCATTGCGCCTCTAAAAATATAAGGAAATCCTAGTACATTATTAACCTGATTAGGATGATCAGAACGACCAGTTGCCATAATAATATCATCACGACTATTCATTGCATCTTTATATGAAATTTCAGGATAAGGATTAGCAAGTGCAAAAACAATTGGGTGTTTCGCCATAGATTGCACCATCTCAGTAGAAACAATATTTGCTACTGATAACCCTAAGAATACATCAGCATTTTTCATTGCATCTTCTAAAGTTTCGCACCTTCTGTTTGTTGCAAAGAATTCTTTATTCCCTTCAAGCCCTTCTCTATTATTTCTGATAACACCTTTACTATCCAGCATTACTAAATTTTCTTTCTTTACTCCAAGAGCTAAGTACAATTTAGAACAGGATATAGCTGCTGCACCCGCACCATTTACTACAACTTTAATTTTTGAAATGTCTTTTTTCGCAATTTCCAAAGCATTTAATAATGCTGCTGATGAAATAATTGCTGTCCCATGCTGATCATCATGCATTATAGGAATATCCAATTCTGCTTTTAATCTTTCTTCAATCTCAAAACATTCTGGTGCTTTGATATCTTCCAAGTTAATACCTCCAAATGTTGGCGATATTGCTTTTACAGTTTCTACAAATTTATCCACATCAGTTGCATCAACTTCAATATCAAAAACATCAATATCAGCAAATATTTTAAAAAGCAAACCCTTTCCTTCCATTACAGGTTTAGATGCAGCTGCGCCAATATTTCCTAACCCTAAAACTGCAGTACCATTAGAAATTACTGCAACCAAATTTCCTTTTGCAGTATATTTATATACATCATCTTTCTTTTTATCAATTTGTATGCATGGCTCAGCAACTCCTGGGGAGTATGCTAATGACAGCTCTCTTTGTGAACTGTGTTTTTTTGTCGGAATTACTTCAATTTTGCCTGGCCTCCCCTCAGCATGATAAGCTAATGCTTCCTTTTTACTCACTTTCTTTGCCATAAATAATTTCTGTTATAAGTAGGCAAACTTAAGCAATTGAAACTATTTTGAACGTATAAAAAAAGAAAAGCCTACAAAATTGCAGGCTTTAAAAATTTAAGTGAGATTAAAGTTTACTTAACTATTAGCTTTTTAATAGCAACAACTTCATTATTTGATATAAGATTTCCAAAGTAAACTCCTTTAGTCAAATCAGAAATATTAATACTTTTTATTCCTTTTTCAGTAAAGTAAATACTCTTAACTTTGTTTCCAAGAATATCCATAATTACCATCTCAGAATTATTATTAAGATAATAATTCACATTCGTAAATTCTTTTGCAGGATTCGGATAAAAATTGCTCATATTTAAATCAAGTATTTTATGAGACGTTATTCCTATTACAACATCATTATTATAAGTAATCGTAATACAAGATCTGTCAGCTGGATCTCCATCAGGATAAAAGCAATACTCTACAACTCCATAACCATCATTACAATAAGCATCAAAAACACCATCAAATTCTATATCATCTGCTTGTCCAGATTGTATATTTGTTGTTGCGGTAGATACGATAGTTGAGCTACCATAACAAGTCCCCCCCCAACAGAAGTGATCATCCGTCCCAGGAGCTGATATAAGCACATTTTTTTCACACAAAACATCATGCTCCTTATTTGAAACATTTTTGATAGTTAGACTTGCATGCGTAGGTAAGCATGGATCTAAACTATCTACTGGACCATTAAGAACTGTTGCAAAATTTAGATTTACTAACGCATCACCAGTAACCGTTAAGCTTTGTGCGTACACATATAGGCATTGCGGGATTATCAAAATTAATAATAATAGTTTCTTCATAATAATTGTTTTTGCAAATATATAAAAAAAATTTCTCTAGATTTCTTAAAGCTGATTTATTTAAATTAATAAGATAAAAAGCATAAATTATGCAAACAAATTATAAAACTCTAATCAAACGCAAGAATTTTATTATATTTGCAGTCTAATTTTAATACAAAAAAAAATGAAAACAAAATTACTAATTGCTATTGTTGCTTTATTCACATTCAACAATGCGCAAGCACAATTGCCAAATGGATCAGTAGCTCCAGATTTTACCTTAACAGACTTAAATGGTACTAGTCACAATTTATATAGCCTATTAGATAATGGGTATACCGTTTTTATTGATTTCTCAGCAATATGGTGCCCGCCATGTTGGAGCTACCATACATCAGGTGCTTTGGAGGATTTATACATGAATCATGGTCCTGCTGGAATGCCAAATGTAAGCCCAAATACAACAGATGATGTAATGGTGTTTTTCATTGAAGGTGACGGAGGAACTTTATCAGAACTACAAGGAGGAGGGAATTCTCAAGGCGATTGGATAACTGGTACTCCTTATCCAATATTACCTACATATTCTGGATCAAATCCTGCACAAGTTACTCAAGATTATCAAATTGGTTACTGGCCAACTGTTTACCAAATCTGCCCTGACAGAATAGTGACTGAATGCGGACAGGCAGCTAGTCCTTATTCTTTAGTGAGCTCATGCCCTGCTCCTGCGTCAAATGATAATGATGCTAGAACATTTGCTTATTCTGGTGAAACTTTAACTTGTGAAGGAGACTTAATCCCAGAAATAATGATACAAAATTATGGCTTAGTTAATCTTACTTCATTATCTATTGAAGTTTCAGTTAATGGAAATGTAATGTCTACTACGCCATGGACGGGGAACCTAGCAACTTACGCTACAGACAACATTACACTTCCTGCATTAACTGCATTAGCAAGTAATGATGTTGTAGCTATCAATACAACTTATCCAAATGGAACAGTTGATGCAGACCCATCAAATAATCCAGTAGCTTCATTTAATGTTCAAATGGCAACTCAGAATACACATGTTGATGTAACTGTTCAGATTGTGACTGATGCTTATGGATCTGAAACAACATGGGATATTAAAGATGCGAATGGAGCAACAGTTTTATCAGGAGGACCTTATGCAAATTTAAGTGCAGCTGGAACTACTACTGAAACACCAGTATCTGGTACATTATCAACACAAACATGTCATACATTTACAATTTATGACTCTTACGGAGATGGGATAGATGCAGGATATGGTGTTGGTTCATTTACTATAACTGATGGATCTGGATCTGTCTTAGCATCTGGAGGTCAATTTACTGATGTAGATGGTGCTGCTTTTAAGACTGGAAACGCAACTGTTGGGATTAATGATGTTATATCAAATCTTTCAATTTACCCTAACCCTGTTATAGATGTATTAACTATTGAAGGAAATTACACTTCGGTTGATGTACTTGATATTTTAGGAAACTTAGTTTTATCATCTAAAGCAACTAAAAATATTAATGTTTCTTCATTAGCTGATGGTGTTTATATGCTAAACATTAAAACAGAAAATGGTATTACTTCAAAGAAAATTACAATTACAAAGTAGTCAGCTCCTAATTTATAATCCAAACCCTGAATGTTTCTCATTCAGGGTTTTTTATTTCATTAAAATTCTTACCTATTTCATTTCTGCGATTTTTATAAAATAACCATATATTTGTACAATTAAAAAAATCAAAAATGAACAAAAAAACACTATTTAGCTTTGTAGCTATTGCACTATTTACAACTTTTAGCTTTGCTCAAAACAGAGCGTTACCTAACAAAGAAGTAAAAACTTTAGATGGAAGTAATTTCAATATTACAAATTTAGAAAATGACGGAAACCCAATTGTAATTTCATTTTGGGCTACATGGTGCAAACCCTGCAAAAAAGAATTAAATAATATTGCTGAAATTTATGATGATTGGCAAGTGGAAACAGGAGTTAAACTTGTAGCAATCTCTATTGATGACACAAGATCAATGATGAGGGTAGCTCCTTATGTGAATGCTTCTGATTGGGAATATGAAGTTTATTTAGACCCTAATAGTGAACTTAAAAGAGCTATGGGAGTGCAAACTGTTCCTCACACATTTTTACTTAACGGGAAAAATGAAATTGTTTGGCAGCATAAAGGTTATGTTGATGGGGATGAAGATGAGCTTTTAGAACAAATCCAAAAAATTGCAAAATAATTTATGAAGAAAATTGCATCTCTTTTGATGGTTTTTGGAGTCTCTTTTACAGGATTCTCTCAGCAATTAAATACCGGAGAAATCCATGGAGACTTTGGTCTTAATTTACAATCCTATCAAGAAGACGAACTAATTGGCGCCACTGTAGCTGATGAAGTAATTCTTAATAATGCTTACTTAAATCTTAACTATACCAAAGGCAATTTTGCGACTGGTTTGCGTTATGAAAGTTACTTAAACGCTTTAGCTGATTACGATTCTGAATTTAAAGGAAACGGAATTCCTTATAAATATGCAACTTACAGCATTGATGGCTTAGAAGTTACAGTAGGAAATTATTATGAACAACTAGGAAGCGGATTAATCTTTAGAAGTTATGAAGAAAAAGGATTAGGTATTGACAATGCAATGGATGGTGTTAAATTAAAATACAGCCCGACACAAGGAACGTACTTAAAAACATTTATTGGAAAAAGCAGAACTCATTTCACTTATTCTGATGGAATCTTTAGAGGAGCTGACTTGGAAATTAATATCAATGAATTATTATCTTCTGAAAACAAAATAAAAACAATTTTAGGTGGTAGTTTTATAAGTAGGTATCAAGAAAGAAGTAATCTTATTTTTAAAATCCCTCAGAATGTTAGTGCCTATGCTGGTAGATTAAATTTAATGTATGGTAGCTGGAATTATTATGGAGAATATGCCTATAAAATTAACGATCCAGCAAATGTGCTTTCAGCAAGCAAAATGAATTACGCAAGGGGAAAAGCTTTTACACAAAATATTACTTTTTCAAAAAGAGGTTTTGGAGTATCAGCTGAAATTCACCGAACAGATAATATGACATTTAAATCTGACAGAGATAAAGATGGTAAGGCATATCTAATTAATTATATCCCAACTCTTAGTAAGCCACATGCTTACTCTCTGTTAGCACTTTACCCTTGTGCCACACAAGCTGATGGAGAATTTGGGATGCAATTTGATGTCTTCTATAAAATGAAAAAGGGGACTTTTTTAGGTGGTAAATACGGAACAAAACTTGCTTTTAATTACTCAAGAATTAATGGGTTAAATGGAGGGAACTCATTCTTGAATGACAACACTGAACATAGTCCAATGTTAATTAGTATAAAAAATGAAGAACTATATTTTCAAGATATTAATTTAGAAATAAATAAAAAAATAAATAAAAAAATTAAGGCTAATTTTGTGATTGCGAACCAAACTTACAATAAAGACTTTTTAGAAGGTCATGTCAAGGGGGATTATGGCGTACTTAACTCAACTATCTTAATTACAGATATAAGCTATAAAATTAAGAGAGGGCATTCTTTAAGAATGGAATTACAAATGCTAAATTCCAAACAGCTAGAAGATTACTCTGCACATGTAGGGTCTTATGAAAATGGCTTGGAAGAGCCAGCTGAAGGAGATTGGGGTATGGGCCTTTTAGAATATACCATTTCACCTCATTGGTTTTTTACAGTTCAAGATATGTACAATTATGGCAATGAGTTATCAAAAAAACAATTGCACTATTTAAATTTAACTGCTGGTTTTATTAAAGGAGCTAACCGTTTTGAAATTGGTTACGGAAAGAAAAGAGAAGGAATCTTTTGTGTTGGAGGGGTATGTAAACTCGTGCCATCATCAAACGGATTTAATTTAAGTATATCATCAAGTTTTTAAAAAATGAAAAAATATCTTACACTGCTTAGTGCAATTTTAATTATTACATCATGTGATATTGTTGGAGGGCCTTACTTAACTGATGAAGCTATCAACCCTGTAGATACTATAACAAATTCTTATGTGAAAAAAGTTTTAGTAGAGGACTTTACTGGTCATTTATGCCCGAACTGCCCAGATGCAGCAAGAGAACTAGATGCAATACATGATATTTATGGAGAGCAAATTATAGGAATGGCAATTCATGTAAGTAAATCTTTTGCAAGACCTTACCCTGCTAGTCAAGCTCCTAGTTTTCAATACGACTTCAGAACACAATGGGGGGATAATTGGGATAATTTTTATGGCATATCTGAAATGGGACTTCCAAGGGGGATGGTCAATAGAATTGGATATCCCGACAACCATAAGTTAAGCAAAGACGAGTGGGCTACTGAAGTGTCAAATGAGTTGAATCAAGAAGTTGATTTTGGAATAGATATTAATTCAACTATAAATTCTATTACAATAAGTTCTAATATTTTAAATAATGTTAATGGGGATTATAATTTATTAGTCTGTTTAACAGAAAGTAATATTATTAATTGGCAAAAAGATGGGCAAGAAAATGTAGAAAATTATATTCATAATCATGTGTTAAAAAGCGTTCTGACTGATGAAAATCTATCAAATTCTACTAGCTATGTTGCAGGCGACCAAATTGAAACTCTAATTAATTATGATCTTACTGCTTTAGAGCAATATAATATTGATTACTCTGCAAATAACACTGCTGAATTAGGAAATGGTAATGCTGGTGACTGGAACGCAGCTAATATGTCAATTATTGCATATATATACAATACTAATACAAAAGAGATTGTGCAAGTTGAAGAAGCACAACTAAATAATGATCTCTGTTTTCTAAGAATAGCAAGTCTTGTATGTTTGTTGGGTCAAGTTTATCATATTGAGGCTGAGTGTAATCA
>CAJQLK010000038.1 GCA_905479165.1 uncultured Flavobacteriales bacterium | reverse complement strand
GGAAAAAAGAGAGTATCAGATGAAAAAAGTACTTGATCCTATACAAGATAATTACGATTATATTATTATTGATTGTGCTCCATCATTAGGGCTTTTAACTTTGAATGCTTTATCATCAGCAGATAGTGTAATAGTACCTATACAATGCGAATATTTTGCTTTAGAAGGTCTTGGGAAATTACTAAACACTATAAAAGTAGTACAACAAAGGCTCAATATTAACCTAGAGATTGAAGGGCTACTACTTACTATGTATGATACTCGTTTGCGCCTATCTAACCAAGTAGTTGAAGAAGTAAAAAAACACTTCCAAGACATGGTATTTAAAACAATTATCCAGAGAAATGTGCGTTTAGGAGAAGCACCATCATTTGGAGAAACAATTGTAATACATGACGCTACAAGTAAAGGGGCGATCAACTACCTTAATTTAGCTGATGAATTACTTAAAAAACTGCAAGTAACTGTATAATTATGACAAAAAAGAAAAGCTCATTAGGTAGAGGGTTAGCATCTATATTAGGGACTAGCACTTCTGACATTACAAGCAAACCAACTACTGATATAAAAACTGAAACTCCTGTTGTAGGAACAACTCATGAAATTCTTATTTCACAAATAGTAACGAATCCATTTCAACCAAGAACAGAGTTTGATCGAGAAAAATTAAATGAGTTAGCTATATCTATTGAACATCTAGGAATCATTCAACCAATTACAGTTCGTGAAATGGGATATGATAAATTCCAATTGATTTCTGGAGAAAGAAGATTTAGAGCATCACAAATTGCAGGCATTGATAAAATACCTGCATTTGTAAGAATTGCTAACGACCAAGAAATGCTTGAAATGGCATTAGTAGAAAATATACAAAGAGAAAACTTAAACCCTATAGAAGTGGCACTAAGTTACCAAAGACTCATTGATGAAATAAAACTTACGCAAGAGCAATGCAGTGAAAGGGTTGGGAAAAACAGATCAACTGTAACTAATTTTTTACGACTTTTAAAATTACCTGATGTAATACAAAAAGGATTAAGTGAAGGAAGAATTAGTAACGGACACGCAAAAGCATTACTTGCAATAAAAGATGAAAATTCACAAATCAACCTTTTTCATGATACAGTTGCAAATGGATACTCAGTACGAGAAGTAGAGCAGTTAGCTAAGGAGTTTTTTACTAGCACTTACACAAGAACTTCGAAATCCAAAGTAGTTAACACTCCCGCTCCACTTGCTTTTTCTCAGCAAAAGATGGTTCATGATTTATCAAGAAATTTGGAAAAGGATGTAGAATTAAAACGCAATAAAAAAGGAAAAGGGAAATTGATTATTCCATTTGCTAATGATGAAGATTTAGAGCGCATATTCAACATTCTAAACAATTAAATTGTCCGTTCTTAAAAAAATATTAATTGCTTTTTTTGTTGTATTTTCCTTTACAACATCAGCACAAGAATACGCAGAAAAAATACCAAAAAAAGCAGGATTATATTCTGCAATACTTCCCGGATCTGGGCAAGTTTATACCAAAAAATACTGGAAAGTTCCTGTAATTTATGGGGGACTTATCACCTCAGCTTACTACATAAACGAAAGTAATAATTTGTACCAATTGTATAAATCCACTTACTTAAACAGATTAGATGGAGATTTCACTGATAACTTAAACTATTCTGATAGTGATTTAAGAACATTAACTCAACATTACAGAAGAAATAGAGAGGTATCAGCATTGCTGTTCACACTCACTTATATTTTAAACATTGTTGACGCCTCAGTAAATGCGCATCTGTTCGACTATGATGTGAGTGAGGATTTATCACTACACATACAACCTGTATATTTTTCAAAAGAAAATGCAAGTGGTATTTCGTTATCCTTTAATTTATAAATTTGCCCTATGAATATTGCAATTTTAGGAAATGGAAGAATGGGCAAAAGAATTAGTGAATTAGCTACAGAGAAAGGACACACAATTGTTGCTACTTCATCATCAGAAAAACCTGCAAAAACTTTAGATTTGAACTCTAGTGATGTGGCTATTGATTTCAGCACTCCATCTACTGCATTTGCAAATATCAGCCATGCAATAAACAGTGGCATACCTGTTGTTTCAGGAACAACTGCTTGGCTTTCCAAGCTAGAAGATGTAAAGGATTTATGTCTACAAAAAGAAGGTGCTTTTTTATATGCTTCAAATTTTAGCTTAGGAGTAAATCTGTTTTTTGAACTGAACAAAAAGTTAGCTCAACTGATGAAAAATCATGATTACGAAAGTAAAATTCATGAATTACACCATACCCGAAAAATAGATTTACCAAGCGGTACGGCCATTACATTAGGAGAACAAATACATAAGATAACAAATACTAAATCAGTTATTACTGCTGATAGAATTGATGATCTTGCTGGAACACATATTATAAGTTACAATTCAGCAGTTGATGAAATTGAAATAAAACACACTGCTAAAAGTAGAGATGGTTTTGCAATGGGGGCAATTATTGCAGCTAATTGGATTATTGGAAAAAAAGGAGTTTTTAGCATGAAAGATGTTTTAGAACAATAAAAAAAGAAAAAATCGTTTTTAAGATTATGAAAAAATTAAAAGAAGTATTAGGAGAATCATTTAAAGTTGTAATGTTTATAGTTGCAACAATTATATGGAGTTTGTTTGTCTATTCTATAGATGGAGAATGGCTCTATTTTGTACCTTTAATTGCTGGAGATGTTTTATTTTGGGAAACTATCTCATGGCGGTTCTGGAAGGAAAAGGATAAGAAAACTAAGAAGAAAAAAGGTGAACTAAGAAGCTGGTTTGATGCAATTGGTTTTGCAGTAATTGCAGCAACTATTTTACGAACTTTCCTTATTGAGGCCTATACTATTCCTACTTCATCAATGGAAAAATCAATGTTAGTTGGTGATTTCTTATTTGTAAGTAAAGTTGCTTATGGTCCTAGAGTTCCTATGACTCCAATTGCATTTCCTTTAGTACACCATACCATGCCAATTGGGGGAGGAAAATCATATTCAGAAAGCGTAAAATTACCTTATCACAGAATGAAAGGCTTACATAATATTGAACGAAATGATTGTGTAGTGTTTAACTGGCCAGCTGAGAACATTGGAAGGCCTGTAGATAAAAAAGAAAACTATGTAAAAAGATGTGTTGGTATTCCTGGAGATGTACTTGAACTTAAAAATGCACAATTGTTTGTAAATAGTGCTCCTCAAGAAGAATTTGAAGGAATGAAAAAACAATGGCGATATAATGTAAGCACACAAGGCACAGGTTTAAACCCAAAAATACTTTACGAAAAGTACGATATAACTGAGGGTGGTTATGGCAGAAATAGAAATGAATACAGCTTAACCCTGACCGACAACAGCCGTGATGCTTTAATGACTTTTCCGAATGTAGCTAAGATTGATAAAAATATTGAGAAGCAAGAGGTATATGCTGATTATATTTTCCCTCATGATAAAAACTACAAATGGAATGTAGATAATTTTGGTCCTCTTACAATCCCATCAGCAGGAAGTACTATAGACATTTCATTAGCAAATATTTCTATCTACAAAGATATTATTGGAAGGTATGAGGAAAACAAACTAGAAGTGATAAATGACAGTATTTACATAAACGATAAGCTAGCAACGACTTATACTTTTAAAATGAATTATTACTGGATGATGGGAGATAACAGACATAATTCTGCTGATAGTAGGTTCTGGGGATTTGTACCTGAAAACCATATTGTTGGGAAAGCTTTATTCGTTTGGATGAGTTGGGATACAAATGCAAAAGGTCTGAAAAAAATCAGATGGAACAGATTATTTAGAAGTGTTAAATAACCCTTTATTACCTACTGCTTATTTAGCCCCAATTTCCTATTACGCTATTTTATTGCAACATAAAAATTGCAACATAGAAATGCATGAGCATTTTGTAAAACAAAGTATCAGAAATAGATGTGAAATTTATGGTGCTAATGGAAAACTAAGATTAACTATTCCTAAAAAGAGAAAAGGAAGTAGTAAAACCATTATCAAGGAAATTAAAATTTCATATAAAGAAGATTGGCAAAAACTACATTGGAATGCCATAAAATCAGCTTACAACTCCTCCCCTTTTTTTGAATACTACCAAGATGAACTTGAGCCTTTTTTCAAAAAAAAAGAAAGTAATCTGGTTGATTTTAACAACAAATTACAAGAAGTGATTCTTGAGCTTTTACAAGAAAATAACTGTCCTGATTTTACAATATCATATCATCATAAAACAGAGTGTGCTGATTTAAGAAATAATGATTTCATCTTAGAAAACTCATCAAAATACAACCAAGTATTTATGGAGAAACATGGATTTATCCCAAACTTATCTATCCTTGATTTACTATTTAATTTAGGGCCTGAAAGTTCAGGTTATTTGCATAATATAGTCATTAGTTTTGAAATTAAAGATTCTTGACAAAATAAGTCTAACATCTAATTACTAATATCTAACATCTATTTTCTATTTTTGACAAAAAATTACAGCATGGCAGATTTAGATTTCAATAAGAATGATGATAAAATGAGGTTGCTTATTTCACAAATGAAAAGAAAGCATGCTCAAGTAGCTTTAGGAGGAGGAAAAAAGAAGATTGAAAAACAACATATCAAAGGAAAACTTACTGCTCGTGAGCGTATTGATTACCTAAAAGATACTGATGCCAACTTTTTAGAAATTGGTGCTTTTGTTGGGGAAGGAATGTACACTGAATATGGAGGCTGTCCATCAGGAGGTGTAGTTGCTGGAATTACTTATGTAACAGGTAAACAATGTATAGTAGTTGCCAATGATGCTACTGTAAAAGCTGGTGCTTGGTTCCCCATAACAGCCAAAAAGAATTTGCGTTTGCAAGAAATTGCAATGGAGAACAGATTGCCAATCATCTACTTGGTGGACAGTGCAGGAGTATTTTTACCAATGCAAGATGAGATATTCCCAGACAAAGAACACTTTGGCAGAATGTTCCGAAATAATGCTCGTATGAGCTCTATGGGAATTACACAAATTTCTGCAATTATGGGAGCTTGTGTTGCTGGAGGTGCTTACCTTCCTATCATGAGTGATGAAGCTTTAATTGTAAACAAAACAGGAAGTATATTTTTGGCAGGAAGTTACCTAGTAAAAGCGGCTATTGGAGAGAGCATTGATAACGAAACTTTAGGCGGTGCTACTACTCATTGCGAAATTTCAGGGGTTACGGATTACAAAGCAAAGGATGATAAAGATGCTTTGGATAAAATCCGAAATATAATGGATAAAATTGGCAATACCGAAAAGGCAGGTTTCAACAGGAAAGAAAGTAAAGCTCCAAAAGAGAACGAAAGAGAAATATACGGAATATTACCTAGAGAAAGAGCAAAGCCGTACAACATGAAGGATATCATAGCTCGCCTGGTAGATGATTCTGAATTTGAAGAATATAAAGAAGGTTATGGTAAGTCTATAGTTTGTGGATATGCCCGTGTTGATGGTTGGGCGGTAGGAATTGTGGCTAATCAGAGAGAGACAATTAAAACAGCTAAAGGAGAAATGCAGTTAGGTGGTGTTATCTATTCTGATTCGGCAGATAAGTCAGCTCGTTTTATTGCCAATTGCAACCAAAAGAAAATACCATTGGTATTTTTACAAGATGTTACTGGTTTTATGGTCGGCTCTCAATCGGAACATGGTGGTATTATAAAAGATGGCGCCAAAATGGTAAATGCTATGTCTAACTCTGTAGTTCCTAAATTTACGGTTATTATAGGTAATTCATATGGTGCAGGCAACTATGCAATGTGTGGAAAAGCTTACGATCCAAGATTAATTGTTGCTTGGCCAACTGCTCAACTTGCTGTAATGGGTGGAGAACAAGCGGCTAAAGTTTTACTGCAAATTGAAAAAGCATCCTTAAAAGCAAAAGGAGAAAAAATTGATGAGAAAGTAGAAAAGTTACTTTTAAAAACTATTACTGAGAGGTATGACGCACAAACCTCTCCTTATTATGCTGCCTCTCGTTTATGGACTGATGCTATTATTGACCCATTAGAAACCAGAAAAGTTATCTCAATGGGAATAGAAGCTGCTAATAATGCACCAATAAAAGAAGCTTATAATCCTGGGATAATACAATCATAAAAAATAGTTGTTATCCTTAACGATAGTTGAAGAAATATTCTTGCATATTGAAATAAATAAAATATCATTACAAAAAAAAACTAGCATTTCATCCACCCACCAAAATCTAAAAACTCACTACTGATATCTAACTTCGAATTCCTATATTTGCAACCTTTAAAAAAAAAAACGAATGATTAATATTACTCTTCCTGACGGAAGTATCAAGCAAGTAGAAAGCGGAACTTCAGCTATGGATATTGCAATGGGTATTTCTGAGGGATTGGCACGAAATGTGCTGTCGGCTAGTGTAAATGGAAAAGTTTGGGATGCAAACCGTGCTATCACTACAGATTCAACGCTTACCCTACATACTTGGAATGATAAGGAAGGGAAAATGAGTTTTTGGCATTCTTCTGCACACATTATGGCAGAAGCTTTAGAAACTATTTATCCTGGGATTAAGTTAGGTATTGGTCCTGCAATCGATAATGGCTTCTATTACGATATCGATTTAGGAGACAGAGTCTTATCTTCTGATGAGTTACCTAAAATTGAAAAGAAAATGAAAGAATTAGCTTCTCAGAAAATGTCGTTTGAAAGAAAGGATGTTTCAAAAGAAGAAGCAATTGCTTATTTTACTGAAAAAGGAGATGAATATAAGCTAGAATTACTAGATAAATTAGAAGATGGAAACATCACTTTCTACTCACAAGGTAATTTCACTGATTTATGTAGAGGTCCGCACATTCCTTCATCAGGGAAAATAAAGGCAATAAAATTATTAAATATTGCAGGAGCTTATTGGAGAGGAGACGAAAACCGTAAGCAACTTACTCGTATTTATGGAGTGTCATTTCCCAAGCAAAAAGAACTTACTGCACATCTAGAATTATTAGAGGAAGCTAAAAAGCGTGACCATAGAAAAATAGGTAAAGAAATGGAGCTGTTTACTTTTTCACAAAAAGTTGGGCAAGGTTTACCTTTATGGCTGCCAAAAGGAGCACAACTTAGAGAAAGGCTAGAAAACTTCCTTAAAAAAGCACAAACTCAGGCAGGTTACCTGCCGGTTATCACACCACATATTGCAAATAAAGATTTATATATTTGTTCTGGTCATTACGAAAAATACGGACAGGATTCTTTCCAACCCATTAAAACCCCTAATGAAGGAGAAGAATTTTTCCTAAAACCTATGAATTGTCCTCACCATTGTGAAATTTACAAATCAAAGCAATATTCTTACCGTGATTTACCTGTTCGTTTTGCAGAGTTTGGTACTGTTTATCGTTACGAACAATCAGGAGAATTGCATGGTTTAACTCGTGTTAGAGGATTTACTCAAGATGATGCGCATTTATTTGTTCGCCCTGACCAAGTAAAGGAAGAGTTTATTAATGTTATCGACCTTGTCCTTTATGTTTTCAAAGCCTTAGGTTTTGAAGATTTTAAAGTACAAATCTCCTTGCGTGACCCTGAAAACAAAACTAAATATATTGGTTCGGATGAAAACTGGCAGAAAGCAGAATCTGCAATTATTGAAGCTACTGCTCAAAAAGGATTAGATACAGTAGTAGAATATGGAGAAGCAGCATTCTATGGTCCTAAGTTAGATTTTATGGTAAAAGATGCTTTAGGGAGAGAATGGCAATTAGGAACAATTCAAGTAGATTACAATTTACCAGAACGTTTTGAACTAGAATACACAGGTTCTGATAACAAGAAACACAGACCAGTAATGATACATAGAGCTCCATTCGGTTCATTGGAAAGATTTGTGGCTGTTTTAATAGAGCATTGTGGAGGTAATTTTCCTCTTTGGTTAGCTCCTGATCAGTTTACTATTTTACCTATTAGTGAGAAATATCACGATTATGCTGAAAAAGTATCTCAATTCCTAAAAAAATACGATATTTGCGGCCCAATTGACCATAGGGCT
>CAJQLK010000037.1 GCA_905479165.1 uncultured Flavobacteriales bacterium | reverse complement strand
GTTCAAAACCAGCACCCTTATTAATTAATGAGTTTAAAACAATCATATCAAGATTTTTTCTTTCCAACTTTAATTTAGCATTCTCAAATTCATTTTCTGTTTCTAAAGCAAAACCAACAACAAACTGATTGTCTTTCTTGCTATTTCCCATTTCAGATAAAATATCAGTTGTTTTTGTTAAGTCAATTGTTAATCTATCTCCAATTTTCTTTATTTTATTCTTTGCCACTTCTATTGAAGTATAATCAGAAACAGCTGCTGCAAAAATTGATATATCAGAATTTTTAAATTTAGATGAAACAACTTTATACATTTCATTTGCAGAATCTACTCTTGAAATATTAATATTTGAATGCTTACACTCTAAATGAGTAGGACCTAAAATAAGTTCAATATTTGCACCTTTATCAGCACACTCTAAAGCAATTGCTATTCCCATTTTTCCAGAAGAACGATTGCCTATAAAACGTACAGGATCAATAGCTTCATAAGTAGGTCCTGCTGTAATTAAAATTTTTTTATTCGTAAAAGGTAAATCTGAAGATAAATCAGAAATAATATGTTCGATAATTTCTGAAGGCTCAGCCATTCTACCTTCACCTACTAAACCACTTGCTAATTCCCCAAATCCAGATGGAATCAACTTATTACCAAATGACTTTAATTTTTCAATATTTTCTGAAGTTGAAGGGTGTTTATACATATCTAAATCCATTGCTGGAGCAAAATAAACTTGACATTTTGCTGATAGATATGTTGTTAAAAGTAAATTATTCGCCTCCCCTGCAGCTATTTTAGCCATAGTATTTGCCGTTAGAGGAGCAATCACCATAAAATCTGCCCATAAACCAATTTCTACATGGCTATTCCACATCTCAGTATCCTTATTCACCATTCTTGATAATACAGGATTATCTGACAAAGTAGAAAGCGTTAATGGAGCAACAAAATGCGAAGAAGCCTCAGTTTGAATAACTCGAACTGAAGCTCCTGCTTTTTTGAATAAACGCACTAGTTCTGCAGTTTTATAAGCTGCAATACTAGCCGTAACTCCCAATAATACTTTTTTTCCTTTAAGCATGTGGGTTTTAATCTTTATCTTCTGATGCGTTTGCATCTCTCATATAAAGTTCATCATTCAATAATTCTTTCATTGCAATAGCCCAAGGTTTTGGTAAGCTCTCATAAAACTTTGAAACAGCAATTTGCTCTTGATTTTCAAAAACTTCATCTAACTGCTCTTGTGTAATTGCAAATTCTTCAAGTTTTGACATTAATTCTTGCTTCATTTTATCATTTACTTGTGATGACCTTTTAGCCATAACTGATACTGCCTGAAAGATGTTGTCAGTTTTTTCTACAAAATCGTCTACATTTCTTGTAATAGTAGATTTTTGTGCTCCTGTCTTTTTAAATTTCATTTTTATTGTCTTTTAATTCGGTTAATGATTGTATTGTTTTATTATATGTGTTTTTTAAATCTTCTAAAAATTTACTTTTAGGGTAATTATCTTCAAATTGCGAATATACATCAAGAGTAGATTTTAACCTCTGCTCTATCTTAATACTGATACTATTAATTGCTAATAAGTAAGATGATTTTACAATTAAAAAATAAACTTCTTCTCTGTTGTCATAAGAGGGAAAGTCAATTAGCACATTATCCAAAGCAATGATTGCAGATTTATAATTTTCAGTAATATAATATTGTTTAGCATTTTCAAACGCTTTTTTTGAAAGCACAAACCTCAATTCATCCAAAAGAATATTGCACTTTTCTACCCTATCACTAAGAGGGTATCTATCAATAAAAGATTGTAACTCTTTGATTGTTTTATAGTTATTTGTAGCATCCAAAGAATAAACAGGAGTTTCATTATAATAACACTGAGCTACCATAAAAGCACATTCTTCAGTATGCTTACTACTTGGGTAATTGATAGTGAAATTTCTAAACAGATAAGCTGCAGTTAAATTATCTCCAGTAACATAATTACAATAAGCGTAATAATAAGCAACTTCTTGCATTTTTGAAGTCCCTCTAAAGGCAGTTGACAATTCATTAAACAATGGCATTGCCCTATTGTATTGTTCTGCCTGATAGTAGGAAACTGCTTTTTCGTATTTATAGTTGTAGTCATCACTCTTTAGTACTTTCTGATATTCTCCACAAGAAGTAAAGACTAAAGTAATTAATAATATTTGTAATATTTTTCTCGTCATAATTTTAATGGGGTAAAGATAAATGGTATAATTGGATATTCCTAAATTATTTTCTATCTAGTAAACTAGCATAATTTAAATTTATTGCTTTAGTAATGAGGTGATTTTTGGACTCATTGGCTTTGTAGTAGAGTAAAAGTAGTTTATAAACTCACCTTTTTCATCTAATACATATTTTTGAAAATTCCATTTTACTGAAGAACTGGACTTACCATTTTTCTTTTTATCTGTTAACCAGTTATAAAGTTGATGCATACCCTCTCCTTTGACATCAATTTTTTCAGTCAATAAAAAGCTAACACCAAAGTTTTTAGCACAAAACTGCTGTATATCTTTTTCAGTTCCAGGCTCTTGCCCTCCAAATTGATTGCAAGGTAAACCAATCAAAACTAAATTCTCTTTAAACTGCTGATGCAATTCTTCTAAACCAGCATATTGTGGTGTAAAACCACACTCAGAAGCAACATTAACAAATAAAATATACTTTCCTCTAAACTGTTTTAAATCTATAGGATTCCCACTAATATCATTGATTTTGATATCATAAATTGATTCTTGTGCATTAGTAGTATTAAAAGTAAATAGTGCCATAATTATTAGTATTAGATTTTTCATTAGTTCATCAAAATTTTAAGCTCATTTTTAATTACATCACTCGCTTCAACAAGTGGCAATCTCACATGACTTTTACAAATTCCTAAAAGCTCCAAACAAGCCTTTATTCCTACAGGGTTTCCCTCAGCATATAAGGGTAAGTAAAAATCATACAACTTATCATGTAACTGATTTGCAATTTCTTGATTTTCTGAAAGCCCAAAAGACACCATGTCAGAATATTCCTTAGGATACGACTGCCCAATAACTGAAATAACTCCCTCTGCACCCATATGAATCATAGGCAAAGTTAAGCTATCATCTCCTGAAAGTACCACAAAATCAGAAGGTTTATTTTTAATAATTTTCATTATTTGATCCATATCACCTGAAGCCTCTTTCACAGCTACTATATTTTCAAAATCATTTGCCAGTCTTACAGTAGTTTCTGCACTAATATTTGAAGCAGTTCTACCAGGAACATTATAAACAATAATAGGTAAAGGGCAATTTTTAGATATCATCTTATAATGCTGATAAATTCCTTCTTGTGAAGGTTTATTATAAGAAGGAGAAACAGATAAAATTGCATCTATCCCATCAAGGTTAGCTGATATTATATCCTCAACAACTTGCATGGTATTATTGCCCCCAATTCCCAAAACAACAGGAACTCTACTATTATTTATCTTCTTGCAAAAGTCAACAACTGCTACCTTTTCATCTTTACTCAAAGTGACGCTTTCCCCAGTTGTCCCCATCAAAACTAAATAATCTATTCCACCCTCAATTACATAATTAAGTAGTTTTTCTAAACCCTTGTAATCTAATGATTTATCATTATTAAAAGGAGTGACTAATGCAACTCCTGTACCTTTGATTTTATCCATTTACTTATTTATTAAATTGATATAATGTTTAATTTCATGCATGAGTTTTTGCATGCTTTTATCATCTTTTAATGAAATCATCAAATCATAAATTTCATAATTTTTCTCATATATTCCAATCTTAAAATGAGCGATTGAACTTGCTACTAAATACTTGATTGGTATAGTCTTACTATTGCACAGGTTTATCAAAATATCATATTCTTTTTTTACAAAATTATCAATGATATAATTCTGAGGTTTATAATACCAATTAAGGTCCTTTTGATAAAAGAAATCATATTGCAATTTTGGTGTATGATGAAATGATAATTGCTTAGAATTAACAAAGCCAAGTGCCTTTACATCCTTCTTTAAATCAAAGAAATAGGACACAAAAGGTTTAACCATTTTTATCTGCTCTTCAGAAGTAGCATCATATAAAATCCCAATTGAATTTGCATCCTCTAAATTACAAACTGCCTTTGAACGCTTATTTATTTTGAGCTCTCTTTGAAAAACCCACTTTCCTACTTTTTGTTTAAAATCTTCAATAAACTGCATTAATCTATTTTTGATAAAAATTCAAATTCATTAATTAGAGGTATTTTCAAATCTTCTGCTTTTTGCTTTTTGCTTGGCCCTATATTCTTTCCAGCAAGAATAAAAGTAGTGTTTTTAGAAATAGAACTTACATTTTTACCACCATGTTCTTCAATCATTTTCTTGTATTCAACCCTACTATTTTGATTAAAAACTCCTGAAACTACAATTTTCATTCCATTTAAGTTTGATGATTTAGTTGTATCTTCAATAGTAGACACGAATTGCAAGCCACTTTCTTTTAAATTATTTAACCGCTTTAAATTCTCCTTATTTGAGAAATAGTTTAAAACACTTTCGGCAATTTTCTCACCTATCTCATCAACTGCAATTAAGGTTTCAATATCTGTATTAATTATATTATCAATCGTTTTAAAATGCTTTGCCAATACTTTTGCTACTGTTTCTCCAACAAATCTGACTCCCAGTCCGAATAAAACTCTTTCAAAAGAGATTAATTTTGATTGTTCCAATCCTATAAGCAAGTTATCAACTGATTTTTCAGCCATTCTTTCTAAAGGCAATAAATCCTCCTTTTTTAAGTGATATAAATCAGAGATTTCTTTTATTAAACCCTCATTAATTAAAAGCTCAATCGTTTCTCCTCCAAGCCCATCAATATCCATTGCTTTTCTACTTATAAAATGCTCAAATTTACCTTTAATTTGAGTAGGACAACTCTCTGAATTAGGACAATAATGCTTAGCATCACCTTCTTTACGCACAAGCTCAGTATTACAAGAAGGGCAATTAGCAATATATTCAGTTATTTGAGAAAATAAATCTCTATCATTTAACTTGACTCCTACAACCTTTGGAATAATCTCACCTCCCTTCTCAACATAAACCTTGTCTCCTTCTCTAATATCTAATTTTGCAATATAATCAGCATTGTGTAAGGAAGCTCTCTTCACTGTAGTTCCAGCCAACTGAACTGGCTCCAAGTTCGCTACAGGAGTAATCGCCCCAGTTCTACCAACTTGATAGGTTATCTCAATCAATTTAGTTGAAACTTGCAGGGCTTTAAATTTATAAGAAATTGCCCACCTTGGAGATTTAGCTGTAAAACCCATTTCTTCTTGAAGATTAATGTCATTCACTTTAATGACAATTCCATCAATTTCATAGGGCAAGTCATGACGCTTTTTATCCCATCTTTCTGTAAATTTCAAAACATCATCAATCGAGTTGTATTTTGAAATTTCATTTGGGATTTTAAAGCCCCACTCCTTTGCTTTTTGTAAATTTTCATAATGATTATCAGTTGGCAAATTGTCTCCTAACAAATAATATAAATAACAATCCAAAGGACGATTAGAAACCTCATTTGCATCAAGCAACTTTAAACTCCCAGATGCAGTGTTTCTAGGATTTTTATAAGGCTCTAAGCCTTCTTCATTCCTAAGCTTATTCATTTTTTCTAAACCTTTAACCGGAATAAAGATTTCACCTCTAATTTCAAAATTTGAAGGATAATCCCCTTTCAATTTTAAAGGAATACTTTTTATAGTTCTAACATTTGCAGTTACATCATCACCTTGTGTTCCATCTCCTCTAGTAAGTGCTTGAGTTAAATCCCCATTTTCATAAGTTAAACTGATGGAAACTCCATCATATTTTAATTCGCATACATATTCTATTTCGTAATCGGTTAGTTTATGTAATCTTCTATCAAAATCATATAAATCTTCTTCTGAATATGTATTCCCTAAAGAAAGCATTCTGTATTTATGCGCAACAGTTTTAAATCCGTCAGTAACTCTACCACCCACTCTTTGTGTTGGGGATGTTGAATCAAAAAATTCTGGATTTTCATCTTCTAATTTAACAAGCTCTTTTAATAACTTGTCAAACTCAAAATCAGAAATTGTTGAAGTATCTAAAACATAATACGAATGATTATGTTCAGCCAATTCCTTTCGAAGAAAGTCTAGTCTTGCTTTAATTTTCATTTATTTTTGATAAGGAAAATGAGAATCATGTAAAATAATTTTAAGCTTTCCTTTAATGTCTTTTTTAAAAGCAAATGAAAACTCAACTTTTATCTCTTCATCCGAATTTCCAAAGTAATAGTTACCCATTGCAAAAGCAAAATTTTCTTCAAGCTTTATAGCTGAATTCTCCCATCTTACATTAGTCCAGCCTTTTAATGCAAAACCTTTATCTTCTGAAAAATCAGGATTTCCTGCTACAAAATAAGATAGTGCAGCTGCTTTATTTAATCTAAACTGAACATCAGTGGCTAGAGTTGGCTTAAATAAAACCTCTCCATAACCATAGGCATAAAGTTTGTCAATAAAACCAGATGCTTCAGATATAAAATCTTCATTATTTTTATGTTTTTCTACAATTTTTAATAAGCCGCCTGACCATTGCTTTTGCACATCTAATACTTCTTCTTTTGTTATCATAATTTTGATAATTTTTCTATTCAAAAATAACTATTTCTTTATTGCTTTTATCATTCTATCCTTATCGTTCATGTCTTTTTTCAACTCAATATTAACAAATCCAATATCAGCAAGCATTTTAATTATTTCTTTACCAAATTTTGCGTTAATTTCAAAAAATAATTTTCCATTTTCATTAAGATAATCAATAGCTAAACTTGCAATTTTTTTATAAAATATTAAAGGATTTTTATCTTCAACAAAAAGTGCTAATTCAGGCTCATAATCAAGAACATTTTCTTGCATTTTTTCCTTTTCAGATTCCAAAACATAAGGAGGATTACTAACTATCAAATCAACTTTTTGCAATGAGTTAGTTTGTAAAATATCTTGATGAATAAAATCAATTTTTACCTCATTATTTTTTGCATTTTCTTCAGCAATTAATAAAGCATCTTCAGAAACATCAATAGCTAGAACCTTAGCCTCTGAATACTTTGCCAAAGTAATTGGAATACACCCACTTCCAGTCCCAATATCTAAAGCAGTAACAAAATTCTCTTTCAAAATCCAATCTACCAATTGTTCCGTTTCTGGCCTTGGAATTAAAGTATGTTCATTTACCTTAATTTTTAAACCATAAAATTCTGTTCTCCCAATAATGAACTGTATAGGCTTATGAGTCTTCAATTCTGCAACTATTTGCTTTATATTACTTACTTGACTTTTATTTAATACTTGATTAGAATTAATTATGCAATCAGAACGATTGTAAACTAATAAATACTCCATTGAAATATAATACCATGAAGAGATTTCACGTTCATCAGCAACAGCAGAAAGTTCTTTCTTAAAATAGCTTAAAATATTGCTGACTTTTTCCATGCTACAAATGTATTCATTTTGCTATTTTTGAGGCATGCAAAATGAAGAGTTTTTTATGCAAAGATGTATTGAGTTGGCCAGCAAAGCAATGGGCAGTGCATCTCCAAACCCAATGGTGGGCTCAGTTATTGTTTATAATAACAAGATTATTGGTGAAGGTTATCATGAAAAATATGGTGATTATCATGCAGAAGTAAATGCAATAAATAGCGTAAAGGATAAAAGTTTACTTTCTAAATCTACTCTTTATGTAAATTTGGAACCATGCGCTCATTTTGGAAAAACCCCTCCCTGTTCTGATTTAATAATTCAAAATAAAATACCAGTAGTTGTTATCGGATGTGTTGATACTTTCTCTGAAGTTTACGGAAAAGGAATTGAAAGAATGAGAAGTGTTGGAATTGATGTGACAGTTGGTGTTTTAGAAAATGAAAGTAGAGAATTAAACAAACGATTTTTTACTTTTCATGAGAAGAAAAGACCCTATATTATTCTGAAATGGGCTGAAAGTAAAGATAGATTTATTGCTCCAAAAGATCAGACAAAACCTTTTTGGATGACTTCTAGTGAATCAAAGAAATTAGTGCACAAATGGAGAGCAGAAGAAGATGCAATTTTAGTGGGCAGGATTACTGCAGAAAAGGATAACCCTTCACTAACTGTTCGTGAAGTTGAAGGAATTAACCCAATTAGGATTGTCATTGACAAAGATTTGAAACTTTCAGCTGATTTCAATCTTTTTAATATTGATGCAAAAACTATTGTTTTTAATCAACTAAAATCAGAGGAAAACAATTCAAATAATTACATTAAAATTAACTTTAACAATTTGACTGAAAATATTTTACAAGAATTACATAAACAAAATATTCAGTCTATAATTATTGAAGGAGGAG
>CAJQLK010000036.1 GCA_905479165.1 uncultured Flavobacteriales bacterium | reverse complement strand
GAAATTAATCAACCTTTTTTTGAAGACCCGTTTTCTGGAAAATCAATTTTTGATGGGGAAGAGTTGAAATCAATTAAAGTAATAAAAGGAGGTGCTGGTGAAGATAATATGTATGGAGTAGATGGGATTTCAGGAGGTACAATCACATCTGATGGTGTTTCGGATATGTTATTAGAGAGGCTAACAATGTACTTGCCTTATTTTAATAAAGTAAAACCTAACAATGAGGTAAATTCAGTTTTTTCTGCAATGGATTCAGTAGTTATGGTAAATGATTCAATAATAAATTAAGAAGATGAGTAAAGATTCCTTATTTGCTAAAAAGAATATAAAATTATTAAGCGACCCACTTGATGACAATAATCCAATTACTGTACAAGTATTGGGTATCTGTTCAGCTTTAGCAATAACTGTTCAATTAAAACCTGCTGTTGTTATGGCATTATCTGTTTTGGTTGTATTATCGGTTGCTAATGTTGTAGTTTCATTAATGCGTCATATGATACCTTCAAGAATAAGAATTATTGTTTTTCTTGTTGTTATTGCTGCACTTGTTATTTTAGTTGATCAAGTACTTAAAGCATTTGTATATGATGTTAGTAAAGAGCTTTCTGTATTTGTTGGTTTAATTATAACAAATTGCATTATTTGTGGAAGATTAGAGGCTTTTGCAATGGCAAATCCACCTGGTAAAGCATTTCTTGATGGTTTAGGTAATTCTTTTGGTTACGGCATAATACTTATAATAGTAGCATTTTTTAGAGAACTTTTAGGAGCAGGTACATTGTACGGTTATCCTGTTTTAGAAAAATTAGGGGTTTATGATTTAGGTTATGAAAATAATGGAATGATGATACTTCCCCCAATGGCTCTGGTTACTGTTGGTGTTCTGATTTGGTGGCAAAGAGCTAGAAACGAAAAATTAATAGAAAACAATTGATAGAATGCAAGAGTTAGCAAATATTTTTATAAAATCGATATTTATTGATAATATGGTTTTTGCCTATTTTTTAGGCATGTGTTCATATTTAGCAATTTCTAAAACAGTTAAAACTTCTGTTGGAATGGGTGCAGCTGTTATTTTTGTATTAGGAATTACTATTCCATTTAATTATTTATTAGAACATTATATTCTTAAAGAAGGAGCATTAGTTTGGATTTCTAATGATTTTATAGATGTTGATTTATCATTTCTTTCGTATATTATGTTTATTGCAGTTATTGCTTCAATTGTTCAATTGGTTGAAATGGTTATTGAGAAATTCTCTCCTGCCTTATATAGCTCTCTTGGTATATTCTTACCTCTTATTGCAGTAAATTGTGCTATTTTAGGAGGTTCTTTATTCATGCAAGAACGTGGTTATTCTAGCATCATTGAAGCAACTGTTTTTGGACTTGGCTCTGGAGTTGGTTGGTTTTTAGCAATAGTAGGTATAGCAGCCATAAGAGAAAAAATAAGATATTCAAATGTCCCTCCAGCACTAAGGGGACTAGGTATTACATATATAATTACAGGTTTAATGGGTATAGCTTTTATGAGTTTCATGGGTATTAAATTATAATTTCAAAAAGAACAATAAAGAATGATTTTATTAAGCACAACAACAGTATTAAGTAGTATAATAGTTTTCCTTTTGGTTACCCTTACTTTAGTAGGCCTTTTACTTTTTGTAAAAACACAATTAACACCTTCAGGCAAAATTACTATTAAAATAAATGGAGAAAAAGAGATTGTAGTAGATGGTGGGAATACGCTACTAACTACTTTAGGTAATGAAGGTATTTTCTTGCCATCAGCTTGTGGAGGTGGAGGTACTTGTGTGCAATGTACCTGTCAAGTTCATAGTGGTGGTGGAAGTATCTTACCAACTGAAGAACCACATTTTTCTCGTAAAGAAGTAGCGAGTAATTTCCGTTTAGGTTGCCAAGTTAAGGTAAGAGAGAATATGGAAATTGATATTCCTGAAGAAGTATTTGGTGTAAAAAAATGGGAGGCAACAGTAGTATCTAACTATAATGTAGCTACTTATATTAAAGAGTTTATTGTTGAGGTCCCAGAAGATATGCCATATGAGGCAGGGGGGTATATTCAAATTGAAATCCCTAATTGTGAGATTCCTTTTTCTGAAATGGATATTACAGCACATCCTGAGGATCATCCAGGAGAGCCAAATAAGTTTGAGAAGGATTGGGGAGAAGGAAACTTTGCTATGCGTAACTTAGTAATGAAGAATGATGAGGATGTTGTAAGAGCATATTCTATGGCTTCTTATCCTGCTGAAGGAAGAAAAATCATGTTGAATGTTAGGGTGGCTGCTCCACCATGGGATAGAGATAAAAATTCTTGGGCTGATATTAATCCTGGTGTTGCATCATCTTATATTTTTGGCCGTAAGCCAGGAGACAAGGTAACTATTTCAGGACCTTACGGAGAGTTTTTTATTAATAATTCTGAAGCTGAGATGTTGTATATTGGAGGTGGTGCAGGTATGGCTCCAATGCGATCCCATTTATATGAATTATTCAAAACATTAAAAACAGGAAGAAAAGTTTCTTACTGGTACGGTGGAAGATCAAAAGCTGAACTTTTCTATATTGAGCATTTCCGTTCTTTGGAAAGAGAATTCTCTAATTTTAAATTTTACTTGGTACTTTCGGATGCACAAGAAAGTGATAATTGGAAGCCAATGCAAGATATGAATGATACTGCAGGAGATGGTTTTGTTGGTTTTGTACACCAAGTGGTAATTGATCAGTATTTAACTAAACATGAAGAACCTGAAGATATTGAATTGTATTTCTGTGGACCACCTCTAATGAATCAAGCGATTCTAAAAATGGCTGATGATTGGGGAATTCCTGATGAAAATGTGAGATTTGATGACTTTGGAGGATAAAAAAAGATATTTAATATTTTTTAGCTGCTAGTTTGTAGTATTATTTTCTTTTAACCACAAACGACAATCAAACTACAATTTGTATTTTTGTCAACATGAAAAATATCCTCTATTTATTAGTCTTATCTTTATGTGCGTGTTCATCTACTGATAACAGAATATTGGTAAAGAATTCTGGAGAAGCACAAGGTAGTTATTATCATATTCAATACCTTTCTGAAAACGGAGAAAATTATAAATCACAGATTGATAGTATTTTATTAGAAGTAGATAGTTCCCTTTCTATTTACAAGGATTATTCGCTTATTTCAAAATTAAATAAGAGGGAGAACATAAAAACAGATACGCTATTTAATGCTGTGTTTTTAGGAGCTCAAAAAGTGTTTGTGGAAAGTGAAGGGAATTTTGATTGTTCAGTTTCACCTCTTGTAAATGCTTGGGGTTTTTATAAAAATAAGTTGGGTGATTCTTTGGTGATTGATTCTGCAAAGTTTCGAAAAATCTTATCTTATGTTGGTTTTGATAAAATCAGTTTGATTGCTAATTCCTTAATTTTGCCAAAAGGGATGAGTTTGGATTTTAATTCCATTGCACAAGGCTATACAGTTGATATAATTGCTCAGTTTTTAGAAAGCAAAGGCGATAGCAATTACTTGGTAGAAGTAGGGGGTGAGTTATTAGCAAAAGGTAAGAATGCAGATGGAGATATTTGGAGAGTTGGTGTAGATAAACCTTCTGAGGATGTTGATGAGCAAGAGCGTTTTCAGTTTATTTTAGATTTGGAAAATAAGGCTTTGGCAACATCTGGCAATTATAGAAAGTTCTATGAAGCAAATGGAGTCAAATATGCTCATACTATTAATCCGTTTACTGGTTTCCCTGCACAAAACCGTTTGTTAAGTGTTACAGTAATCCATGATAACTGCATGTTAGCTGATGCTTACGCTACTGCATTTATGGTAATGGGAGTAAAGCAAAGTAAGCAATTTGCAAAAACACATTCTGAAATAGAAATCTACCTAGTTTATACAGGTAAGGATGGTGCTTGGAAGACCTTTGTCAGTCCAAATATGCAAAATAGAATTATTAATTAAGCATCCTCATTTTTGCATTTTTCTTCAGGGCTTGCACCACATAGTCCACAAGCTTCTCCTTCTGTATTTAGAAATGGACTTTGGCTTGCACAAGTGCCAGAAAATTTTCCATTTTTTTTAAGAAGAATTTTAATTCCGATACCTGCAAATACAAATACTAAAAATCCGATTGTAATTAAAAAAACTGGTAGAAAACTCATTTGAAATAATTTGATGCAAAACTACTATAAATGAAAGGAATAATTAAGTTTGTGAAGTAAAATATTTTATGGAAAATAAAACAAAATCATTTGCTCGTTTATTAACTATTATGGATGAGTTAAGAGAGCAATGTCCTTGGGATCAAAAACAAACTTTGGAAAGTTTGCGATATCTAACCATTGAAGAAATGTATGAGCTTTCTGATGCAATTTTGGAAAAAGATATGCAAGAGATAAAAAATGAGTTAGGTGATGTTTTATTGCATATAGTATTCTATTCTCGTATTGCATCTGAAACAAATGACTTTGATATTGCTGATGTTATAAATGATATTTGCGAAAAATTAATACACCGACATCCTCATATTTATGGAGATGTTAAAGTAGCAGACGAGAAAGAGGTTAAGAAGAATTGGGAAAGATTAAAATTAAAAGAGGGTAGAAAATCTGTTTTAGAAGGAGTTCCAAAATCATTACCAGCTATTGTAAAAGCTTTCAGAATACAGGAGAAAGTTAGGGGTATTGGTTTTGATTGGGATAATAAAAATCAAGTTTGGGAAAAGGTTTTGGAAGAAATAGAGGAATTGAAAGTTGAAATTGCAAAAGGAGATAACGACAGAATTGAATCTGAATTTGGTGATGTGTTATTTGCTTTAACTAATTATTCTCGTTTTATTAATGTGAATCCGGAAGACGCTTTAGAAAGAACAAATAAGCGTTTTATTAAAAGATTTCAGATAATGGAGAAACTAATTGAAAAAGAGAATTTAAAATTAGATGATATGAATCTTGAACAAATGGATGTTTATTGGAATAATGCAAAACAAATAAATTCTAATCAAAATAATTAAAAATATCTATATAATTGTATAACTTTTTTGTAAATATACTATGCAAAATAAAATAATTTCTTATATTTGATCTATGAAAAAAATAATTCTATACACCCTAATATTTTTAAATATTAATGCTACATCTCAAGAAAGTGGTAAAAAATGCATGACAACTGATCTAATAAAAAATGAGTTAGAATTTAATTTAGATTATGAGCTAAATAGACAGAGTCTTTACCATTACAATAAGAAAAATCAGTTTACAAACAATAAAAATCAACCTGTCATTACAATTCCAGTAGTGATTCATGTTATTCATAGAGTACAAGATGCAGTTGGTTCAAACACAAATATACCAGATGTTCAAATAGAAGATCAATTATTAATATTAAATCAAGATTATAGTCAAACAAATCCTGAATTTCCTAATCCTCCAAGAAATACATTTATTAATAATGTAGGTAACCCACAAATTCAATTTTGCCTAGCAAGTATTGATCCATCTGGAAACCCAACATCAGGAATTACCAGAACACCTACTACTAATTCGGAGTGGAATTATGACACACAATCTAATGACATGAAACAAACAACTACTGGTGGAATTGATAATTGGGATCCGTTAAGATATCTTAATATCTGGATATGCAAAATTGGATCCTCAGGTGGTGGACAAACACTCGGCTATGCTTATCTTCCCGGTTTACAGGCTAGTAATCAATCTTGGTTAGATGGAATTGTTGTGGATTATAGATTTTTTGGTACTGTTGGTAGCTCTAGTAATTCTAGTGATGGTAGAACAACTACACACGAAGTTGGTCATTATTTAGGTTTAAGTCATACCTTTTGTGAAAGTAGTGGATGCTGCGATAATGATTTAAATGGTAATTATAGTTGGGGTGATGTTGATGACACTCCTGCTACTGAAGATATTTATTTTGGTGCTGTTAATGCAAATACTAATAATAATACATGTAATGATTTATCTTATACAAACATTTTTAATACTGATGTGTTAGATATGGATGAAAACTATATGTCTTACTCAAGTAACTCTTGGATGTTTTCAGAAGGTCAAGTAGATGTAATGTTAGGGACATTAAATGCACCTTCTTGGCAAGGAGGAAGAGTTGCTTTAAAGAACTCAACCGTTTCTGTTAATTGTAACGGTATTGTCGCAAGTTCATGGGACTGTGATAGTCAAGGAAATTGTGTAGATCCTGGAAATGGTCATGGTTCCTATAGTAGTTATAACGCATGCTTATCTGCTTGTGGATGTACAGGAAATAATTCTACTATTTCTGAAGGCTTTCAGGCTATATCACTTCCAAATGATTGGTCAATAGATAATCCTGATGGAGATCAAACATGGGCTATTAATTCAAGTTATGGATATAATAGCAGTAGTTCTATTTCTATTGAAAACTCAATATATTCTGCAAATGGAGAATATGACGATCTTAACTCTCCTATGATGAATTTTACTGGAGCAACTAGTATTACTCTAGATTTTGATTATGCTTATTCATTATGGACAGATCCTAGCCTTCCACAAAATTGGTCTGACACCTTAATTATTTTAGTCTCATCTGACTGTGGATTGACTTGGGAAAAAATATGGGAAAAGGCTGGAGCTAATTTAGTAACTACTTCTCCAATATTTAATGGAACTGAGTGGTTTCCAACTAACAATAATGATTGGGATTCTGAAAATATTAATTTAAATAATTATGCCAACAAGGATGCTATTATGATTAAGTTTAGGAATGTAAATCAGTATGAAAATAACTTATTTCTTGATAATGTTAATATTACTTCAAACGGTAGTTTATCATTTGATGAGGCTCAAAAGAATATGGTATTAGTATATCCAAATCCTGCTGATAAACAAATAGATGTTAATTATAAGGGATTAAAACAAATTTACAATATGCTAGGTGAAAGAGTTATACATACTTATGATAATAAGATAGATATATCGAATCTTTCAACGGGAGTTTATGTTATAAAGATAGAAGATATTAGTATACGTCTTATAAAGCAATAATCTGTATCGAATGATTTATATAATAATATCGTCTAATTATTAATTTAAGAATTTAAAAAATGTTTTTTAGTAGATTCTCTGAGTTGTTTATAAAAAAAGTTGTTTTCATATTAGTTTGTTTGCTAATTTTTAATGTTAATCAATTAAAAGGACAAGAAAGAAATTGTGGCACTATGATTTATTTTGAAGAACAGAAAATAAATAACCCAACATTATTAAAAAATACTCAAGATAATGAACTTAAGTTACAGAATTGGATAAAAAATAATACTAATAAAAATCTAGTTAATATTATTACTATACCTGTTGTTGTTCACGTTGTTTATAATAATAACAATGAAAATATCTCTGATCAACAGATTCAATCCCAGATAGACATACTAAATGCAGATTTTAGAAGACAGAATGCAGATGCTGTTAATACACCATCCGCTTTTTTATCAGTTGCTGCAGATACTGAGATTGAATTTTGTTTAGCTACGGAAGATCCTAATGGAAATATAACTACAGGTATTACAAGAACATCTACCTCACAATCTTCTTTCAGCACTAACAATGGTGTGAAATATACTTCATCAGGTGGTGTTGATGCTTGGAACCCTTTGGAATATCTTAATATATGGGTTTGTGATTTATCAGGTGGTTTATTAGGATATGCTCAATTTCCTGGTGGAACAGTAAGCTCTGATGGAGTTGTGTGTGATTATGCTTATTTTGGTAACATGGGTACGGCTACAGCTCCTTATGATCTAGGAAGAACTGCAACTCATGAAGTTGGACATTGGTTAAACTTAAGGCATATATGGGGTGATTCTAATTGTGGTAATGATTTTTGTAATGATACTCCTGAACATTCAGGCTCCAATTATGGTTGTCCATCTTACCCATCTACTTCAAATTGTAGCGGAAATGCAACAAGTGGTGATATGTTTATGAATTATATGGACTATACTGATGATGCATGTATGAATATATTTACTCAAGATCAAAAGACTAGAATGATAGCATCTATTAATAACAATCGATCTGGACTGCTAACAAGTAATGGTTGTAGTAATGCGGATTATGGTTGTACAGATCAAACAGCATATAACTATTCATCAGTTGCAATATTTAATGATGGTTCGTGTTGCTATAATGCAGGTTGTACTGACATAACTGCAATAAATTATGATCCATCTGTTTGCTATGATGATGGAAGCTGTCAACCTCCAATTCTAGGCTGTACAAATCCATCAGCAATTAATTTTGATCCTAATGCAAATACAACAGTTGCTTTTGGAGGTGCTTTAGATAATACTTTTGGATCAGGAGGTTATTTTAATAATGACCAGCATCTGGTTTTTGACGCTTCCAAGGAATGTGTAATTAGGTCGGCCACTATTGATGCTGAGTCTTCAAGTACTATTCTCTTTGAATTAAGAAATAGTAATGGTGTAGTGATTGATGACACTACTTTAAATGTTATTTCTGGACAACAACAAGTAATTCTAAATTTTGAGGTTCCAATAGGTAATGATATGCAGCTAGGTGTTGCCGCTGGGGCGCTTCAAAACGTTGGTTTGTATAGAAATTCTGATAACGCAATTTATCCTTATGATATAGCCTCTGCAATTAGTATAACTAACTCAAGTGCTGGACTAACAGGCTTTCCGGGATATTATTATTTCTATTATAATATAGAGGTTGAAGTAGTATGTGAGGGTATTAATTATTCATCAAGTTGGGATTGTGATAATCAGGGTAATTGTTATGATCCAGGAAATGGAACTGGTCAATATAGTAGTTTATCTTCTTGTCAGAGTAGTTGTATAGTGCCAAGTTGGGATTGTGATAATCAGGGTAATTGTTATGATCCTGGTACTGGTACTGGTCAATATAGTAGTTTAGCTTCTTGTCAGAATAGTTGTATTGTTCCGAGTTGGGATTGTGATAACCAGGGTAATTGTTATGACCCAGGTAATGGGCAAGGAGTATATTCATCTATATCAGACTGTGAAGTAGAATGTGTAAATGTATCAGTATATGATAATGGCATAACTAAACTTATGCTATTTCCTAACCCGTTTAAAGGTGTCATAAATATACAATTTATAAATACTCAAAAATGTAACTTAGAACTTATAATATTTAATTCTATTGGCGAATCTATTCATAAAGAAAGTTCAATAAATCACACTGGAGAATACAGAACATCTATCAACTTAGCAGAATATTCTAATTCAATATATTTTATACAAATTAAGACTGATAATGGGATTATTTATAGGAAAATGATATCACAATAATCGAATATATTATGATGTTTTATCGTATAATTGACTATGTTTAATGAAAAAGTTGATTTTAAGAATTTCTATGAAAAATATATAGAGCTTGTTTTTAATCTTGCTTTAAATTATACTGCTAATAAAGAGGATGCTGAGGAAATTGCACAAGATGTTTTTGAAACTGTTTTTAAGAAATTAGAATTTTTTAGATATGAATCAAAAATTGAAACATGGATTTATAGAATTACTATTAATAAATCATTAGATTATTTAAGATCAAAGAAAAGACTCAAGAATAAGTTTTTAAGTAATTTACTATTTTTTAATAATAAGGATGGAATAAATGAGGGAGTTAATTTTAATCATCCCGGAGTAGAATTTGAAAATAAAGAGAGTGTACAGATAATTTATAAATGTTTGGATAAATTGCCCAATAACTATAAAACAGTTATTGTGCTATTAAAGATAGAAGGTGAACCTCAAAAAAAGGTTGCTGAAATCATGAATATTTCTGAGAAGGCTGTTGAGTCATTATTTTTTAGAGCAAAATTGAAATTAAAAGATTTATTAGAAAACGAGAAGGATATTTAAAAATAGTTCGTCAAATATATATGGAAACAAGTTTAGAAGTATTAAATAAAACTCAAAGGGTAACACCTCCAGATGCGCTTTACAATAAGATTATGGAGAGCATAAATGATAGAGCAAATATAAAATTAATATATGCTTCTGTTATCTGCATTGCTTTATTGATTACGATAAACCTTTTTTCATTTCGAAGTTATAATGATAATGAGTTTTCATCTAACAAGAAATATTATTTAGATAGCCCAATAAATTATTTGGTTTATGAGTAGTAAAAGATTATATATTGTTATTATTGTTATGCTAGTATTGCTTAATATTTTTTCCTTTTTTATAAACTATAGTGAAAGTAATGATGTAAGTAAAGGTGGTCCTAGAAATATAATTATAGAGAGATTGTCATTAGATGGTAAACAAATAGAAAACTATGATGTTTTAATTAGCGATCATAGGAAGTCATTAAAAAGCTTAAGGAAAGAAATTTATAAATTGAGACAATCATATTTTCTTAATAGTGACTCGATGCTTTTGGTTCCTCTTACTAACTCATATATTGAATTAGAAAAGATAAATAAAGAGCATATAGATGATTTAATAGAAATATGTACTGATTCTCAAAGAATGGAGTTTAAAGATTTTATTAAAGAGCAGAATCTGTTCTCTCCAAATATGAATAAAAAACAATAATTTAATAAAAAACACAAAACATAAAATGAAAAATACAATATTAATATTAATATTATTTGCATCATCAATTTTTGTTAATGGACAATCTTTTAATGGTTTTGCTCTATATAATGCACAGGGATCTAATACAACCTATTTAATTGATGAGAATCAGAATATAGCCCATACATGGGATATGAATACTGAATGCAATTATACTGTAGCTTTAAAAGAGAACGGAAATTTAGTGAGAGGTACTAAAGGAAATACTAGTGTATTTAGCAATGGAAATATAGCTGCTGGAGCTGGTATAGTTCAAGAAATTGCTCCAGATGGATCTATTGTATGGAGTTTTGATTATGCAGATAATGATCATGTTAGTCATCATGACTTAACATTAGTAGGAGATAATGTTTTGCTTACTGCTTATGAAAAAAAGACTTCTACTGAGTTAAATGCAGCAGGATTTAATAATGCAAGTTCAGATAAATGGCCAACTCATTTTGTTGAATTAGAACCAGACGGAAATGGTGGAGCAAATATAGTGTGGGAATGGCACATCTGGGATCACATGTGTCAAGATACAGATCCTAATGGACCTAATTATGTTTCAAATATTTCCGATTACCCTGAGCTTATTAATATTAATATGATACAAGCTCAAGGTGGCCCTGGTGGAGGTGATTGGTTTCATGTAAATGGAGTAGATTACAATGAGGATTTAGATCAGATTGTTTTTTCATCTCGTTTTGCATCTGAGATCTATATTATTGATCATAGTACAACAACAGCAGAAGCGGCTACACATTCTGGAGGTAATTCAGGAATGGGTGGAGATATATTATATAGATGGGGAAATCCATCAAATTATGGGATGACAGGAACACAAATTATTGATAACGCTGTTCATGATTCAAGATGGATCACTGATGACGGAAGACCAAACGGAGGTTATTTGCAAGTTTTTAATAATAGCGGTGTAAGTAATAGCGTGTCAGCTATTGATGGAATTGAAACTCCATGGGATGTCGCAACAAATACTTATCTTAGAACTCCTGGACAAGCATTTGAACCTTTTTCATACACTACAAGATATGAATGCGCTTACTCTGCATCTGGTCAGTCTGCATCAGACAGAATGTCAAACGGAAATATTTATGTTAATGCATCAGGAGGACAAGGAGGAGCTGGTTTAATGTATGAGGTAGATGCAGTAACTGGACAAATAATTTGGGGCCCTTATAATGCACAATCTCAAAAAGGATTTAGATATGAATGTGATTACCCTGGTATTATTGCATTAGAGTCATATATGTATCCAAATGGCACGATAACAACTTCTTGTTTTGATGCAACTTCTACCATTGAAAATACCATTGCTGATGCCTTAACTATTTTTCCTAATCCTACAAAAGGTGTGGTTACACTAAGATTTGCAACTATTGAGATACAAGATATAGAAATTCAAATTGTAAATTCTATAGGACAACAAGTTTACACTAATCATCTAAATAAACATATAGGGTTAGTAAATGAAAAAATAGATATATCCTTCTTTTCTGAGGGGCTTTATTTTGTTAAGATTACTACTGATAAAGGTCAGTCGGTAACTGAAAGAATTGCACACATAAAATAATATGCTAAAAAAGCATCTTATACTTTTTGTATTTGCTGTTTTTGTTCAGTTAATAGGATTTGCGCAAAGCAATTTTTATGATGTAGATTCCCTCAGAGAAATTCGCATTTACTTTTATGATTATAATTGGGATTATCAGTTGGATAGTTTATATGTTCAAGGTGATAACGAAAGAATTTTAGCTGATTTAATTATTGATGGATCTCCTTATGATAGTGTAGGTGTGCGATATAAAGGTTTTAGTTCTGTTTCTGTAAATAGGGTTAAAAATCCATTTAATATCAAGTTGGATTATGTAATTGATGGGCAAGATCATGATGGAGTCGACAAACTAAAGCTATCTAATGTTATTCAAGACCCCTCTTTTGTTAGAGAGGTGCTTACTTATGAAATTGCTGCAAATTATTTACCATCTGCAAAAGCAAATTATGCCAATGTGTATGTTAACGATACGCTTTGGGGTTTATACACTAATGTACAGGCGGTAAATAAGGGTTTTTTGAATGATAATTTTGGAAATAAATACAATCCGTTTTTTAAGTGTAATCCTGAAAATTTAGATGTAACTCCTGGAGGAGAAAACTCTAATCTAAGCAATGCACACGGAAATGATAGTTTGGATTATGAGCCTTATTATGCTTTAAAATCGAATTATGGTTGGGAAGCCCTTTATAATTTAATTGATACTTTGAATAATTATTCCGATAGTGTAGAAAAGATATTAAATGTAGATAGAACACTTTGGATGCATGCCTTAAATTACACCCTTATTAACTTTGATTCTTATATTGGCTATGGACAAAATTATTACTTATATAAGGATAAAACAGGTCAGTTTAACCCTTTGTTATGGGATTTGAATATGTCCTTTGGAAGTTTCCGTTTAACAGATGCCTCTTCTATTTATTTCAGTGGTTTTGATATTGCTCAAGCACAAAATATGGATCCATTATTGCATCATACTCAATTTTCTGTTTCGCCAAGACCATTGCTAAGGAACTTATTTTTAAGTGAGAGAAACAGAAAAATGTATTTAGCACATATCCGTACAATTGTTAATGAGAATTTCTCAAATCAAGACTATGCGGTAAGAGGGCAATACTTTCAAAACTTGATTGATACTAGTGTTCAGAATGATACCAACAAGTTTTATACTTATGCTGATTTTACCACTAATTTGAATAATCCAGTTACTTTGGTTACTTCCGATTGCCCTGGGATTACTCAATTGATGGACGCTAGGGCTACTTATTTGAGTAACTACACAGGCTTTAATGGTGAACCAACTATAACGAATATATCAACTAGTCCTCAAAATTTTGTTGTGGGTGATGATATTTGGATTACTGCTGATATTGCAGATGCTACTGAAGCTATTTTGGGATATCGTTTTGGAGATAATATGGCGTTTAAAACTACTACTATGTTTGATGATGGCAATCATAATGACGGCTTGGCAAATGATGGTGTTTTTGGTGCTATAATTGCTAATTCAGCTAATATAATTGATTATTATTTATATGCCGACAATGATTCTGCTGGAGTATTTTCTCCTGTTAGGGCAGCTTATGAGTTTTACAATATCCAATCTCAATTACAAGCTGGGGATGTAGTGATTAATGAATTAATGCCTAATAATGTAAGTACAGTTACTGACGCAAGTGGCAAGTTTGAAGATTGGATAGAGCTATATAATACAACAAGTTCGCATGTTTCCACAGCTGGTTTATTTTTAACCGATACAATTGGTTTATTGCAAAAATGGGAACTGCCAAATCAAACTATTCCTGCTAATGGCTATGCAATTATTTGGGCAGATGAAGATGGAGGGCAGGGTGATATGCACGCCAATTTTAAGTTATCAAATTTAGGAGAGCAATTAATTTTAACAAATACTGACAGTGTGCTTATTGATTCTATAACTTACTTGCCACAAGCTGATGATGTTGCCTTTGCACGCTTTCCTAATGGTAGTGGTCCTTTTGTAATGCAAGCGCCAACTTTTAATGCGAATAATGATTTTGTAAATGCAATTATTGAAAAACAAGAACTTATAAAAGTATACCCAAACCCATTTTCTGATATCATAAAATGGAATAGTTTGGAAAGTGTTGAGGTGAGGGACATACTTGGTCAGCTTATCTGTACTGCTGAAAATATAAATCGCATTTTAACCTCAAGTTGGAATTCAGGAATTTACTTCATACATTTGAAGGGTAAAAATCAAACTATAAAAGTCATTAAAATACAATAAAATGAAGAAAATATTTCTAATAATAATGAGTGTATTTGCATTGCAATTAAGCGCTCAAACAATTACAAATTATATAACTACTGATGGGTTGATTAGTGATTTTGTTGAATGTATAGCTACAGATGTAAATGATAATGTTTGGCTTGGGACATCTATTGGTGTGCAAATGTTTGATGGTTCTTCATTAGCAGTTTATGATGTAGCAAATTATCCTGGAATGCTTTCGGATAACATCAAGGTTATTACTGCAATGGCTAATGGTGAAATATGGATTGGTACAGACTATGGTGCCAATCAATTAGTGTCAGGAGTAAATGGATTTATGTGGCTACCATATACAACTTCAAATGGACTTGCTAGTAACCAAGTTAAAAGTATTGATGAAGATGCCAATGGAGGTATATGGGTAGGAACTAGTCAAGGTGTTTCTCATTTTGATGGCGTAACTTGGACTTCTTATTCTTCACCTGATTTGCATTGGAGTGGAGTAAACGCTACTGCTTTTGATTCAAATGGAGACAACTGGTTTGCCTCTCCTTTAGGTGGAATTACCCATTTTGATGGAACTACTTTCACACCTTATGACACTTCTAATGGTTTACTTTCACAGTTTGTTACTGCCTTATTAACAGATGATCAAGATAATAAATGGGTTGGTACTTCAAGTGGAATGTCTGTTTTGGATGCAACTAATACATCTTTCACTCAGCATACCAGGATGTATATAATGCCTCCTCCAGACACTTTAAATCCTGTGGTAGATATTGCAATGGATTCGCACGGAAGAATTTGGACAGCCATTTATGTTGGCTATTTAGCTGTTGGAGGGGTAGCAATGTGGGATGGTAATCAATGGATTGATTTTGATGTTTCTGATGGATTAGTAGGGCCTAATGTTAAAGGATTGGCCATTGATTCTAAAGATAATATTTGGGTAGCTACAAGTACAGGAGTTTCTAAAATATCAGCTATTCCTAGTGCTGTTAGTGCAATTAAAAATAATGGGTTTGATTTATTTCCTAATCCTAGTAATGACAAGATTTATATAACAAATGAAAATCAAAAAATTCAACAGCTTAAAATTTATAATAATTTAGGTGCTTTGGTATATGAAAATAATAGTAATCAGCTGCATTATAGTATTGATGTGTCTCCTTTTTCTAGAGGGTTATACTATGTTAATGCCCTTTCATTTGATGCTATTTTAACTAAAAAAATTATGGTTAATTAATCCTGTTATTTTAAGCACCTAAGATTGGGTTTAGTTTTCTTTCTTAAGTATTTATATTTTTTAACTTTACAAAAAAAAAATATGCGTAAAGCACTCTCTATTGTTGCCTTAATTGGCGTTTCTTTTTCTTCATTTTCACAGGATGTTTTTGATGTTGGTATTCGTAATATTGAGATCTTCTTTAGTCAAATAAACTGGGATGATTCCTTGGATATTTATTATGCTAATGGTTTAGGCGAGCGATTAATTGCGGATTCTATTTTGATAGATGGAATAGCAGATCAGAATGTAGGAATAAAGTACAAAGGGAATAGTTCATATAATGTAAATAACACTAAAAATCCAATGAACATAAAGTTGGATTATATCAATAACGGACAGTCAATTGATGGTTATAATGTGTTAAAATTATCTAACGGATTTAGAGATCCTTCTTTTGTTCGTGAAGTGTTGAGTTATGAAATGGCAAGGGAGTATATGCCTTCACCAAAAGCAACTTATGCAAAAGTTACTGTCAACGGCACTTTAATTGGTTTGTATACTTGTGTGCAAACAATTGATGATGATTTTACGAATGAGAATTTTTATGAGCGTAAAGGTCCTTTCTTTAAAGTAGAAAATACAGGAACTTCTGTTCCAGGTTGTATGGGCCAATTAGGAATTTTGGAACATTATCCTGATACAAATTGCTATCAAAGAGCTTATGAAATGGAGTCTACAAATGATTGGACTACTTTAGGTAATTTCTTGGATACATTAAATAATCACTTTACTGAGTTAGAAAATGTAATGGATATTGACCGAACTCTTTGGATGATGGCTTTTGAAAATCTGACAGTTTCTCTAGATGGTCCTATTAACTCTATTCCTCATAATTTTTATTTGTTTAAGGACAACAATGGTAGATTTTCTCCTTTGTTGTGGGACATGAATATGGCTTTTGGAACTTTTACGAATGGTTTGCCTACTCCAGTACTTATTGCTGATTTGCAAGAACTGGATATTTTCCATAACAGTACTGATGCAAGTAATAAATTAACGACTCAAGTTTTTTCTTCTGATAGATACAAAAAAATGTATGTGGCGCATATGCGTACTATCTTGAATGAACAGTTTGTAAATAATAATTACAGTACAAGAGCTTCAGCTTTACAACAAATAATTGATACGGATATAAATACGGACCCAAATACCTTTTATTCTTACACTGAGTTCATATCAAATATAAATTCATCTGTTGGATCTGGTCCTATACCTATAACAGGAATTACTGAGCTGATGAATGCAAGAATTACTCATTTGCAGGGCTTAAATGAGTTTACTGCAACACCACCTACAGTTAGTAATATTTCGTCAAATCCAACAAATGTTTTACCTCACTCTACAATTAACATAACTGCTGAAATTTCCAACTCCAATTATGCGTATTTAGGTTATAGGTTTAAGTTCTCTACTGAATTTGAAAAGCTCCAAATGTTTGATGACGGTCAGCATGGTGATGGAAGTGCAGGAGATGGTGTTTTTGGTGCGACTATTAATGTTGATGCGCGTGATGTACAGTATTATTTTTATGCAGAGAACTCTGATGCAGGTGCTTTTTCTCCTGAAAGAGCCGAAAAAGAATTTCATCAATTGCCTGTTGTAAGTGGTTTGGTTATTAATGAAATTATGGCAGGAAATGTTACTGCAGTTGCTGATCAGAATGGAGAATATGATGATTGGGTTGAACTTTATAATGGTAATAGTTTTAGTTTAAATTTGAATGGATATTATTTATCTGATAATGAAAATGATTTAACAAAATGGACATTTCCTAATGTAAGTATTCCTGCAAATGATTATTTAATTGTTTGGTGCGATACTGCTGGAGGAACACAAAGTGGATTGCATACTACTTATCGTTTGTCAGCTGACCAAGAGGAAGTATATTTAACTGACCCAACAGGAACAGTTGTTGATGCTGTTCATTTTGTAAATATGATTACTGATAAAGGATATGCAAGAGTTCCAAATGGTAGTGGTGTCATGCAATATCAAACTCATACTTATGATGATAACAATCTATTAATTTCTGCGATTAATCAATTGAGTGTAGGAAATAATTTGCGTGTGTACCCAAATCCATCTAATAGTAGAATTTATATATTGGGAGCTACTGAAGGGGTAAGTGTTTTCAATATGATAGGGCAAAAAGTATTTACTAAAAAAGAAGTAGCGTCTGTAAATATTAGTAATTGGGAAAATGGTATTTACTTTGTAAAATCAGGAGATTCTGTAGTTAAAATTATAAAACAATAATCATGAGGAATTTTTTAATTATTTGTGCAATAGCATTAGGATTTACCGCTTGCGAAAAACCAGCAGGTGAAGGAGGGACTTCAGTAATTGAAGGGCAGGTATATAAGATTTTCACATTTCAAAACCCTACTACTGGTTTAATAGATACTACCTACTTTCTATTGGATGCAGGCAAAGATGTATTCATAATTTATGGGGATGACAAATCAGAAGTGTATGATGATAAGTTTGAAACGGATTATAATGGAAAGTATCATTTTGAGTATTTAAGGAAAGGAGATTATACTTTGTATACTTATGCTGATAGTACAGATGGAAGTATGATAAAGCATGATTATCCTATTTTTAAGCATGTTACAATTAGTTCAAACAACTCTACAAATACAGTTGCTGATTTTGTAATTGAGAAGAATCAATAAGTGAGTAATTTACCACAAATAGTTGCTGATTTTTTACCCATCTCATTGGATGAAATGGATGATGTGAAATTGATGAGTCGTACTGACACTAAGTTTGCTTTTAAGGCGAATAAAATGCCTTTGCTTTTGCAAAAATTATTACCTTTCTATAGAGTTTTAGCAATTGATGGTGAACTTATTCACGATTACAAATCCCTTTACTATGATACTGATAATAGAAAGTTTTATTTGGATCATCATAACGGAAGGGTAAACCGAAACAAGATTCGTTTTAGAGAATATGTTGGTAGTAAACTTACTTTTTTAGAAATAAAAAGAAAGAATAACAAAGGTAAAACCATCAAAAAAAGAATGAAGGTGAATGCTATTAGCAATGAGCTTTCAGAAAAACAGCAAAACTATATTGAAAAAATTATTGGGAGACCTATGGAGGTAAATGCCAAACAATGGATTAATTTTAGCAGAATTACTTTTGTGCATAAAACCCAAAAAGAACGACTGACTATTGATGTTAATCTTACTTTTGAAAATTCAAATGAAAAGGGGGATATGAAGCATATTGTTATTGCTGAGGTAAAGCAAGAACGCATGAGTCGCTCCTCTGACTTTATGCGTATTGCAAAAGAAATGCATATCTTGCCCATTCGTATTAGTAAGTATTGCCTAACAACTTTGGCCTTAAATCCTGAGTTGAAGAAAAACAGATTTAAAGAAAAAGTATTATTTATAAATAAATTAAAAATAAGCGTAAATGGAACTATTAACAATTTTATTGAGTGGATTTGGAGATTTTTTAGGAACTCCAATTTTTGATTCAGA
>CAJQLK010000035.1 GCA_905479165.1 uncultured Flavobacteriales bacterium | reverse complement strand
AAAGAGATTGAGTTTAAGTTTGTTTGAGGCTGTTGTTTGGCGTATGGATCATGCGCCAGGAAGTAGTGGTTTTGATGTTAATTATTTGAATCCAATAGTAATGCTTAGACCCGTAGAGTTTTCTGTAGGGTCTTCTGGTAACGTTTTAGTAGGTGTAAATCTAAAATACAAATTACCTTTTTCATCTTATTTATATGGTCAGTTATTGCTAGATGAGTTCACTTTAGAGCAGATAAAATCTAATAATGGTTATTGGGCGAATAAATATGGATATCAATTAGGCTATAAAATATTTAATGCATTTAGTGTAGATAATTTAACTCTACAATCTGAGTATAATCTGGCTAGGCCATATACGTATTCGCATTTTAATACCCAGCAAAATTATGCACATTATAACCAACCGTTAGCACATCCTTTAGGTTCTAACTTTACTGAATTACTATTCCTTTTAAACTATAATTGGAAAAATTTTATAATTGATGGAAAAATAATTTTCTCAAAATATGGTGGAGATATAAAAGGCGAACCTTTTTCTTATGGCAGTAATGTATATCTTAGTTATAATGATCGACCAGCTGACTTTGGAATTAACATGTATCAAGGAAATTTAACAACTGTTAATGTTAAAATTTTTAATATTTCTTATATTGTTAATCCAAAAACTAATCTCAAAATTAATCTAGGAATTACTTTAAGAGATTTTAAAAATGATGATGGAGAGCTGCAAAATAAATTTATTAATTTTGGAATTAAGAGCGATTTATTTAATCACTATTACGATCTCTAAAAATGAATATACAGATTTTAGAAAAAATTTAATTTTAGATATATTAAATGGGGAATTTAAATAATTAAGTCTTTAAATATATAAATTAAAAAACGGCTACACTTTATAAAAGTATAACCGTTTTATTGTTTTAGTAGCGGGGACAGGACTCGAACCTGCGACCTTTGGGTTATGAGCCCAACGAGCTACCAACTGCTCCACCCCGCGATTTAGGATTGCAAATGTACTGCAATAAATTAATTCTGCAATCATTCTTATAAAATTATTTTTAGTGTGTAAAAAGTTTACTTTTGCGCCATGGTTTCAGTAAATAATTTATCTCTGTATTTTGGAGGGCAGGACATCTTTAAAGACATTTCTTTTATGGTAAATAAAGGAGATAAAATTGGATTAACAGGCAAGAATGGGGCAGGAAAATCTACCTTATTAAAGGTGTTGGCTAAAGACTTAACTCCTAATAGGGGTAATGTGTCTGTGCCAAATGGTTTAATTGTTGGATTCTTAAGGCAGGATTTAGAATTTGAGGATGGAAGAACTGTTCTTGAAGAGGCTCAAACTGCTTTTGAATTTTTGAATGATGTTGAAACCAGAATGAATGATGCAAATAAAAAATTGACTGAGCGTACAGATTATGAAAGTGAGGCTTATTTAGATATTATCAATGAATTTAATGAGTTGGAAGAAAGATTTAGAATGGCCGGAGGAAATGATACCGCTGCAGAAATCAACCAGGTTTTATCAGGATTAGGTTTTACTCAGTATGATTTTGAAAGACAAACTACTGAATTTAGTGGTGGTTGGAGAATGAGGATAGAATTAGCCAAAATTCTTTTAATGAAACCTGATTTATTATTGTTGGATGAACCTACTAATCACTTGGATATTGAGTCAATAATGTGGTTGGAAAGGTGGTTGAAAAACTATAGTGGAGCAGTGGTTTTAGTTTCTCATGACAGGTTGTTTTTAGATGCTTCCACAAATAGAACTATTGAGGTTGCGTTCTCATCAATTAATGATTATAAAGCATCTTTCACTAAGTATTTAACTTTGCGAGAAGACAGAGTTTTAAAGCAAATTCAGGCAAAGAAAAACCAAGATAAATTTATTGAAGAAACAAAAGTTCTGATTAATAAATTTAGAGCAAAAAAGAATAAAGCAGCTTTCGCTCAAACTTTAATAAAAAAACTAGAAAGGTTAGAAATTATTCAGATAGAGCAAGAAGATGTAGCTCGTATGCAGTTTCGTTTTCCACCTGCTCCTCATTCAGGTAAAATAAGTTTAAAAATTGATGAAGCCTCAAAGAGTTTTAATGATTTAAAAGTTCTTGATAAAGTTAATTTAGAGATAGTAAAGGGTGATAAAATTGCTTTTGTTGGGAAAAATGGTGAGGGTAAATCTACTTTAGCAAAGATGATAGTTAATGAGATTGAATTTGATGGAGATATTGAGCTTGGTCATCAAGTTAAAATGGGTTATTATGCTCAAAATCAAGCTGAATTTTTGGATGAGAATCTAACAGTACTTGAAACAATTGAACAGGCAGCAACCGAGGATACTTCAGCAAGAGTACGGTCAATTTTAGGCTCTTTCTTATTCAGTAATGATGAGGTAAAAAAGAAAGTTAAAGTTCTCTCAGGGGGGGAGCGAGCTAGAGTTGCACTTTGTAAATTACTATTAGAGCCCTATAATCTTTTGATAATGGATGAACCAACAAACCATTTGGACATTACATCAAAGGAACTGTTGAAAAAAGCATTAGCAAAATATGATGGAAGTTTAATTGTTGTTTCGCATGATAGAGAGTTTTTGCAGGGGCTTACTGAAAAAGTATATGAATTCAAAAGTCAAAATATTAAAGAATATATTGGTGATATAGATACTTTTTTGGATGAAAAGGATTTAGAGAATTTTAAACAATTAGAAAGTTCACAAAAAGAGCAAAAGAATACAAAGCAAGATAAGTCAGGTGTTCAATTGTCTTATGCTAACCAGAAAGCTCGTAAGAAAAAAATAAAGAAATTGCAAAATAGGGTGAGCAAGTTGGAACAGGAGATTGAAAATTTAGATAAACTCCAAATGCAAATAGATGCTGATTTGGCTATTCCTGAAAAATTTAAAGAATTATCACAAAAAGATGGTTTTTTTGCAGAATACGAGAAAAATCAGCAAAAACTACAAAAATTGGAAGCTGAGTGGGAAAAGGCTGCTGTGCAATTAGAGGCTATTAAGTAGGTGTGTACATCTTGTAAGTAGCTAGATGCTATGCTTAGCATAGTATTTAATTTTGACTGTTTTATTTTTGCTCATAATTAATCATTAAAAATAAAAATTATGAAAAAAGTATTATTAACATTAACATTAGGACTTGTATTGCTTACAGCTAGCGCACAAATTCAACAACTAGCAGGTCCAAGAGTTGGAATGACTTTTATTTCTTCAGGTTCTACAGCAGACTTTCTGCATAAGGGCTTTAGTTACGTTGATGAGGAAAAGCAACCACTTGGTGAAACAGGAGATGCTTTTACGACACAATATGGTTGGCAATGGGAAAGTCGTTTTGCTGATGGAGGAGGAGATGTAGTGGGAATAGTTGAGTGGGTTGCTTTAGTTGCTGGAATGGAGCAAGGAAAATTTCTCCCATCTTTAACATCAGTTATTGGTGCTAGAACATCAAGTGGATTAGAGTTTGGAGTTGGTCCAAGTTTGTCTTTATCAGGAGTTGGAATGGTTTTTGCTATTGGCAAGAATTTCAAATCAGGAAGTTTAAACTTGCCAGTAAATTTAGTGTTTATGCCAGGTAAGGAGGTTCAAAGTAGTTGGTATAATGAGGTTGATCAATCTTACACTGAATATTCTTATAATTCTGGCGCTAGAATTTCACTTATGGTTGGTTTTAACTTGAATAAATAAACTATTTTAGCATTATGAAAAAGATTGGAGTATTATCGTTATTAAGTTTTATAGGATTAGCTGCTTTTGCAGCTTTTCCTGTTGAATCACAAATGCTATTAACAGAAGCAGATCCAGATAAATTTAAACTAGATACAGTTGCTTTTATGATAGGAATTCTTACTTTTTGGATGATGTTTCTTTTTGGGTTGCCATTATTGCTGTTATTTATAAATAAGAAGAATTTTAGAGGTTCACTAGCGTGGGGATGGCTTGCAGGCTTACTTTTGCCTTTTTTAATTGGGATTATTATATTTACAGCTGAAGATTTTAGTTTTGCATATTAGAAAATAAAAAAAATGAAAAAAATTATTACAATAGTTTTATTATGTGTTTCTATTTTATCTGTAGATGCTCAAGTAGATAAATTAGCAGGGCCAAGAGTTGGTATTACTATGGTTCAAGCAGGTTCTTTGGCTAGCCTTTTAAGAAAAGATGTTCCCTTTTTTCCAGATGATGGTGAACCTTCTATTAGAGGTGAATGGTCTGGGTCAACAGGAAAATATGGAGCTATTATGTCTCAATATGGATGGCAATGGGAAAGTCGTTTTTTAGATGGTGGAGATGTAGTAGGATTAGTTGAGTGGATTGCCTTAGTAGGTGGTATGGAAAAAGGATTTTTTTTACCATCAGTTTCATCTATGGTTGGTTTAAGAACTGCAAGTGGTTTTGAATTGGCGGCAGGTCCAAATTTATCTTTAGGGGGCATTGCAATGGTAATTGGGATTGGTAAAACATTAAAGTTTGGAAAATTGAATGTTCCAGTAAATATTGCTTATGTGCCTAGTATGAATAAAACTTATGATTATGATGCAGAATATGAATATATTGCTGAATATGATGAGAACGGAGATTATATGGGAAGTCTTGAGGTAGAAACTTCTCCAAAATACTCTGTAACTCACCCAACTGGAGCTAGAATTTCTGTAATGGTTGGATTCAATTTGGGCAAATAAAAACACTAAAATTATAATGAAGGGCTAGCCAATTGGTTAGCCCTTTTTTCGTTTATTTGCAAAATGGAACACAAAGCAGGATATGTAAATATAATTGGCAATCCTAATGTAGGTAAATCTACCTTAATGAACGCTTTAATAGGGCAAAAACTCTCTATTATTACGCAAAAGGCACAGACAACTCGCCACAGGATTTTGGGGATTTTAAACAAAAAAGAATATCAGATTGTATTTTCCGATACCCCAGGAGTGATTGATCCTGCTTATAAGTTGCAAGAAAACATGATGAATTTTGTGTATTCAGCCTTTCAAGATGCTGATGTACTTGTTTATATGATTGAAGTTGGTGAAAAAGGTTTGAAGGATCAAAAGCTTTTTGAAAGATTAAAGAAAACCTCAGTTCCAGTTTTAATGCTTTTGAATAAAATTGACTTGGCTAAGCAGGATTTTGTTGAACAGGAAATGCAAAGGTGGGGAGCTGAGTTGCCAAATGCTGAGCTTTTACCAATATCTGCTTTGAATAACTTTAATCTTGATGTGATTAAGGAAAAATTAGTTGAAATGTTGCCAGTTTCTCCTCCATATTATGATAAGGATGCAATTACTGATAAGTCTGAACGCTTTTTTATTGAAGAGATTATACGTGAAAAAATATTAAAACATTATAAAAAAGAAATTCCTTATTCTGTACAAATTGAAGTGGAAGAGTTTTTTGAGGAAGAAGATATTATCAAAATTAGAGCTATTATTTATGTAATGCGTGAAAGCCAAAAAGGTATTATTATAGGGCATAAAGGAATGGGATTAAAAAGGATAGGGACAGAAGCAAGAAGAGATATAGAGAGGATGCTTGATAAGAAAGTATTTCTAGCAACTCCAGTAAAAGTAAAAAAGAACTGGAGAAATGATAATCAGCAGTTAAAAAAATTCGGATACGAATAATGAGTAATATTGTAGCAATAGTAGGGAGGCCAAATGTTGGGAAATCAACAATGTTTAATCGTTTCACTGAGAGTAGACAAGCAATTACAGATCAAACAAGTGGAGTGACTCGTGATAGACATTACGGTAAAGCAGACTGGAGTGGGCGAGAATTTTCAGTGATTGATACTGGTGGTTATGTTCAAGGGAGTGATGATATTTTTGAGGCAGAGATCAGAAAACAAGTTGAATTAGCTATTGATGAGGCAAATGTGATTTTGTTTATTGTTGATGCAAAATCTGGAATTACTGACTTGGATCAGGCAGTAGTTAAACTACTCAGAAAAACAAATAAAAAAGTGGTTCTTGCTGTAAATAAAGTTGATAATACTCAACTCTTAGAAGAAGCAGTTGAGTTCTATAATTTAGGTTTAGGCGATTATATTCCCGTTTCATCAATAAGTGGGAGTGGCACTGGTGAGGTACTTGATGAATTGGTTAAGAATTTTGATGATGATTTAGAATTTGATGATTCGGAATTGCCAAAATTTGCAGTAATTGGAAGACCAAATGTTGGAAAATCTTCAATTATAAATGCTTTGATTGGAAAAGAGCAAAATATTGTTACTGATATTGCGGGTACAACTCGTGATTCTTTAAATACAAACTATAATAAATTCGGATTTGACTTTACTTTAGTAGATACTGCAGGACTTAGAAAGAAGAAAAATGTACATGAGGATTTAGAGTTTTATTCTGTAATGCGTTCGGTTCGAGCTATTGAACATTCTGATATTTGCATACATGTAATTGATGCTGAAAGAGGATTTGAAGCACAAGATCAAAGGATATTTCATATTGCTGATAGGAATAAAAAAGGAATTGTTATTCTAGTAAATAAGTGGGATTTACTTGATAAATCAACTGAGACTGCTAAAAAAGCGGAAGAGCAGATTAAAAAGAAAATTGCTCCTTTTACTGATGTTCCTATTGTATTTGTATCTGCATTAGAGAAACAAAGATTACTTAAAGGATTGGAAACTGCAATTCAGGTACATAAAAATAGAACCCAAAAAATTGCAACTTCTGTACTTAATGAAGTGATGTTACCTCTTATTGGTCATCATCCGCCACCAGCAACAAAAGGTAAATACATACAAATTAAGTATTGTATGCAATTACCAACTGAAACACCAACTTTTGTATTTTTCGCTAATTTGCCTCAATATATTAAAGAGCCATATATGCGTTATATTGAGAATCAATTGCGTGAACATTTTGATTTTTCAGGAGTTCCTATCCAAATTTATTTCCGTAAAAAATAGCTTATTATTTAGTGAATGACAAAGTATTATGCTTAGCATAATACTTTGTGTTGTGTTGTTTAGTTTTACCAATATTAATCAATACAATTTAATTATGAGAAAATTAATTTCTTTCATTGCTGTAGTTTTAACTTTAGCATCTTGCACAAATGTTTCATTTGTAAAGCCACAACCTGAAGGAGTAAAAGCTTTGACTGAAATTCCAGAAAATCTGCAAGGAACTTATACTTTTACTGACACTATAGTTGTAACTTTAAATGCTATTGGGGAGGATACCTTAGGCAAAAACTTGATTGTAAAAAAAAGAGGAAATTTTTATTATTTAAATTACTTTGAGGATGATAGCCTGTATTCATTAACAGTTGTAAAAGTTGTAAAATGCCTTAGTTTTGAAGATTTTGAAGTTTTTCATCCGAAAATAACAGATGAAAATAAAGATATTTTTAATGTTGTAGATATAAAGTTAAATTTGGGATTAGAAGAGTATGTTGTTGATCATGTAAGTGTTGTACAGTTGAGTAAAATGTTGTCAAAAGATGAGAATGCTCACAAACCTCTCAGGATAAAATAAATTTTACTATTTTTAACAAAAAATAAATATTATGAAAAAGACAATTTTATTAATCGCATTAGCTGTGAGTTCAGTTTTTGCTTTTGCACAAACAAATGCAGATGTAGTGGGAGAATGGTATAATGCCGAAAAAGATGCTGTTATTACTCTTTATGAAGATGGCTCCACAATTTCAGGTAAAATTACATGGATGGAATTTCCAAATGATGATAATGGAAACCCTAAAACAGATCCTTTAAATCCAGATAAAAAATTAAGAAATAGAGCAAGACTTGGAATGGTTATGATGAATAACTTTACTCATATTGAAGGTAATATTTGGGATGATGGAAACTTGTACGATCCTAAGAAAGGAAAAGATTATAGCGGAATGATTACGCTTGCTGATGAAAATACACTTGACTTAAGAGGGTATATTGGATTTTCATTTATTGGTAGATCTTCTACTTGGACTAGAAAATTAGATTAACAAAAAAGAGCATTATATGAGATTTGATAAATTTTGTCAGAGTTGTATGCTTCCTAAAATGCATGAGCTATTTAATAAAGGAACTGAAAAGGATGGAAGTGAAAGTAATGATTATTGTAAAATGTGTTATGTAGATGGTACATTTACTCAACCAAAAATCACTACAGCAAAAGAAATGCAAATTCTTGTTAAAGGAGTGCTGAAAGAGCAAGGAGTGGGAAAAGTTAAAAGATGGTTTTATACTTGCAGTATTCCGCAATTAAAAAGATGGAAAAGTAGATAAATAATATCTCTTTTTTAATAAAAAAGCCGAGCATTTGCTCGGCTTTTCTTTCATATACCTGTAAAGGGATTAGTTAATTCCTATCAATTCTACTTCAAATACTAAAGTTGCTCCAGGTCCAATCATTCCTCCAGCACCTTGGTCTCCATAAGCTAATCCAGAAGGGATAGTTAGTTTCCATTTATCTCCAACACACATTAATTGTAATGCTTCTGTCCAACCTTTAATAACTTGAGTTACCCCAAATGTAGCTGGCTGCCCTCTATCTACTGAACTGTCAAACACAGTTCCATCAGTTAACATTCCATGGTAATGTACTGTTACTTGATCAGCAGTAGTTGGTTTTGCTCCATCTCCTGAAGTAATAACTTCATACTGTAATCCGCTTTCAGTTGTAATTACTCCTTTTTTATCTCCATTTTCTGCTAAATAAGCATTTCCAGCTTCATTTGCTTTTGCACTTTTCTCAGCTTGCATTTTCCCAAAGAAGTCTTGTAAAATTGTCATACTTTCTTCTTCTGAAATGTCTAAATCATTCCCTTCAAATACATCAGCAAATGCTTTTGCCACTGCTTTTGCCTCAATTGTTTCCATTCCTTGCTGTTTAACGCTTGATGCCATATTCACTCCTAGTGAGTAACTTACTTTTTCCATCTCTGTTTCTGGTGTTTTGTAAGATGCAGTATCAGTACATGAACTAAAGATTAGTGCAATGCTTACGATTAATAAATTGATTTTTTTCATGATATAAAATTTTGTTGGCAAAACTACAATTATTGTTTATTAAATTGAAAAAATAGTAAGCAATTTTTTTATATTTGGCTTTTGGAAAACTAAAAAATAAATAATGGAAATAATAAAAACTCCTATTGAAGGATTACTAGTTATAAAGCCAAGAGTTTTTGAAGATGATAGAGGTCATTTTTTTGAAAGTTGGAGTAAAGAGTCCTTTAAAAATATTGATTTAGATTTAGATTTTGTGCAAGATAATCAGTCTTTATCTCAAAAGGGAGTGTTAAGAGGTTTGCATTTTCAAAATCCACCATTTGCACAAGGCAAATTAGTAAGAGTGATTAAAGGTTCAGTTCTTGATGTGGCTGTAGATATTCGTAAAGATTCTCCAACTTATGGTAAGCATTTTACTGTTGAACTTTCAGAAGAAAATAAAACTATTTTTTGGATTCCTACTGGATTTGCTCATGGTTTTGTTACTCTAGAAGATGATACTATCTTTATGTACAAATGTACGGGAGTATACAATAAGGCTTCAGAAGGAGCATTGATTTGGAATGATGCTGATATTGCAATTGATTGGGGAGTAGAATACCCACTTGTTTCTGATAAAGATTTAGTTGCTGGAAGTTTTAAGAATTTTGAGAGTAAATTTTAATATGAGGAAGAAACATATTTACTTTTTAGGTATTTCAGTGTTTATATTAGCTGCTTCTCAGCTTTTTATTTATTCAGCTGACTTAAAAACTGAGGATGAACTCCATCAGCAACATTTTAATATGAAATATGGAATTTTTGCAATTGTTCAGCCAGAGGAGTTGAGTTTTGCAGATGAAGAAATTCCTATTTATTCTTCTGAAATTTGGGAGCGAATTGATAAGGAGTTGTTGAAGAATACTTATTGGCAATCCAATACAATGTTGTATTTTAAAAAAGCAAATAAATACTTTCCAATTATTGAGCCCATCTTAAAAAAGTATAATATCCCTGATGATTTTAAATATCTTGCTGTAATTGAAAGTGGTTTGGATAATGTGCGTTCTCCTGCTGGAGCTTCAGGGTTTTGGCAAATTTTAAAAGGTACAGCTCGTGAGCATGGCCTGGAAGTTAATGTCTCAATAGATGAACGATATAATTTAGAAAAATCAACTGTTGTGGCTTGTGAATATTTACAAGATGCTTATGATAAGTTCGGTAATTGGACAATGGCGGCTGCCTCTTATAATATGGGTAAAAATGGGGCGAGAAGAAAAATAGAGAAACAAGGAAGTAATAATTACTATAATTTATTTTTGAATTCTGAAACAGCTCGTTATGTTTTTAGAATTATAGCTGTAAAGGAAATAATGGAAAATCCTAGAAAATATGGTTTTATGTTCAGAAAAAAGGATATGTATACTATGCCAAACTATACAACAGTTGAGGTAGATTCAACTATTGTTGATTTAGCTGATTTTGCAAAAAAAAATGGAATAAATTATAAATTATTAAAGCAGTTTAATCCTTGGTTGAGGTCAACTTCACTTCCTGATAAATCAAGAAAAAAATATATTTTAAAAATACCTACAGATACTGATTTAATGGTTTTTGAGGATTTTGCAGTAAATACAGATTCAGTAAAATAAGATGTCAAGCCAGAAAGATTTTATAAAGATATATGGAGCTCGAGTTCATAATCTTAAAAATATCAATATTGATATACCCAGAAATGAATTAGTAGTTTTTACGGGTAAAAGTGGTAGTGGAAAATCATCTTTAGCATTTGATACTATACATGCTGAAGGGCAACGAAGATACCTTGAAACTTTCAATGCATATGCGCGTCAGTTTTTAGGAAACATGGAGCGTCCAGAGGTTGATAAAATTACAGGGCTGAGTCCTGTTGTTGCAATTGAGCAAAAAACTACTTCTAAAAATCCAAGATCAACAGTTGGAACAATTACAGAGATTTATGATTATTTAAGATTGCTTTATGCAAGGGTTGGAGTGGCATATTCTCATAAATCAGGAAAGAAAATGGTTCGTTTTACAGATGATCAAATATTGAAGCTATTGCAAAATGATTTCAAGTATAAAGCGATAAATTTACTTGCCCCAATTGTTCGTTCTCGTAAAGGTCATTATGCTGAACTTTTTCATTCTTTAGCTAAAAAAGGATTTATCAAAGTTAGGGTTGATGGAGAGATAATTGAAATTACTCCATCATTGAAACTGGATAGATATAAAACACACGATATTGAAGTAGTCATTGATCGATTAAAAGTTACTGATAAAAATGCAAAACGCTTGCTTTCTTCTTTAAAACTTGCTATGAAAGATGGGGGTGGAGTGATGATGGTTATTGAAAAGGGTAAAACAGATGCAAGATATTTTAGTCGTTCGCTTATGTGTCCTGAAACAGGAATTGCTTATAAAAACCCAGAGCCTAATTCTTTTTCTTTCAATTCACCAAAAGGGGCGTGTAAGTTTTGTAATGGGTTGGGTAAATATAAAATTGTTGATGAGGAAAAGATTGTTCCAAATCATGAATTGAGTATAAATATGGGGGCAATAGCACCAATTGCAAATCGAAAATCTGATTGGATAATTTCTCAAATTGAGATAATTGGTAAAAAATATGACTTTACACTTTCTACTCCTTTTTCAGATATTCCTGAAAAAGCAGTTGAGGCTATAATGTATGGAGAAACTGATACTTTAAAAGTAAAATTAAAAACAGCAGGAATCTCGAAAACCTATAAGTTAAATTTTGATGGTATTGTTAATTTTATCCAAGAACAATCTAAGAATTCCTATGTAAAATCAATTGAGAAATGGGCATCAAAGTACATGTCCGAACATGATTGTAAAAGATGTGGAGGAAGTAGGTTAAATGTAGAGGCATCTCATTTTAAAGTTGCCGGTAAAGGAATTCATGAAGTATCCAATATGGATATATCCTCTTTTGAAGAATGGGTTTTAACTATTGATAAATCATTAAATAAAAATGAACTTAAAATTGCAAAGCAAATAATAAAAGAGCTGTGTAAACGCTTGCAGTTTATTGTTGATGTTGGGCTTTCTTACCTCTCATTAAATAGAAGTTCCAAAACTTTAAGTGGCGGAGAGGCACAGAGAATTCGTTTGGCTACTCAAATCGGAACTCAATTAACAAATGTGCTCTATATCTAATTTATTAGGCAATATACACTGATTTGGATTAACTTTTATATTTT
>CAJQLK010000034.1 GCA_905479165.1 uncultured Flavobacteriales bacterium | reverse complement strand
CCCACCCTCTAATAATATCGTTTAGCTTTACCTCTTCATTCCTGGGCATTTTTATTCTGATAGCATATGGATCTCCCGCTTCCAATCTCTTACTTACTTCATCTTCTGATAGAGCTAAAGAGTTTTGCATAGTAGTACGAGTAACAGCATTGTATTGTGGAGAAGGAACGCCAGCAGCTTTCATTCGCTCTCTCATTGCAGTTAGTTCCTCTGAAGTATCAAAAGCATAATAGGCGAAACCATTTTTTACCAATTGTTTAGCATAAGGTAAGTACATTGCTTTTCTTTCTGATTGCTTGTAAGGGCCATACTCACCACCATCAACAACTGATTCATCTAATTCAATTCCACACCATTTTAGTGCATCAATTAAATACTCTTCAGCACCTTCTACAAATCTTGTTTGATCGGTGTCCTCAATACGCAATATCATTTTGCCTCCTTGATTTTTAGCAAAAAGGTAATTATATAGTGCTGTTCTAACTCCTCCAATATGTAATGGGCCTGTCGGGCTTGGCGCAAATCGTACTCTTACTTCTGACATCTTTATTATTATTTTGAGTGGCAAAGATAGTGTTTATCTGATATAAGTAATTATATGCATATTAAAATTGTATTTTTGCAGCAATGAGAAGAAACACTACATCAGAATTGTTTAAAAAGCTAAATAATTTTATACGAAAATACTACCAAAATCAGCTGATTAAAGGAGGTATTTATAGTGTTGCAGTATTAATTATTTTCTTCCTTATTTTCTCAATTATTGAACATTTTTCGAAAGCAGGAGTTGGTGTTAGAACTTTATTCTTTTGGACATACATAATTATTATCCTAATTATTGCGGTAAAATATATTGTAATTCCACTTTTAAATTTACTTCAATTAGGAAAAATAATCTCACATAAAAAAGCGGCTAAAATCATCGGGAAACATTTCAATTCTGTTGATGATAAACTTACAAATATTTTAGAATTAACTGATGAGGAAAATTCAGATAATGATTTGATTATAGCTAGTATTGATCAAAAAATGGCAGATATTAAGCCTGTAAACTTCAATTCAGCTATTGATTTTAGAACCAATAAAAAATATGTTAAATGGGTTTTGATTCCTATTCTAATTATTGGATTGTTCTTTGTTTCTGGGAAGCAATACATACTTACAGAAAGCTCTGCTCGAATTGTAAAACACAATACCTTTTTTGAGCCAAAAGCACCATTTAATTATCAAATAAATGAAGAATTAACATGCATTCAATTTGAAGATTATTTACTAAAAATACAAGTAACTGGAAATGAAATTCCATCACAAGTAAAAATTGCAATAAATGATAACAGATTTAAGCTTAAATCAAAAGGGAATAATGAATTTGAGTATTTGTTTAAACATGTAAATTCTGAAATAGATTTTCATTTATTAGCAGGAGGATATAAGAGTAAATTATACACACTTAAAAGTTTATTGCAACCAAAAGTTGTAGCAATTCAAGTTTCAATAAACCATCCCAATTACACAAATAAAAGTAAAGAGATTGTTTTAAATAATGGTGATATTTTAGTAAGTGAGGGAAGTATTGTAAATTGGAGCATCTCATTACAAAATACGACTAATTCATCTTTTGTATTAGATAAAAAAGAAGTCAAAATATCTAATAATTATAAACTCAAATTTCAGACTCAAATTCTAGAAAATTCTTCTTATCAAATTATTAGTAAAAACAATAATAACCTGATTGACAGTCTTAACTATTCTATTAGAGTTAATAAAGATGAATACCCACATATTTTGGTGTCTCAAACGTATGACACTTTAAATTCTCAATTTATTTTTAATGGGGAATTAGAAGATGATTACTTACTTGAAAAATTAGAGTTTACATATAATATCAAATCCAAAGATAGTACTAATAATATATCTAAAAGTATTCAGATAAATAGAACTTCAAAAGAGGTGTTTTTCTATACTTTTAACTTCAATAGTCTACTTTTAAATCCGGGTGATGAGGTTGATTATCATTTTAAGATTTGGGACAATGATGGAGTAAATGGTTCAAAATTTACAAAAAGTCAAAATTTTAAATTTACAGAATCTAGTACAGATGATTTGATAAAAAAGAAAGATGCTGAAAATGAGAAAACAAAAAGTGGGCTAAATAAATCTATTTCGTTAGCAGAAGAAATTCAAAAAGAAATTGCTGAACTCAACAAAACAATTTTAGAAAAAAAGAACATTGGCTGGCAAGAGAAACAAAAAGCTAAAGAAATTCTTAAAAAACAAAAACAATTAGAAAAACAAATAAAAGATACTCAGAAGAAAAATACTGAAAACTTAAAAAACAAAGAGAAATTGAATTCCTCTATCTTAGAAAAACAAAAAAAATTAGAAGAGTTAATGAATAAAGTGTTAGATACAGAAATGAAAGATTTGCTAAAAGAAATGGAAGAAATGATGGATAAAGCAGATAAAGAAAAGTTAAAAGATTTACTAGATAAGTTAAATAAAGAAAATGTTGACCTAGAAAGGGAATTGGATAGAGAGTTAGAGTTATTTAAACAACTTGAATTTGAGCAGAAAGTAGAAGAAACTCTAGATAAAATAACAGAACTAAAAGAAGCACAAAAGAAACTTCAGAAAGAAACTGAAAGTGGTGAAAAAACAAAAGAAGAACTTGCTAAAGAACAAGATGAGCTCAGTAAAAAAATGGAGGAAATCAAAAAAGATTTGCAAGATTTAAGGAAGAAAAACATGGATTTGGAACAAAAAAATGAATTGCCTAATACTCAAAAATCAGAAGAAGATATAAAGCAGGAAATGCAGAAAAGTAGTGATGCTTTAAAAAAGGGACAAAAGAAAAAATCAAAGAAATCACAGGAAAGTGCTACTGAAAAAATGGAGGAACTTGAAGATAAACTAAAAAGTATGCAAGAAAATTCTGGAGAGAATAAGCCGAAAGAAGATATGGAAACTTTACGTAAAATTTTAGAGAATTTAGTTACACTTTCATTTGATCAGGAGAGTTTAATTAATAAGGTAAATAACACCCCAAGAAACAGTCCAGAGTTTGTAAAAATGGTACAGCAACAAAACAAATTAGCTGATGATAGTAAGATTATTGAGGACTCACTATTTGCTCTAAGTAAAAGAGTTGTCCAAATTCAAGCTACAATAAATAAAGAGATTGCATCTATTAAAAGTAATATGTTAAAATCAACTAAGGAGCTTGAGAATAGAGATGTAAATAAGGCTGCAGAAAGGCAACAATTTGTTATGACTGCAACAAATAACCTTGCCTTACTATTATCTGAAATATTGGAGCAAATGCAAAAAGATTTAGAAATGCCTACATCAAAATGCAACAAGCCAAAAAACTGTAATAAACCAAACCCAAACTGCAAAAAACCTTCAATGTCAGAGATGAAAAAAGCTCAGAAAAAACTGAATAAGGAAATGAATAAAGGGAAAAATGGTAAGAAAGGAAAGGGTAAAAAGAAAGGAGAGAAGCAATCAAAAGAGCTTATGCAATTAGCAAAACAGCAAGAGCAAATAAGAAAACAATTAATGGAGCTAAGAGATGAGATTGGTGAAAATGGCGAGAAAGGAAAAATTGATAAAATTATTGAGGATATGGAGGAAAATGAAAGAGATATTATCAATAATAGAATTACACAAGAAACTATAAACAGACAAGAAGAAATACTTAGTCGATTACTTGAAGCGGAGAATGCTAATAGGGAGCAAGATGAAGACGATAAAAGAAAGGCTACAGAATGGGAGTTTGAAGCAGATAATATAACTGAAGAATATATCAAATACAAAAAGAAAAAAGAGAAAGAAGAAGAGCTATTAAAAACAACTCCAATTCAACTTACTCCATTCTACAAAAAGAAAGTAAATTCCTATTTTAACTCTTTAATAAAAGAGAACTAATGATAGCATTTGAATACTTAGAAACAGAAGAAATAACAGAAATTAATCAAAATAAAAAATGGTTAAATCGAGTAATTTCAAATGAAGCTAAGGAAGAAGGAGATATTACTTACATTTTTTGTGATGATGACTATCTTCTTGAAAAAAATATACGATTCCTTAACCATAATACTTTAACTGATGTCATTACTTTTGATTATTGTGAAGGGAATTCTGTAGGTGGAGATATTTTTATTAGCATTGAAAGAGTAAAAGAAAATTCTGAGGTTTTTAAAGTTGATTTTTTAACAGAATTAAATAGAGTTATGGTGCATGGTTTACTACATTTGCTCGGCTATAAAGATAAAACCGAGAGGGAGTCAAATTTAATGAGAAAGAAAGAAAATTATTATCTTTCCAAATACTGAGAATCAAATGGTACTTGAAGAAAATTATGATGTAATTGTTGTAGGGGGAGGTCATGCTGGATGTGAGGCCGCACATGCTGCAGCAACATTAGGGTCCAAAGTTTTGTTAATTACTCAAAATCTAGAAACGTTAGCTAGAATGTCATGTAATCCAGCCATGGGTGGTGTTGCAAAAGGGCAAATTATTAGAGAAATTGATGCGTTAGGAGGAATGTCAGGAATTATTACTGATGCATCTTCAATTCAGTTTAGAATGCTTAATAAAAGTAAAGGGCCCGCAATGTGGAGTCCTAGGGCGCAGTGTGACAGAAAATTGTTTGAAAGAGAATGGCGTATGGCTCTAGAAGCAAATAAAAATATTGATTTTTGGCAAGATACAGTTGAAAATATAATGACTAAAAAAGGTTCAACAGTAGGTGTTAATACAAAAATGGGTGTTGAAATTCAAAGTAAATCTGTCATACTTTGTAATGGAACATTTTTAAATGGATTAATTCATCTTGGTAAAAAAAATTACAAAGGAGGAAGATCAGGAGAGCCGCCAGCTGAAGGAATAACAAAACAACTAATTGAGTTAGGGTTTACTAATGGTAGGATGAAAACAGGAACTCCACCAAGACTTGATGGCAGAACAATTGATTACTCTAAAACTGAAGAACAAGAAGGAGATAAAAATCCTGTAAACTTCTCATATCTATCTAACAATCAATTATCTAAGCAATATTCTTGCTTTATAACTTACACTTCACCTGAAGTACATAGAATACTAAAAGAAGGGTTTGAAGATTCTCCAATGTTTTCAGGAAGAATAAAAGGTTTAGGCCCAAGATACTGCCCATCAATTGAAGACAAAATAGAACGATTTTCAACTAAGGAAAGGCATCAGTTATTTATTGAACCTGAAGGAAGAGATACTATAGAAATCTATTTAAACGGATTCTCAACATCATTACCAGAAGAAGTTCAGTTGAAAGCTTTGCGCAAAATTAAAGGTCTTGAAAAAGTAAAAATGTTCAGAGCTGGATATGCAATTGAGTACGATTATTTTCCTCCAACTCAATTAAAACATACTCTAGAAACAAAATTGGTCAATAACCTTTTCTTTTGCGGGCAAATAAACGGAACAACTGGCTATGAAGAAGCTGCAGCACAAGGGCTAATGGCGGGAATAAATGCTCACCAAAACACACATAACAAAAAGGAATTCATACTAGGCAGATCAGATGCATATATAGGAGTATTAATAGACGATCTTATAACAAAAGGAACAGACGAGCCCTACAGAATGTTTACTTCAAGAGCCGAATTTAGATTACTATTAAGACAGGATAATGCTGATATTAGACTAACTCAGAAAGGTTATGAATTAGGACTTGCTAGTGAAGAAAGACTAAAACGCCTGCAAGTAAAGAAAAGTGAAACTAAAAAGTTAATAAAGTTTTTAGAGAAACAAAGTATTGAGCCAAATGATATAAATCCTGTATTAGAAAAGAAAGCAACTTCAATTTTAAAACAGAAAGTAAAAATCAAGTCCATACTCTCTAGGCCACATATTTCAATTAAAGATTTATTAGTCTCTAAAGAACTTTACGAATTTTTAGAAAATGAGGAATTTTCAATTGAGTCAATAGAGCAAGCAGAGATTGAAATTAAATATGGAGGATATTTAAATAAAGAAAAAGAATCTGCTGACAAACTAAGCAGACTTGAAAATATACAAATTATTGATGGTTTTGAATTTGATAAACTTCATTCAATTTCAACTGAAGGTCGTGAAAAATTAAAAGCTATTCAACCAAAAACAATTGGACAAGCATCACGAATAAGTGGCGTTTCCCCTTCAGATATAAACATATTATTAATCTACTTAGGGAGATGATATTACTAGATAAATGCCCAGTTTGCGGTGGTAATAGTTTAGATAAGCTATTGGAGTGTAATGACTTTACAACTTCTAAAGAAAATTTTACAATTGTTTCATGTGGAACATGTGATTTTACCTTTACGAACCCCAGGCCTTTAAATGAAAACCTAGGTAATTACTACAAGTCGGATATGTATATTTCCCATACAAATAATTCCAAAGGATTATTTAATTGGCTCTACCAGAAAATAAGAAATTATTCAGTAGGCACAAAGGTTGCCTTGCTAAAAAGTATAACAAAAGAAGGGATTCATTTAGATATTGGCTGTGGGACAGGTGAATTTTTAAATGCTTGCAAAAATGCTGGATACACAACAAAAGGTATCGAACCATCAAAACTAGCAAGAACTCAAGCTAAATACAATTACAATCTTGAAGTTAGCGAAAATACTGACTTAACGCAGTTTAGTGAAGAAGAATTTGATAGCATAAGCATGTGGCACGTATTAGAGCATATACCAAACTTAAATGAAACAATTTCACAATTTCAAAAGATACTCAAGGCAAATGGAAAGATTATTATTGCTGTTCCTAACTATAAAAGCTGGGACGCAAGCTACTACAAAGAATTCTGGGCCGCATGGGATGTTCCAATACACTTATGGCATTTTTCAAAATCTACAATTGAAAAGATTTTCAAAAATCATGCATTTACTTTGAGGAAAACCAAACCAATGATATTTGATTCTTTCTATGTTTCATTATTAAGTGAAGAATTTAAAATCGGAAAAAAGAATTTTATGAAAGGATTTGCAATTGGATTGATCTCTAATTTAAGTGGTGTCATATCAAAAAGAGGACATTCAAGCACTATTTATGTGTTTGAAAAGAAAAATTAAGCATTTAAATCGTTTCTAAGCAAAAAATACCTGCCCTAAGGTATAAACACATTTTTTTTAAAATCTTCGAAACTTTAATTTATGTTTCAAATGATTGATTTACAACGTATTAATTAAAAATTACAAGTTTTACATAAAAAATTGTATTTTTGTTAAATGAAAATAAGACTTACAATACTGTTTGGAATCATCTCAATAATTAGTTATTCTCAATGTTTTGCTCCAAGTACACTTTTTACCTCTAACATTAATTATTACAATACAGAAGTAAATTGGAATTCAACAAACGGAACTAATCATTATAAAATTAGATATAAAATTATAGGGTCAGCTAGCTGGTCATATAAAAACAATATCGATTCTGTTATCAACCAAAAATTACTTACAAATTTAATTCCATTAAGTAATTACATCTGGCAAATTAGAAGCCATTGTGACACCATAAATAGCAATACATCAAATTGGTCAGTTTCCGATACATTTTATACAAATACCAACCTATACCCAACAACTAACAACCTGTCAACAACTAATATCAACTACAATAATGCTGTTGCAAACTGGGATACATTAAGTAATGTAAATAGATATAAAATAAGATACCAACAAATCGGAACGGGAAATTGGTCAAATTCAGGGCCAATATACAGCCCAAGTTCAAACGCAACAATACCACTATTACAACAAAACACTAGCTACGAATGGCAAGTAATGTGTTATTATGATACAACTAATTTACTAGCTTCTTTATGGTCAAATTCTGACACATTTTCAACACCCTTATTTGTAGCTGCACCATTTAACCCTATAGTACTAAATACACTTTCTAACACGCAATGTAATACACCATCTGAACTAACATTAATAATAAGTCAAGAGGCTGATGAGCCAGATATAGGTACCAGTATTATTACTTCAGATGGAGGAAGTTTTGATATAACCTCTATTAGCTCAGGAGACTCTGTAGGATTTGCAATAATGACGACTAGCACACAAAATATTACCGCAACATTAGAAGCAGGAGTAATTGCAGGACAAAATTATGCTATTATAAATTCATACGATAGCTCGGGTGCATTGATTGGATTTTTCTCAATTGAGAATAACAACGGAGGTATAAAAGTAAGTTCAACAACACCAAATGATGGTAATAATTATACAAGTGGCTTTATAAGTGAAATACACTTCACAAATCTATTTATTAATCCAAATATTGATGGGCCACTTTATTTTTTTGCTAATATTAACTCTGAACTAAACGATCAATTTAATAGTGTTGATACAGTTCAGATATGGTGTAATTATACAAGCATTTCAGAAAATAGTATTGATAAAAATCTTATTGGAATTTATGATATTTTGGGAAGAGAAATTCCTGAAAAACAAAATAAGATTCTATTCTTTAAATACACTGATGGATCCATAAAAAAAAGGTTTTTGTTGAAATAATAGTGACCTAGGGAGGACTCGAACCCCCAACCCTCAGAGCCGAAATCTGATATTCTATCCAGTTGAACTACTAGGCCTTCAGGCAAAAATAGTATAAGTTTTAATACCACAATTTTTTATGCTTTAATAAGTTATCTGATAGTAAAGTATTATTATTGCTATCTTAAATATGAAAAAACTTCTTTTCCTTTTATTGCCCTTGTTTATAAATGCAAAGGATGTTCCGATTGGTCAATGGAAAGACTATCTATCTTATAATTCTGCTTACTATATATGTGAAGCAAAAGAAAAAATTTATTGCGTTGCAAACGGAGGCCTTTATTATGTAAATACATCTGATGAAACAATTAACAGACTTTCAAAAATTACAGGTTTATCTGATATAGGTGTAAAACAAGTTGCTTACTCAAAAGAATTAGATATTACAGTTGTTACTTATGAGAACTGTAATATTGATCTTGTAAAAAACAATCAAATAATTAATGTTTCGGATATAAAAAGAAAGGAGATCATTGGAAAGAAAGTAATAAATAACATTACAGTAAATAATGATATTGCTTATCTATCTTGCTCATTTGGATTAGTACTTATTGACTTAGAAAAGAAGGAAATAAAAGACACTTACAATATAGGAAACGACAGCATAATTTTTGAGATAAATGGGTGTGCTATTTATGGTGACTCCATAATTACTGCAACATCAGAAGGTATGTTTTTTGCAAATATTAATTCAGGAACCTTAACTGATTATAATAATTGGTCCGTTCTTAGCGGGTATTCAAATGAAGAAACATATGATAATGTAATTATTGCTAATAACTTTATTGAAGGAGATTATTACAACGAGCTAATTAGTATAAGCTATAACTACAATTCACTAATAAGAAGTAAGTTTGATAGAATTGCTGTATATGAAGATAACGGAACTTATACTGAGATCACTCATCCTAAATTTGAAAACATAAAATATGCTTGGAATGATAATCAAGATAATATTTGGGTGGCAGATTCAGTAAATGGACTTTTAAAGTTTATTGATTTTGAATATGTAAATAATTATATCCCGATTGGACCAAAATCAAATACTGTATTTAACATTGAATTTATTAATAGTAAGTTATATAACTGCCATGGGGGTCATTTGAATTTTGGACATCTCTCAAATAAAGATGGGGTTTCAATAATGAATAATTTGGAGGATTGGAGAAATTATAATTACACTGAATTAGGCAATGCAAGGGATATAGTCTCAGTAGCTAAATTTGGAAATAAAACATATTTTGCTTCTTATTACAATGGAATATCTGAACTAGATGATGAAGAATTTGCAATCAGATATGGACATGAAAATACGAATGGAGCACTAGACACCATAAATGATTGGGCTAATGATAGAAGATTAAAAATTTCAGATTTAGAAATTGATAACTATGGAAATTTGTGGGGACTTAATTCTAATGTAAACAACCCTTTGTTTGTCAAAAAATTAAATGGAGAATGGCTTTCCTTTACAATGAATCAATCTGTAGCTAACTTACTTTTTGACGATTTATTAATTGATTCTTACAATCAGAAATGGGGCATAATGGGTAGGGGGGGTGGAATTTTCGTCTATAATGATAATAACACTATAGGAAATCCTAATGACGATCAGTATAAAATACTAAGTATGAATATAGGAAATGGTAATCTTCCATCATTACAAACATACTGTTTTGTAGAAGACTTAGAAGGTGAAATATGGGTTGGTACTGATAAAGGGATAGCCGTTTTTTATGACCCGGGTGCAGTATTTTCAGGTTACAATTTTGATGCCCAACAAGTTCTTATTACTGATGGAGATTACGGGCAATACCTACTCAGCGAAGAAAAAGTAAAATGCATAACAATTGATGGTGCAAATAGGAAATGGGTAGGAACAGAAAAATCAGGAGTGTTTTTGTTATCAGAAGGTGGAACTGAAGAAATATTACATTTCACAAAAAATAACAGCCCTCTTTTCTCAGACAATATAGTTGATATTGTAATCAACCCAGAAAATGGTGAAGTCTTTATAGGGACCGAAAATGGGTTGATTTCTTACCGCTCAAATGCAACAGAAGGTGTTACAACTCAAAACAATACTAAAGTGTTTCCTAACCCTGTAAAAGAGAATTATAACGGGCCCATTGCAATTAGTGGACTCGTTACAGATGCTAATATAAAGATTACTGATATCTCAGGAAATTTAGTCTTTGAAACATTCGCAAACGGAGGGCAAGCAATCTGGAATGGTAAAAATAAAAATGGAGAGCGATCTTCATCAGGAGTATATTTAGTTTTCAGTACAGATTTAAATGGAGAACAAAAAATGGTAAGTAAAATACTTTTCATACACTAATGAAATACAAAAGTAGAGCCATTACTCTCACCTATATTAAGTACGGTGAAAGTTCAATAATTAGCAAAATATTTACAGAAAAATATGGGCTTCAAACTTTTATTATCAAAGGTGCTAGATCTAAAAAAGCAAAGAAAAAACTTGGAATTTTTCAGCCATTAGAGTTAGTTGATATTAATGCCACACTTAGTCCTAAAAAGGGGTTTCAGTATCTAGCTGAAATTACAATTATTGAAGCGATCTCTAGTGATAAAATAAAAATGAATAAAAAATTCTTGGCTATATTTATTGCTGAAATAAGCTCTAAAGTACTACAAGAAAACGAACAGAATTCAGAGCTTTTTAAATTTATTTGGGAAATAAAACAAAAACTATATAACGCAAATACTGTAGATGAAAATTTTGCACTTCTTTTCATGCTTAATTTGTCAAAATATTTAGGATTTTCTCCTTCAATTGAGAATATAAATGCTCCATTTTTTAATTTAGAAACGGGTGAGTTTTCGGAAAAAGGATTTAATTTGAACATCTATTTAAATGAAGAAAAAACAAAAATACTTAAATATATATTAGTAGGTAAAAAAATTAATATCCCTCAAAAATTAAAATCAGATTTATTAAAAGATATCATGACATATTTTAGACTTCATCATTATAACCTTAGTAATATTACATCTCACTCAATAATAGAGTCATTACGAAAATGAAGCAACTAATTCTTATAAGTTTTCTTTTGATGTGCAAATTAGCTTTTAGCCAAAACATTGAGGTTTTTGACAAAATACTAGAAATACCAATAGAAAATGTGAATATTAAAAGTAACCAAAAAGGAGTTATAACAAACAGTAAAGGGGTTTGTACTATCAGTAAATTTAAGGAAAATGATACACTAATAATCTCTCACATAGCATATCATCAAATACAAATTATTAAAAGCAGTATTAGTAGTAAACTATTTTTAGAGCCAAGAATTAAAATACTTCCAACTGTAAATTTTGAATTAGATAAAAAAGTGCTTTTAGATCAAAATGACCCTATTTTTGAAACAAAAGCGGGCAACACAAAAATTGCAAGCAAAACAACAGCTGAAAAACTAGAAGGAAATTCAGGTGTAACTATTCAAGAAAGTCAAAGTGGTGGTGGGAGTCCAAATTTTAGAGGGATGGAGGCTAATAGGCTTTTACTTGTTGTAGATGGAATTCCTTTAAATAATACCATTTACAGAAGTGGACATCTACAAAGTTCGGCCTCAATAAACCCTTACTTTTTAGGAAGTATATATCTGCTATCTGGGCCTGCATCAGTTGCTTATGGTAATGGTGCTATGGGAGGTGCTTTGCTTTTTAACACCTACACAAATACTAGTCTCAATGAAAATAAATTTTACTTCAATCAACAATTTGAAAGTGCAACTAATGGAGTTTTATTAAATTTCTTGTCACAATATCATCACAAAAAACTAGCATTCACTTCTGGATTTTCTGTAAAATCTTTAGAGAATCTAAAGATGGGAGAAAATAGAATTCATGGATATTTACAATGGGGGAAGGGGGAAATAGAAACTAATGGAAATGAGCAATTATTTACTGCATATCAGCAAGCTGATTTTATGCATAAGACTTTCTATAATATCAATAAAAATAGTAGTATTCTTTTAAATACTCAATTTGCTACATCATCTAACATAAATCGCTTTGATAAACTAAATGACATAAAAGATGGTACAGCTAAATATAGTGATTGGTATTACGGTCCACAAGGCAGATTCTTACAAAGCATAAAACATTCTAATTTTAAAGAAACTATATTGTTTCAAAAAATGAACACTATCCTAGCATTTCAAGATGTTAGTGAATCTCGCCATAAAAGTAAAAAAAGCGAAAATCAACTTTCAAATAGATATGAAAATGTTAAAATTTATGATATTTCTTTTGACTTTAGCAAATCAATAAATTCTTTAAATATTAGTTATGGATTGGGAAATAGATATCAAAAGGTAAACTCCAAAGCGGATAAGGCAAGTAATAATATTATAAGTCATAATAGTACGCGCTACCCTGATGGGGGGAGTAGTGTAAATGATTTTTTTAGCTACACTCAAGCAAAAATTCCATTACATAAAAAGTTAAAATTAGTAATAGGAGCAAGGTATAACCAAAATAATCTCACTGCTATATTTAATGACAGTACTACTTTCAATTTCCCGTACAAACAACTTCAAAATAATAATTCCTCACTAGTAAAATCAGCAAGTTTGGAATATAATTTGAACACTAACACACTGTTTAAAACCTCTTACTATGGTGGTTTTCGAAATCCTAATATAGATGACATTGGGAAAGTATTTTCAAAAAATGATAATTATGTTGTAATTCCAAACGAAAAATTAGAAGCAGAATATTCTGATAATTATGAGATAACAATTAAATATTTCAAAGGAAAAATTAAAACTAATATAACATTATTCTATACCAATATTGATAATGCTATTAGCCGTGAATTTTCAACTCTTAATAGTAAAGATAGCATGTTATATGATGGAGAAATGATGAAGATTCAAATGAATAAAAACATTGAGTCAGCAAATATTTACGGCATTAACATCAATACTATATATGAATACAATAAGAGTTTAGATTTAAACGCAAACTTTAATTATCTAAAAGGCAATACAATGGAAAACCAACCTCTTTCTCACATCCCACCCGCCAATGGTAAAATTTCAATAAATTATACCATTAAGAAACAGGAATTCGAATTTTATGCAAAATATAATGCAGCTAAAAAATCAAATGAATATGATGATGGCGGGGTAGATAACCTAGATGAAGCAACAATTAATGGAACGCCAATGTGGTATACTTTGAACCTTCAGTACAGTAATAAATTAGATAATGATATGATTATAAGCTGTGGGGTGCAAAACATTGCAGATATTCATTATAAAACTTTTAGCTCTGGAATTAGCGCAAGTGGTAGAAATTTTATTTTAGGGTTGCAAACTAATTTTTAATATTTTGAACACCTAAAATGCTTAAGCGATAATATCTAATAAACATCAATAAACAATTAATAACTATCCTTATCTTTGCAACTTATAAATATCAAAATGAAAAACCTTAACCTTTTGCTAGCACTACTTTTTATTTCGTTTACTACCTCAGCACAGATCTGGGAGGAGAACCTGCTAAAAACAAATGCCAACCCTACTTCTGCTGAAAAATTTGAAGCTTTTGAAAACTACCGTAAAACCGTGCCTTATACTAAAGGAAATGGATACAAACCTTATGCTCGGGAAATGGATTTTGTAAACGAGAGAATCATAGAGGGGAACTCATTCAATCCAAATGCGTTATTTATAGAGTGGCAAAAAGAAAAAGAAAAATACAGCAATGCAAAATCACCAACTGCAGGTAATTGGGTGTCTAAAGGGCCTATCAATACACCAATAATTTTATCTAACAATAAAAAAAGAGGAAATGGTCGAGTAAATTGTATTGCTTTCGATCCTATTGATGAAGATATTATATGGATTGGTTCTCCGGCAGGTGGGCTTTGGAAATCAATTGATGGAGGAAGTAATTGGACAACAAATACTGATAACCTTCCTGTTATGGGAGTTTCTCATATTGCTATTGATCCTATCAATAATCAAATAATGTACATAGTTACTGGTGATGCAAATGCAACTGACACATACAGCATAGGTATTCTTAAATCAATTGATGGCGGTTCAACTTGGAATACTACAGGACTAAGCTACACTGTTGACCAAGAAAAAACAGTAAACAAAGTACTTATAAACCCTAATCATACTGATAGTTTAATTGCAGCTACTAACTCTAATCTTATGATAAGTTCAGATGGAGGAACTACATGGGCAACTACTGGTATTATTGGTAGATGGAGAGACATTGAATACAAACCAAATAATAGTAATGTTATTTATGCAGCTAAACAATCAAGTGGAGGAAGTAATGTCTATCGTACTGTTGATGGTGGTACTAACTGGAATATTATTAATAATGGGGTTTCATCAACTGGCAAACACAGACCTTTAATTGCTGTAACGCCTGATAATCCTGAGGTTGTTTACGCCCTTTATTCTGCTTCTGATTATAGTTTTCATGGGCTTTATAAATCATCTGATGCAGGAAATAATTGGGTATTGCTATCAAATACTCCAAACATATTAGGTAGAGAAACTGATGGTAGTGGTGCTGGAGGTCAATCTTGGTATGATTTAAGCTTAGGTGTTGCAACAAATAATGAAAATTTAGTTTATGTAGGAGGTATCAATATCTGGCGTTCTGATGATAGTGGTGCAAATTGGGATATAGATGCAAGTAGTGGAAATGGAGCGAACTATTCTTACATGCATGTGGATCAACATGCTTTTGAGTTCAATCCACATACTCATGTCGCTTATGCTGGAAATGATGGTGGTTTTTACAAATATATGGATAACCTCAATAAATGGGTAGACATTTCAGATGGGCTAGAAATCTCTCAATTCTATAATTTAGGACTTTCAAAATCAAATCCCAACAGAGTAGTTGCAGGAGCCCAAGATAATGGTACTGAAATGCTAACTGGCTCTACTTGGGATGCAATTATGGGTGGGGATGGTATGGAATGCGCAATAGATCATTATGATGAGGATATTATTTATGCTGAATATCAATATGGAGGGTTAAGAAAGTCATATAATGGAGGGAATTCATGGAATAATATTAAACCTGTAAATTATGAGGGAGGATGGAATACTCCATATGAAATGCATCAAAATAACAATAATTTAATAGTCGCAGGATATGATGAGGTTTATCGGTCAACAACTGCCGGTGCGATCTGGGATTCCGTTTCTTATAACGTAAGTAATGGAGCTGCAATTCGTTCAATTGCTTTAGCATATTCTGATGAGGATTATATTTATGCAGCAACGTATAGTAAGATAAAAGTTACTAAAGATGCAGGGCAATCTTGGACTTATATAAAGCCTGGTCTACCAAATTATAACATTACTGATGTGGCTGTTTCAAATACAAATCCGGATAGAGTTTGGGTTACTTTATCTGACTACAATAATGCTCATAAAGTGTATGAATCAATTGATGCGGGAGATAACTGGATAAATATCTCTGGAAGTAATTTACCCGCTCTTCCTGTTAATTGTATTGTTTATCAAGGTGGTGCTAATGATGATTTGTATATAGGAACTGATGTTGGGGTTTATTACAAAGACAATACCATGTCTGATTGGGTGCCTTTTAATGATGGTTTGCCAAATGTTATTGTAAAAGAATTGGAAATACATTATGATGAAGGAACTATCAGTGCGGCAACTTTTGGGAGAGGAGTTTGGAAAAGTGATTTAAACACAATAAGTACTGTAAATTCTAACTACTTTAATCATGTTAAATTTACAATCTACCCCAACCCTGCTGCTGATAAAATAACTATTCATACTACTGAAAATAAGGTATTAATTAGTATCTATTCAATCACAGGAAAAAAGGTTATTTCTACAAAATCAAAGTCTATTAACACGGCTAGTTTAGCAAAAGGATATTATGTTGTTGAAGTAAAAAGCAAATCAGGGACTAAAAGAGAAAAACTGATTATAAGATAGCTTCCAGCTCTTTTATATAACTTCTTTTTCTGCTTTGCGGGGCGAAAATTAAACCAACATTTACTATTATTTTATCGTCAATAAAATAAGTTTTAATTAGAAAGGACCCTCCCATAAATCCGTATTCTAACTTCCAAAGCCCTCTATAATTATTATCATTATAATAAGGAGGATAGCTAGGTTCAATTTTTACAAAGCTACCTTCCCTTTCTCCTTTTAAGTATTTAGCAAAAATATTATCTGTATTTTGTAAAACCTCAGCTTGTAAATTAGTGGTTTTTGGTATAAATGAAAAAGTTAAAATATTCTTTATTTCTTCTGATTTTGGAGGATTAAATGTAGCCCAAAAAATAGAATCTGAATTAGAAATTACTTCATATTCCTTAGGAATAATAACTTCTATTCCAAAATGATTAAAAATTTCTTTTTCAGCATTCTTTTGCGATAATTTAGCAAAATTATTTCTTATATATTTTACTTCTTTCAAGCTGACTATAGAAACTAATTTATTAAGTTCATTAAGTAATTGTACTCTATTGTTATCCCAATTTAATTGTGCAACAAACTGCCCTTTAGCCCACTTGTTATTTTGAATTGAATGATGAACGCCCTCAGCAATTATTACAATATTTTTGTGAGTTTTTAATATTGACTTAAACTCACTTTGATTAACCTGTAGAACTCTAAAGGCACTCTCATTCTGATTTATTCCTTCTATAATTTTACCAAAAGTCGCAAAAGCCAAACTATCAACACCACTCTCCCACAAAGCATCAGCAACAACAAAAATTACTTCTGAATTTGTTCCTGTTGAAGATGGTAAGGTTTTAACTCCATCACCACAAGAAAGCAGGAAGAATGTAAGTATAATAAAATATCTCATTAACTTGAAGGTAAAAGAATTTTCGTTCCAGGCTTTAGGTTATCACTCTCCAAGTTGTTTAGCGTTTTAATCTTCCAAACACTTAAACCATCATGCTTTTTAGCAATTCCCCAAAGCGTATCCCCTTTTTGTACTATATATTCGTTTTTTTCAATTTTTTGGGGGTTTTCATGTGTTTTTTGATTGTTTTTTACATAAATCACTAATTTATCTCCAATATCAAGATTTGTTGTTTTTAAATTATTCCATTCTTTCAACTCAAAAACATGTACATTATGATCTTTAGCAATTCTACCTAAATAATCCCCCTTATGCACTCTGTAAACTATTCTTTCTTCATCAATAAGTATTTCTTTATTATCCACAGATTCAATAAAAGCATAGTTTGTTTCTTCGTTAAATTTAAAATCATTTACAGCAAATTCAGGCAGAATAACTACTGACTCGTTAGGAAAAATATTCTTTTTATAGGCAGGATTTAGATACAAAATTGTTTCTTTATTTACACAAATGATTTCAGCTAAAACTTTTAACTCAATTTGTTTTTTAAGAGTTAATGTGTCTGTTTTTCCTAACTCAATTTTTGTTGTTTGAGGACTAATGCCATGCTCTGCTGCATAATTCATAGCATAATTTACAGCAATAAATGTAGGAATGTAATTTCGAGTTTCTCTTCTTAAATGAGGATGTAAAACCCAAAAATCATTACTACCTACGCTGTTGATTTTCTTTTGTAAATATCCAGGACCACCATTATAAGCAGCTAGTACCAGATTCCAATCACCAAAAGTATCGTGCAATTTTTCAAAATAAACACAAGCCGCCTCAGTTGCTTTATAAGGGTCTTGCCTTTCATCCATGTAAGAAGTAACATTTAGTCCGTATTGTTTGCCTGTTAAATACATAAATTGCCAAAGTCCAGTTGCACCAGAATGTGATTTTGCTTTAGGGTTCAATGCCGATTCTACAATTGCTAAATATTTAAACTCTAAAGGAAGGTTATACTTGTCTAATTGTTGTTCAAACAAAGGAAAATACAAATTTATTAAACCTTGCATTCTTGAAATTAAAGCTTTATTTCTGCCAATATAACCTTCAATAAAAGGATGCACCTTTTCATTATAAGCTAAATCCATAGGTGAGTTTTCGTCCAAAATCTTTAATCTCTCATCAAAAATATTTAGTGGTTTATCAGCTTTTAAAATAACTTTTTCTTCTAGTAAAAGAGTGTCTAAAATCGGATTAGTATCTGTAGTAAGGGTATGTATAGTATCCTCAGAAAAAGAAGATAGACTCATAATTATAAAACAAGTAAAAATGAAGTTTTTCATACATACAAATTTGATAATATAACTATCAAAATTTGCATTGATAGCTATTCAATTATTAACGCTAGTTTGTTAACGAATATTATTACTTTTGCATGATTATAGATTTATTATCTTTGCACTTATATGACTCATAATAAAACATATCCTCAAGGCCCTTTATTAAGTAATATTAATAGTCCTGCTGATTTAAGAAAACTGGAAAAATCTCAGTTGAAACAAATCAGTAATGAAGTAAGGCAATACATTATTGATATTGTATCTGAAAAAGGAGGGCATTTTGGTGCAAGTTTAGGTGTTGTAGAGCTTACTGTAGCTCTTCATTATGTTTTTAATACTCCTTACGATCAACTTGTTTGGGATGTTGGACATCAAGCTTACGGACATAAAATTCTAACCGGAAGGAAAGAGCAATTTCCTACAAATAGAATAAAGGGAGGGCTTAGTGGTTTTCCAAAAAGATCAGAAAGTGTTTATGATACTTTTGGAGTAGGTCATTCTTCAACTTCAATTTCAGCCGCACTTGGAATGGCTATTGCATCAGAAAGTAAGGGGGAGAAAAACAAACAACATATTGCTGTAATTGGTGACGGATCAATGACAGCTGGTATGGCTTTTGAGGCGCTAAATCATGCAGGAGCTGAACATTCAAATTTATTAGTGATTTTAAATGACAATTGCATGTCAATTGATCCTGCAGTAGGAGCGTTAAAAGAATATTTAACTGATATTTCTACATCAAAAACTTACAACAAAGCTAGGAATAAGATTTGGAAGATTCTTGGAAAAATTAGTCAGTACGGACCAAATGCCCAAGCTATTGCTAAAAAAGTGGAGGGTGCTGTAAAAACTACTTTACTTGGAGAAAGCAATTACTTTGAATCATTAAACTTCAGGTATTTCGGACCTATAGATGGTCATGATTCAGAGCATGTTGCTGAAGTTTTAAAAGATTTAAAAGAAATTCCTGGTCCTAAGATTTTACATTGTTTAACCTTAAAAGGCAAAGGGTTTACTCCAGCTGAAAAAGGAGACACAACAACTTGGCATGCCCCTGGAGTTTTTGATAAAAAAACAGGTGAGATTATTAAGTCAAAAAAGAAAAAAACGCCTCCAAAATATCAAGATGTTTTTGGAGAAACAATAATTGAATTAGCTAAAAAAAATAAGGATATTGTAGGAGTTAGTCCGGCAATGCTTAGCGGAAGTTCCCTTACAAAAATGATGGAGCAAATGCCTAAAAGAACTTTTGATGTTGGTATTGCAGAGCAACATGCTGTTACTTTTTCTGCAGGAATGGCTACACAAGGAAAACTACCTTTTTGCAATATCTATTCTACTTTCATGCAAAGAGCATATGATCAAGTAATACATGATGTTGCTTTACAAAATTTGAATGTAGTATTTTGCTTAGATAGAGGGGGGGTAGTTGGTGCTGATGGAGCAACTCATCATGGAGCATATGATATAGCATTTTTCAGATGTATCCCAAATATGATCGTTTCAGCTCCTATGAATGAAGAAGAATTAAGGAACTTAATGTATACTGCTCAACTTCATAATCATGGACCATTTTCAATGAGATACCCGAGAGGAAAAGGAGTGATGATAGAGTGGAAAACTCCATTTAAAGAAATTAAAATAGGGGAAGGTAGAATGATAAAAAAAGGAGAAGATATAGCAATTTTATCACTAGGGCATCCTGGAAATTTTGCAGTAAGTGCACAAGTAGAATTTGAGAAAGAAGGTTTAAGTGTTGCACATTATGATATGCGTTTTGCAAAACCTTTAGATGAAAAGCTACTTCATAAAATCTTCACAAAATTTGATAAAATTATCACAATTGAAGATGGTTGCTTGCAGGGAGGATTTGGCTCAGCAATACTAGAATTTATGGCAAATAATGATTATAAATCATCAGTAAGAAGGTTAGGAATTCCTGATGAATTTATACATCATGGAACTCAAGAGGAGTTGCACAAAGAATACTTTTACGATACCCCAGCAATCGTAAGCACTGTACATGAAATTCTTGCCAAGAAATTAGTATCACAAGTAGGTTAATTAAGAAATTATAAAAAATCTAATGAAAATTAAAGAAATTCTTAGTGAAAAAGGGAAAGAACAAAAAATAAGTACTAAAGGGTGGGTAAGAACAAGGAGAGGCAGTAAACATGTTTCTTTTATTGCATTAAATGACGGTTCAACTATAAATAATATTCAAATAGTTGCTGAAGGAGATTCCTTTAATGAGGAATTGATAAAGCAGATAACTACCGGTTCTTGTATAAGTGTGGATGGCAAATTAGTTACATCAAAAGGTAGCGGACAAGCTGTGGAAATATTAGCAGATAAGATAGAGATTTTAGGTGCCTCAGATGCTGAAGAATATCCATTGCAACCAAAAAAACACAGCTTAGAATTTTTAAGAGAGAAAGCTCATTTAAGATTCAGAACTAATACTTTTTCTGCAATTTTCAGATTGCGACATGCTTTAACTTT
>CAJQLK010000033.1 GCA_905479165.1 uncultured Flavobacteriales bacterium | reverse complement strand
AATTCAATGCAGCAGGGTCAGTACAACCAATAACATAATAACAAGAACCATCATCTTGAGTAGCATTTGAATCATAATTATTTGCTGAAGGATCTGTACAACCGTAAACATCATAATAACAAGAACCATCATCTATAGTTGCTGCTGCATCATAATTATTTGCCCAAGAATCTGTACAACCGTAAACATCATAATAACAAGAACCATCATCTTGAGTAGCATTTGAATCATAATTATTTGCTGAAGGATCTGTACAACCGTAAACATCATAATAACAAGAACCATCATCTTGAGTAGCATTTGAATCATAATTATTTGCTGAAGGATCTGTACAACCATCAACATCATAATCACAAGTACCATCATCATCACAAGCATTGGGGTTATAATTATTTGCTGCAGGATCTGTACAGCCATCTATAAAGCAACAAGAACCATCATCTGTATTGGCATTTGCATCATAATTATATGCTGTTGGGTCTGTACATCCTAAAACAGAATATATACATGAACCATCATCTATAGTTGCAGTAGCATCATAGTTAGTAGCTGTAGCATCCATACAGCCATAAGTAATAGAAGTACAGGTAGTAAAGAATCCTAAATCTGACCAGTAATTCTGTGGATAAACAATCCATTCTGAGTTTACCGCATCAGTACCTGCTGAAGCAACCCAATCATCATTCCCTTGAGTAACATCACATTTTCTAACTAATGTATGATCTTTTGTAGCATCACTAACTCCAGCAACAGGCCATCCACTTCCTGGATCTCCATTCCAATCTCCAATAAAATCAAGAATAACATAACCTCCAGTGGCAGCATCAACAGGAGAACCTGGATTTGATCCATATACTAAACCATATCCATCATCACCATTACTTAAATAGTTATGTGTTTCATCTGCTGCAGCCAATATAATAGGATCAGAAGATCCATGTGCAACAATATAAACATCATTTGGTAAAATTACTGCTCCTGCATCAAAATCATTCCAGTACTCATAAACTCCAGTTGTTGTAGGAGCATTTGATGTGCTTGGATATGCATAACTTGATAAGTCAACGGTATCTGATGTTGGATTATAAATCTCAAAATATTTGTTATTTGAACTTCCTTCCGCATACTCAGAGAAATATAAATTTACCATTGCTGCTAAACATGAACCATCATCAGTATTTGCTGATGCATCATAATTAGTTGCAGCAGCATCTGTACAACCAAGTACAACCGCTAAACAAGAGCCATCATCAGTATTTGCTAATGGATCGTAGTTAAATGCTAATGAATCTGTACATCCTAAAATTGTATTAAAGAAAGTACATGTGCCATCATCAGTATTGGCAGTAGCATCATAATTAGTTGCAGTAGCATCTGTACAACCAAGTACAACCGCTACACAAGAGCCATCATCAGTATTTGCTAATGGATCATAATTAAATGCTGTTGAATCCGTACATCCTAAAACAGAATATGTACATGAACCATCATCTATAGTTGCAGTAGCATCATAGTTAGTAGCTGTAGCATCCATACAGCCATAAGTAATAGAAGTACAGGTAGTAAAGAATCCTAAATCTGACCAGTAATTCTGTGGATAAACAATCCATTCTGAGTTTACCGCATCAGTACCTGCTGAAGCAACCCAATCATCATTCCCTTGAGTAACATCACATTTTCTAACTAATGTATGATCTTTTGTAGCATCACTAACTCCAGCAACAGGCCATCCACTTCCTGGATCTCCATTCCAATCTCCAATAAAATCAAGAATAACATAACCTCCAGTGGCAGCATCAACAGGAGAGCCTGGATTTGATCCATATACCAACGCTAATCCATCATCTCCATTACTTAAGTAGGTATAAGTATGATCTGAAACTCCAGAAATTGCAATATCAGAATAAGGATGTCCAACAATATAAACATCATTAGGTAAAATTACTGCTCCTGAAGGGAAATCATTCCAGTACTCATAAACTCCAGGAGTTGTAGGAGCATTACTTACTGTAGGAAATGCATAATGTGCTAGATCAACAGTATCAGAAGTTGGGTTGTAAATCTCAAAATATTTATTACTTGCACTTCCTTCCGCATACTCAGAGAAAAATAAATCAACCATTGGAGGGATAGGATAGGTACAACTACCATCATCTATGGAAGCAGTAGCATCATAATTAATTGCAGTACTATCAATGCAACCAAGATTACTTGAGAATGTACAAGTACCGTTATCAATATTTGCATTTACATCATAATTAATTGCCAATGTATCCATACATCCATACACAATCGGAGGGCAATCAGCCATAGGATGCGCATAAATAGTAGTTGTTCCAATACCAAGACCTACAGTACAACTGTTACATGCTGGAATTACACTTGGAATTGCAGCAGTCCAATTTGTATCCACATTAATATCAGATGAAGGATCACATATAACAATTGAATAACCATCTCCATCTCCTATACCACTAGCCCAACTATCATCATAATCAAGATCAACTACAATTCCATCTTGTGTATTTAAAATAGTGATTTGCTCTCCAGAAGTAGATAAATATCCAGTTGACCATTCAAAAGTAGGTGCAAAACCAAAGAATGTTTCAAATCCACATCCTGCTGGATAAGTATTACAAGGAGAAGAACCTGTAAATGCATCTTTAGCTAAAATTGCATATTCTCCTGATAATAGATCATACTCAGGGAATACAAATGAAATAGCATCATCTATTCTTAATCCACCAAGAGCAATTGTGTTTACAGAGTTATTATACAGTTCAATATAATCTAGGTTGTCATAATTCCCAGGATCATTATACATAAGTTCAGTAATAGTTAATCCCGATGATAAGTTAGTATTATTAAAGACTACTATTAAGGTATCATTTGTTATTACATTTGTTGCAGAGTCAACTAAACCAGTTACATATACATCAGTATATTGACCTATAACTAATGGTGTAGATAAATTTAATGTAATTGTATCTCCATTAGCATTTACATTAGCAGAAGAGACTGCAACACCCGAATAATTTGAAATATCTGATCCATTAGTAACTGACTCAGAAGTTGTTAAAATAAGGGTACTATCATTAGTAACATCACAGGAAGTAACAGTTGGAGATGTTAAATCACCAATATCTAAGAAAACTCTAAAATTATCAAATGCACCAAAATCAGTTCCTCCATTTTGTTTTGCTGCAACTCGTAATCTTACATGAGTTACACCTGATGGCGCTGTAAATTCTTCAGTTGTCCAAGCATCAGTATTTGAATAGTTAGTAGTCGTAAGACTATTCCAAACAGTATCATTATCCCATGCTATTTCCCAACCAATATAGTCAGTTCCATCAAAACCATCAGTATAATAATCGAAAGCAACTTTTATTGGAAAAGTACCTGCTCCAGGTAAAGTTACTGGATCAAACGTTAAAGTATGCCAGTTTGTTCCAGGATCAGCAGGCCAAGTACCTGATAATGTAGAAGTATAAGGATTGTTAATATCCTGCATACCATAGTAATGAGTTCCTTCAGAAGCAGAAGAAATATTACCAAAAAAGGGAGCTACAACATCACCATGATTGTATATTTGCGGAGTTGAAGTTGTAGTAACATAAGTATTTCCACAAATTCCCCAAATATCAGTTGGAGGAGAATAAACTGTGTAAGGATTTGGAAACTCGGAATAGTTCCATGTTCCAGAACCTTCAAAGCTTTGAGCAACAATGTTAGCTTGTGAAAAAGCACCTACACTAAAAATTGTAGCCACTATTAAAAGCGAAAAAGATTTGTAAATATTTTTCATAATAAAAATAAGTTTGATTAATAAGGCATCAAATATATGTCTTAACTCTAAATTTATATCAAAATTGATATTAAGCTTATGAAAAGCTTATTAAGAAATAATTAACAAAACTTTAAGAATGAAAGATGGAGTTTTAAACAAAAATAAAACTGATAATAATTAACACTAATAAATAAGATAAAAAATTCTAATTTTGCAAATTATAAATAAAAAACAATAAGATGGCAGTAGAATTTACAGATGCAAATTTTAAAGAATTAGTTTTAGACTCAGACAAACCAGTATTAGTTGACTTTTGGGCAACTTGGTGCGGACCTTGTAGAGCAATTGCTCCAGTGATAGAAGAATTACATACAGAACTTGATGGAAAAGCAGTAATTGGAAAAGTAAATGTTGATGAAAACTCAGATACTCCAGTTACTTACGGGGTAAGAAATATCCCTACTTTATTAGTATTTAAAAATGGAGAGGTAGTGGATAAAGTTGTAGGTAATCAACCAAAGGCAAAATTACTCGAGATTCTTGAGTCTCATATGTAAGATTAAAGTAAACTAATGAAAGGGCTTAATAGCCCTTTTTTTATTTATGAAAAAGCTAGAACACATAAATCTTCCATTTAATATTGAACTATTTGCAAAGCAAGTAGTTGAGGGATTTATTACTGGTAAACATCAAAGCCCTTATCACGGTTTCTCAGTAGAATTTGCTGAGCATAGATTGTATAATACAGGAGAAAGCACCAAGCATATTGACTGGAAACTATACGGAAGAACTGATAAGTTATTCAATAAAAGATACCAAGAAGAAACTAACTTAAGATGCCAATTAATTATTGATGCATCATCATCAATGTATTACCCCAATTTTGAAAAACCTAACTTAGTAAAACCTAATAAATTACTATTTTCAGTGTATGCTTCTGCAGTAATGATGAATCTTTTAAAAAAACAAAGAGATGCAGTTGGACTTAGTGTTTTTACAGATAAATTAGATGTGCATACTCCAAATAAAACAACCCAAAGGCACCATAGGGTAATGTATCATGAGTTAGAAAATTTATTAAAAGAAGATGCTAAAGCAAGTATTAAAAAAACAGCTTCTATTGATGCTTTGCATCAAATATCTGAAATGGTTCATAAACGGTCATTAGTTATGATTTTTACTGACTTTATTTCTAACGATAAGACCTTAGACGAACAATTTGAAGCATATAAACACTTAAAACACAATAAACATGAGGTTATTTTATTTTATTTAAGTGAACCTAAAACTGAAATCAACTTAGAATTTAACAATAAACCTTATAATTTTATAGATATTGAGAGTGGTGAGGAAATGAAATTAAGCCCTCATTTATATGCGGAAAGCTTTAAAAAACAGTCTCAAAATCACCTTAAGAAATTGAAATTAAAGTGCTTGCAATACAAAATTGACTTAGTTGAAGTTGATATAAATAAAGGGTTTGATACTATCTTAAATTCTTATTTGCTTAAAAGACACAAAATGTTTTGAGGTTTGTAAAAACAATTTATATTTGCAACACTTTTTTAAAAGTACGGTCTGGTAGTTCAGCTGGTTAGAATACATGCCTGTCACGCATGGGGTCGCGGGTTCGAGTCCCGTCCAGACCGCAACTATAAAATATAAACCCTTGTAATTCAATAGATTACAGGGGTTTTTTAATTCTGTTTAACACTATGTTTAACAGTTTTTGATTATTTCACTATTCAAGTAATGTTAACAACTATTGTAATTGGTTAGCTAAATTTTTAGTCTTTTTTTACAATTAGATTTTGGAAAGTTATCCTTAATTAATCCTCTTCCTCAGGAGTTGTAAAAAAATCAATCTTTATATCAATAGGTTCTCTTTCCTCCACCTCTTCATAAGGCTTAACCTTTCCAATTGAATAAGGAAGTAGTTTAGAGATGGCATTGATGTACTCTGTAGGGCTGTCTATCTTATCTAGCATCTCCATTATCTTGTTTCCGTCAATTGCTTGGCTTATATGCTCTCTTATGAGCTTAGTAGTAATGCTTACTGAACCTTTAGGTCTACCTATAGGGTTTCCGCTTGTTCCTTTCTTAAATGGCATAGTCTATTCTTTGTTATATAATAGAAAATATGCTCTTTTGATTTAGTTTATTCTATAACTATTCTTTTCTCTACTGTTCCATCATCATAGATGTAAAAGAGAGGTGTATTTCTTCTGTATGGTGTTTCTTGTCCTAACATATCAGTAATCTTTATTATGTTGCTTGTATTATTATCTATTTCAGATATTCCTGTTGTGGCAACTGTTAGATTAAGATTTGCGATACTATCACATCCTACAGAATTAGTTAGAGTAGCTGTATACTCTCCTGATACACCAAGTGACATTCCATTCCATACTATACTTGCAGTAACAGATAAAGTGTCATATGATGAAGTGTTATAATCTATTGAGATATTAGTATATACAATGCTATCACATCCACTTGAAGTAGTTAATGTATCTGTATAAATCCCTGCAGAACTATAAACGTTATTGCCTACTAAAACACTATCTCCATTACATATTGAAAATGATTGTTGAATTCCTGAAGGATAAACACAGGAACCATCATCAATTGTTGCCAATGTATCATAATTACAAGCGATTAGGTCTGTACATCCAAGTGCCGTAACACAGTTAGTGCTAAATGATGACCAAGAGTCAATATTAGCCCCCCACAATACATTTGACAAAGCTATATTATCCACATCTATACAAAAAAGGTTAGGATTGTTTTGAGAATCAATTTGAAGATTTGTATTATTTCCATTTCTTAAATCAAGATTCAATAGTTGATTATTGTAGCAATACAAAGCAGTTAGATTAGAAGCTCCACTTAAATCAATACTTGTGATTTGATTGTCATGACAATATAAACTAGTTAAAGCAATATTTTGACTTACATCAAGGCTTGTAAATTGATTGTTTTCACAAGAAAAACCACTTAAAAGAATATGATTACTTATATCTAAGTTTGTGAGTTGATTACCACCAACACCAAGACTATTTAATAATAAATTATTATTAATATCTATATTTGAAAATAAATTGTTGGCTAGATTCAGTGACTCTAGGTTAGTATTATTACTAATATCTATTAATCCTAACTGATTACCTGCAAGATACAAATTAGTTAATAAGATATTATTTGTGACATCAATTGAAGTTAATTGATTTAAACTGCAACCCAAGGTATTTAAAAACAAATTATTACTAATATCTAATGAAGATAGGTTATTACCCATTAAAAGTAATTCTTCTAAATTAACAAAATCCTCAATACCTGTTAAATCAGAAATGTTTTGGTTGGTAATACTTAAATTAGTGACTGTATTTATATTCGCAGTAAGGACACTATCATCTAGAATTGAGTCATATCCTAAATTAACTAATGTGAACTCAAAATTATCATCAGGCACATAAGTTTGTTGCCCAAACCCAATCAAAGGTAAGCAAAGTAATATAAGTAGTAGTTTTTTCATCATAGTTTATTGTTAATCTATTGTTTTAAAGTCTGTAAACATAATTATAATATTTTATAATATATTAAACTTAAGATATATAGTTAAGTATATGGGTAGAAGGATTACTGCAAGATTTCAAACTAAAATTTGCACGACTTTTTACACCTCTAACCAATCTACCAAAAAAATCTCAAGAAATTTATTTGATTTTTTGAGTGATTTCTTATTTTATGATATATTAAATATGAACTCGAGAACCGAAAGGACTACCTATTTGATAAGCTGGATTTTCTGCCTATTAAGATCTTTTGTAAATGTTAAGTTATAATCATTATCTTCAAATTCAATCAAGACTATATTTGATTGATTATGAGTTGTTTCAATAAAAATCGTGTTTTCTAACATTAGAGACTTTATTTTTGCGATTTCATTAAAATTTGATATTTCAAAGTATATATATATGTCGTGTAGATTATCTGATATTTCTTTTCCAACCCATTTGTAATTAATAATTTTATTATCTCCATAAATCTTTAAATGATTTTTAAAATAACTTTTAATTATTTCTTCAGAAAAAAAAATTTCATTTAGAGTTCCAATTCTTAATTCTTTATTCTCCAAAGATAGTTCTAGATCTTCAATTGCAACCTTAATAGTAATTTCTATATTTTTTAAATCACTATTATAATGTAAAGTTGTATGAGTAACATGAAAATCATGAAACGAAAGTATCAGTGGTAGTGTTATAAAAATTAAATATTTAAACATAAATTTAATTATTCATTACTTTTTTCTTCTGCTCTAAAAGCTCTTTGCATAGGATTTTCTTTCTTTTTGTTATTTTCTTTAAAAATTTGAAATCTTGTTGGTTCATTTCTAGCTGGCCAAGAATTATTATTCAAATCAACATCAGCTGTTTCTAAATAAGGATCTAATCTAACGTTAGTTACTTCTTTATCAAGAATAAATATTTTCTTAACTTCTTTAGAGTTTTTCTTCCAAATTTCTGCAGGAATCCTTATAACTTCTGTAGTGCTGTCAATAAAAGTAAACTCTAAAATAATTGGCATTACTAGTCCTCCTATATTAGAAAAATGAAGTTCGTAATAATTTTTATCTGATTTTAGTATTTCTTTTTCATCAGCGTCAAGATTTTTCATATATTTATTATAATCTTGCTTATCTAATATATTAGTTTTGAAAGGATCATATGTTGTGTAAAAATCTATTGACTGATCATCAAATTCTGTAATAGTTTTTGAAATTGAAGATTTATTTCTACTTATTCCAATATATGTATTTTTATTTTCTTCTTGATTTTTAGATATAGTATTTTCTATTTCAGGATTTCCAGTATTTATTTTAAACCAATTTACTTTATCCAAAGAAATATCGACATGATCATTAGTATAGAACCATCCACGCCAAAACCAATCGAGATCAACTGCACTAGCATCTTCCATTGTTCTAAAGAAATCTGCAGGAGAAGGATGTTTAAACGCCCATCTTTCGCTATAGGTTTTAAAAGAATAATCAAACAAATCTCTACCCATAATAGTTTCTCGTAAAATATTTAATGCTGTTGCAGGCTTTCCATAAGCATTATTTCCAAATTGTAATACCGACTCTGAATTTGTCATAATAGGTGATATACCACTTTTATCTCCTTTCATATATTCAACAATATTATTTGGAGGACCTCTTCTAGATGGATAGTTTCTTTCAAACTCTTGTTCAGTAATGTATTGTAAGAAAGTATTTAGTCCTTCATCCATCCAAGTCCATTGTCGTTCATCAGAGTTTATTATCATTGGGAAAAAATTATGACCAACTTCATGAATTATGACACCAATCATTCCATACTTTGTTCTTTTAGAGTAAGTACCATCTGATTCAGGTCTTCCAAAATTAAAGCAAATCATTGGATATTCCATTCCAATACTTTTAGCATGAACAGATGTAGCTTGAGGATAAGTATAATCTATAGTGTACTTAGAGTAAACTTTAAGTGAATGCGCAACGACTCTCGTAGAATATTGCTCCCAAAGAGGATTTCCTTCTTTTGGATAGTAACTATAAGCCATCACTGTTTCACCAGAAATATCTACAGCCATAGCATCCCAAATAAATTTCCTTGAGCTTGCCCATCCAAAATCTCTAACATTTTTAGCTTCAAAAGTCCAAGTTTTTTTTGATTTACTTTTTTCTTTTTCATTATCTTTTGCTTCTTCTTCGGTAACAATAATTACTGGATCAATAAAGTTCTTTTTAGCATTTTCCCAACGTTTAATTTGGTTTTTACTCAAAACAGATGAAGCATTTATTAACTCTCCTGTTGCAGCAACTATATGATCAGAAGGTACAGTTATACTTACTTTATAATCTCCAAAAGGCAAAGTAAACTCTCCTCTTCCAAGAAATTGTTTATTTTGCCAGCCTTCAACCTCATTATATACTGCCATTCTAGGAAAAAATTGTGCAATCGTATAAATAGCATTTCCTTCATTTTCAAAGTATTCATAACCACTTCTACCTCCAATTTTCATTCTATCATTTATATTATAAGAATATTTTATTTTAAATGAAAATGACTGACCTTTTCTTAATGGTTTAGATAGTTCAATTCTCATCATTGTTTCATTAATTATGTAAGTTAATTTATTATTATACAAATCTCTAACTTCTTCAAGTTTAAAGCCTCCATCAAAATTCATTTTATCATGCATTCTCTTGATGTTTCTGAAACTCATTTTATTATTCATGCTATTTGTAGTTGTAAGCTGTCCATGAGAATTTTTGGCACGTATATTTTGATCCAATTGAACCCATAAATAATTTAAAACATCAGGAGAATTATTAGTATAGGTGATTATTTCATTTCCTTTTAATATATTTTTTTCTTCATCTAATTCAACATTGATTTGATAATCTGCCTTTTGTTGATAGTATTCATGTCCAGGAGCGCCACTAGCAGCTCTATATACATTAGGAGTTGGAAGTTCCTCATGTAGTTGTTTAAATTTGCTATTATTTAAATTATCCTGAGCAGATATGTAGGGTGCTAGAAATAAAAACAGAATGAGAAAATTGATTTTTTTTTGTATTGATTGCATAAATAAAAATTTTTTTTGTAAAAATATCAAAAAAAAGTTCTAAATGAAGTAAATTCTCATACTTCAAAAACATATTAAATAAACTATTTTTTCAAACTTATAAATAGAATTCTCTAGCTATATAAGAACTTAAAATTGCAATAATTCAATTACTGTCAATTATAGAGAAACAAATGATTTCATCTATTATAAAGTTTTTAGTGCAGTAATACTGTTTTAAGTATTTGTATTAAATTATTTATATTTATATTTGTGACCATAATGAAAAAAATTAGCATATCTTTTTTAGCAATATTTTTAGTTTTTTTTTCTTTTAAGATAAATGCTCAATGTGTTTCTGGTGAAACAGAGATTGATTTTGTTGCTTCAGGAGTCTCTGGAGGGTGGTCAGATTATGCAGTATTAATGGGCAGTGCATCATCTTATCTCATTAACACTCCTGGATCAAATCTGGAATGTATAACAAATGGACTTTGTTATACTGTAACCTTAGCTGGTAGTGCTATTCTAGAAATTTATCAGGCAGGTATCTTAGTAGCAACTCCAACTAATGGCGAGACAATTTGCTTCCCATTTGTTCCTTCTAATAATGGATGTACTGATATCTTGGCTTGTAATTATAGTGTAGCAGCAACAATTGATGATAACAGTTGTATTTACCCATCATCATCCATAGACTTTGTTGGTCTCCATTGTGACTCCTATACTTGGATAGATGGAGTAACTTATACAATATCTAATAATACTGCAACCTTTACAACTCCAAATACAGTAGGATGTGATAGTGTAATCACTTTAGACTTAACAGTTAATTACTCTACTACATCAACGGATAATCAAGTAGCTTGTGACACCTATACTTGGTTAGATGGAGTAACTTATACAACATCTAATAATACTGCAACATACACTTATAATGCAGTGAATGGTTGTGATAGTGTTGTATCTTTAAACTTGAGTTTAACACCAAATATTACAAATACGGTGTTAGATACTGCTTGTGGAGAATATTTGTTTGGCGCAAATTTTATTGATGCTAGTGGAACGTATAATGATACTTTTACTTCAACAATAGGTTGTGATAGTATAGTTACATTAGAACTTACCATTTTTGAGGATAGCTCAGTTACTTCTATTACTGCTTGTGATAGTGCTGAATGGAATGGAATTTGGTATTATAGTGATACAATTGTTACAGATACTGGTTTTGTTACAACAAACTCTTTTGGAGGTTCAACAGTTAATAATACTGGAAAAGAAGGAAATATTTGGTATTTTGGTTACGGCGCAGGTTTAGATTTTAACAGTGGTAGCCCAGTTCCTTTACTTGATGGACAATTATATACATTAGAAGGATGCGCATCAATTGCAGATAATAATGGAGATTTACTTTTTTATACAGATGGTATGACTGTCTATGACAAGAATCATAATATTATGCCTAATGGAACTGGTTTGTTGGGTAATAATAGTTCTTCTCAATCTGGTGTTATTATTAGAAAACCTGGTGCAAGTAATCTTTTTTATATCTTCACTGCAGATGGAATGTCTGGGAGTTCAGGTGGTGTTTATTATTCAGTAGTGGATATGAATTTGAATAGTGGTTTTGGTTCTATTACTGCTACTAAGAATGTGATGTTATTTCCAAATGCTTGTGAGAAAATTTCAGCAACTATACATCAAAATGGAATAGACTTCTGGGTTATAAGTAGGTTAGAAAATTCAAATACTTACCATTCATATTTACTAAATTCCTCAGGTGTAATTTTGCCTCCAGTTGTTTCTGTTATAGGAACTGTGTTTAATTCTACTATAGGTTATTTAAAAACATCTAGTAGTGGTGATTTGATTGCATCAGCAAACTGGACAACTGGAATTGTTGATCTTATTAGTTTTGATAATAGTAATGGATTTTTATCAAATTATATAAGTCTATCTGTTCCAGGTAGTAGTCTGTATGGAGTTGAATTCTCACCTAATAGTAATTTATTATATGTATCAGACCACCTTGGTGGCAATGTATATCAATTTAATCTTTTAGCGGGAAATCAAAATGCAATTGATAATTCAAGATTTCATTTAGGATATACTGCATACCCTAGTGCTATTCAGTTAGGTCCAGATGGTAAGATTTATATTGCAGAGTTAAATTCATATTATTTAGGTGTAGTTGATTCTCCAGATTTATTGGGCAGTAATTGTAGTTATAACTCTAGTAGCCTTTATTTAAATGGTAAAGAATCAGCAGCTGGTCTTCCAACTTTTTTCAGTTCCATTTTTAATTCTCCTCCATCAGGCTGTGATAGTGTAGCTACCGCTATTATTGATATAAAAAATAGCACCTCAACTTATAGTCAAGTTGCTCAGTGCGATAGCTTTACTTGGGCCTTAACCGGTCAAACTTATTTTACTTCACAAATTGATACTATTCATTCAATAAATGCTGATAGTTGTCTACATATTGATAGTTTAGATTTAACAATTTATCCATTAATTAATGTTATTGCTAATATATCTGATGAGTTATGTGTGGATTATTCTGATGGATCAATAATGTTAAATGTTAGTGGGGGTCTAGCAAGTTTTAGTTATAATTGGAGTGGACCAAACTCATTTTCTGAGATAACAAAAGATATTTTTAACTTATCACCGGGAACTTATAACCTAACGATTACGGACATTACAAGTCTATGTATTAAAGATACATTCTTTGTGGTTGGAGCAGGTTTTGATATGCAAACAACTTCATCTTCTACTAATATTAGTTGTTATGGATTTGATGATGGTACAATTGATGTTAATCCAATCAATTTAATTAATCCTCTTTACACATGGTCTGATATCTCAGCATCATTAGAAGATAGAATAAATATATCTCCAGGAATTTATTATTTACAAATAGATGATAATAACTGTTTTGTAAGAGATACATTTATAATAACACAACCAGATAGTTTATTTATTATCTCTCAACAGACTTCAAGTGTTTGTATAGATGGAAATTTAGGGGAGATATCTGTTCAAACTTTTGGTGGGATACCAGGTTATGATTATTATTGGAGTAATTGGAATGGAAATAGCCCTATTAATTCTAATTTATCATCAGGAATATATGATTTAGATATTTATGATGATAATAATTGTTTGTTTGAAGAAACATTTGAAATATTATCTTATCAAATTATTGTATCTTCAGTTGTTGATAATATTGATTGTTTTGGTGGAAGTACGGGTTCTATTGACTTAACTGTTAGTGGAGGTTTTGCTAATTACACATACCTTTGGTCAGATAATTCTATTAATGAAGATATTTATAATCTCTCAGCTGGAAGTGTCACTTGTACAATTAATGATTATTTAGGATGTGAGAATATTGTTAGTTTTAATCTAACTCAGGAAACTCAATTATCTTCAATTCCTGCAGTGAATGGAGTGAGTTGTTATGGAGGAAGTGATGGAAATGCAAGTTTATTAATATCTGGTGGAGTTAGTGCTTATAATATTGATTGGAATAATGCAGATGAGAATAATTTAGAAGAAGGTTACTATCCATATGAAATTACAGATGCTAATGGTTGTACTTTCAATGATACGGTTTATATTTCTCAAGAAGATTCGTTAATACTTGATATTATAACAATTGATTTACAATGTAATGGAGATCCTACAGGCAAAATAGATGCTATTGTATTATCAGGTGGAGTGAATCCGTATACTTATTCATGGTTTGGACCTAATAATTTCACCGCAAATCAATATATTATAAATAACTTGTATGCTGGCTTATATACATTAACAGTATCGGATGCTAATAGTTGTGATGTTGAATTTCAGATAACTCTTTCTCAACCAACAGCTGTTTCTCAGGATATAGACTTTGAATTTTCTAACTATTCTACTTATGGAATTTCATGTATGAATGGTAGTGATGGATGGATAAATGCAACACCTACTGGTGGTTTTATTCCTTATAATTTTAATTGGAGCGGGCCAAATGGATTTAATTCAACAAATCAGAATATTTCTAACTTATCAGAAGGAATGTATAATGTTACTATTACTAACGGCTTAGATTGTGATGAACAATTTTCTTTCCCAATGAATGACCCTATTGATGCTCTTGGTGGTGTTGTGAATTCCTTATATGATTATAATGGTTATGATGTAAGTTGTTATGGATTTAATGATGGTGGAATAATAGTTGAAGCTAATGGCGGTGTTTTTCCTTATACATATGTTTGGGATAATGTTCAGACATTAAATCCATTGCCTTTTCAGGAGGCAGGAATGCACCTTTTAACCATGTATGATAATAATGGGTGTGAGTGGGAAAGTTTTATTGTGTTAGATCAGCCAGATCAAATAATTTGGACTATTGAAATGTTTACGGATACTTGTGAAAGAGCAGTTGGTGCTATTAAGATTGAGGTAGAAGGTGGGGTTCTTCCATATAATTATTTATGGAATGATGGACAAACTACTTTTGAAGCTAATCAAATTCTTGAGGGAGAATATAATATTCAGGTTATTGATCAAAATGGCTGTCAGATATTTGATACTATTCAAGTTTCAAATTTAGTTGCGCCTAAAATGGATTTTGCTATAATGTCTGATTATGAAAAACTATATAAACAGCTTGAGGATCCTATTGTATTTATTGATATGACAGAACTTACATGGCAAAATGCTCTTTATTGGGATTGGGATTTTGGAGATGGAACTTATGGTACTGATTCTATTGTGTTTCACTCATATCAGGAGATTGGTGAGTATGATGTAATATTAAAAGTAACAACAGACTATAACTGTATTGATACTTTAGTAAAGAAAGTAATAATTGAAGAATATGATTTATTTATTCCAAATGCTTTTACCCCTAATTCATCAGATGATAATATTAATGAAGAGTTCAGACCTTATGGTTTTGGAATTAGTGAATTTCAGATGAATATTTACACAAGGTGGGGTGGGTTAATTTATAGTACTGATAATATTGAGGATGGTTGGAATGGGAAATATGATAATAGTGGTACTGAAGTTCAATTAGGTGTATATATGTATTATATAAAAACAAAAGATGTTTTTGGTGCATTGCATGAATATACAGGTGAAGTTAATTTAATAAGATAAGATATGAAAAAAATATTTTTTGTTTTGGCATTTTTCTGCAACACATATTTATTCTCTCATTCAGTGCAAGTGCAATATTGTGTTAGTTGTAATGGTGACTTACGAATTTGGCTTGAGCATTGGCATGGGACTGAAGATCCAAATACTACTACAATGACTATAAGTGTAACTATTAATGGATCTACTACTACATACACTTCAGCTCCTGGTGGTGGTGTGATGGATATTCCTTCTGCTTCTTTACCTGGTTGTTCTACGCCTATTACTTATGCAGCTAGTTGTCCTGGTGAAGAGAATACTTATAATGATTGGGTCTATTATGATTTTCCTGGTTTACCAGCTAATGTGCCACTTGCGTTTACTATTATAAGTGGTAATACGCAGTTTACTATGGATGGTTGCGGTATGTATCCGTTAACTATAAATTTTACTCTAAGTACAATTCTCTCTATTGATGACCAGTATATATGCGATGGTAATATAACGGATCCTGTTATTATGGATAATAACGCTACATGGACAAATAGTAATCCTTCAATTGGTTTGGCGGCATCAGGTACTGGTTCTATTCCTTCTTTTTTGCCTATTGTAGGAGTAGGCACTTCAGCTACAATTAGCTTTTCTTCTACATGTTCCTCAGGTTCATTTGATTACAATATATCACCTCCATTAGATATATCATCTTTAGTAAGTGAATATAACGGGAATAATGTTAGTTGTAATGGTTATAATGATGGAAGTATTGATTTAAGTACTATTGGAGGAAGTCCTCCATATATTTATAGTTGGAATAATGGAAGTGGTTCTGAAGATTTAGATAGTTTATTTGCAGGAAGCTATTCTGTAGTAGTTACTGATTCTAATAGCTGTTTTTTATCTGATACAATTATACTTACTGAGCCCACACCATTACAAACAGCAATAACTACCAGTACAGATTATAACGGATATCATATAAGTTGTAATGGGTATAGTGATGGAGGAATTGATTTAAATGTATCAGGATCTGTTCCTGGATATGCTTATTTATGGAGCAATGGAGATACTACTCAATCAATCTCTGGATTATCTTCTGGAATCTATAGTGTAGATGTTATAGACTCGATTTCTTGTTCAGTATCTACCTCTATTAATTTAATTGAACCAACAATGCTTGAAACAACATTTATTTTGTCTGATATTAATGGGTATAATTTATGTAATAATAGTCAAGATGGGTTTATTGATTTGTTGGTTAGTGGTTCTGTGCCCGTGTATTCTTACCAGTGGAGTAATGGAGATACAATTGAAGATATAAATGGGTTGTCAGCAGGAACTTACTCTTATGTGGTTACGGATCAAAATGGATGCATAACATCTGATACAATTGAAATAATAGAACCTACCATTAATATTCAAGAAAGTGCAGTTGATGTAAGTTGTTTTGGTGCTACTAATGGTTCGGCTTCTGTAAATGTTAGTGGAAGTACAGCTCCATATTATGTGTTTTGGGATAATAATATTAATCCCACATTAGCATCATCAGGAACTTATATTTATCAAATTGTTGATTCTATCGGTTGTGTTTATTTTGATTCTTTAATAGTGTCAGAGCCAGATTCCTTTATAGTTACTGAAAGTATTGTAGATGTAAGTTGTAATGGATTTAATGATGGCTCAATATCGCTAGTAATATCTGGAGCAACTCCTCCTTTTGTAGTAGATTGGTTTGGTGCGAATATTGTAAATGCACAAGCTGGAACTTATAATTATACAATTGTTGATTCTAATAATTGTTATTTTAGTGAGATTGCAATTGTAAATGAGCCAAACCAAATTGATGTACTTAATCAAGTTGTAGATCCATCTTGTGGAAATACGAATGACGGTTCTGTTAGTTTGCAAATCTCTGGCGGCAGCTCACCTTACACGGTTGATTGGGGAGGAAGTGATCCTAACTCTTTAGGTATCGGTAGTTATGTATTTGTTGTAACTGATAATAATAATTGTGCAGATTCAAATACAGTTACCTTAACTTCAGTTAGTAATATTCAAGTTGTTTCTGAAATTACTCAGATTAGTTGTAATAGTTTTTGCGATGGTTCAATTGATTTGACTATTACTGGAGGAATAAGCCCATATACTGTAGATTGGTTTGGAGTAAATCCTACCTTTTTATGTGAAGGTTCTTTTTCGTATGAGATTGTAGATGCTGTTGGGTGCTATTACGCTGAGAACTTTCAGATATTCTCTCCTGATTCTGTAGAGCTCAGTATTTCACAGATTGGTATGCAACTTGAAGGAAATGCAAGTGGTGGAGTAGCACCTTACTCTTACGAGTGGTTTAATGATTTTGGATCTTTAGTAAATAGTCAAACAGCAAATATTACATCAAATGGTTCGTATTATTGTATTGCAATTGATATAAATAATTGTCAGTCTGATACAGTTGAGTATTATTACACAGAAACATCAATTGAAGATCTAGGCGTAACTAATTTAAATATTTACCCAAATCCTTCTGATAATATTTTAAATATTGAGTTTGAGTCTATTATTGAGAATGATATTTCTCTATATTTTATAGATATTCTTGGTCAAAAAATAATGACAGATAGGATTGAACAATTTAAAGGTAATTACACTTATAAATTGGATTTACTCAGATTTGCTCAAGGAATTTATATGTTAGAATTAAGAAGTGGTAGTGAAATATACAATAAGAAGATAATAAGAAAATAATTACAAAAAAATCAATCAATCAGTAATAAGCTACTCTATTGTAAAACTAACTCTTTTAGGAATATTATCTTGATCATCAAATAAAGTAGCAACAAAATGTAATGGAAGTAAGATAATTCAAAAAAATAACTTGTTAATAACTTGTTAATAACTGCAAAAATACTATTTTAGCAAACTTTTAAAAAATTAAAATATGAAAAATATATTTATACTAATAACGATATTTATATTGTCTTTATCCTCTTATGCTCAGACGATAACTAATATAATTACTACTAATGCTATTGCCTGTAATGGAGGTCAGGCAAGTATTAATGTTACAACAAATGCATCATCAAATTTTGATTATTTACTGCAAAGCCAATTGCCAAATGGAACTTGGACAAATGCAGGCGTGATAACAACTATAACGTTTCCACAAATTAGTTTTCCTATTACATCTCTTTCAGCTGGGACATATAGAATTATTTTATATGATATATTTAGTGTTGCTACAGATACTTCAGATTACATGATTAATCAACCACTACCCATTTCTCTTTTTGCATCTTTAAATAATTCTTTGACTTGTTTTGGAGCAAATGATGGAAGTATAGAACTAATAGCTGGAGGTGGAACTCCACCTTTAAATTATTCCTGGTCAAATGGATTGCCAAACAATTCATTTGTAAATGGTTTAGCTGCTGGTACATATACCTGTTCAATTATAGATGCTAATGGTTGCGCTTTTAGTGGTAATGTTATTTCTGTACCTATAACTCAACCAACAGTTTTAACTGTAAGCACATCTAACACTTCTGTAAGTTGTAGCGGAGGTAATGATGGTTCAGCTTCAGTAAATCCTGCTGGTGGAACGCCAGGGTACTCTTATTCTTGGAGTAACGGACAAACTACTCAAACAGCTACTGGATTAAGCACAGGTAATTACAATTGCACTATTACTGATGTAAATGGTTGTACTATAAATAGTGGGAATATTTTTATTAGTCAACCATCAGCTTTAACTATAAGCTCATCTAACACTGCTGCAAGTTGTAGCGGAGGGAATGATGGAACTGCTTCTGTTAATCCAAATGGAGGTACTCCGGGCTATTCTTATTTTTGGAGTAACGGACAAACTACTCAAACAGCTACTGGATTAAGCACAGGTAATTATAATTGCACTATTACTGATGCAAATGGTTGTACTATAAATAGTGGGAATATTTTTATTAGTCAACCATCAGCTTTAACTATAAGCTCATCTAACACTGCT
>CAJQLK010000032.1 GCA_905479165.1 uncultured Flavobacteriales bacterium | reverse complement strand
GTCATAGGCGTCAGGATTACTATTTTCTATGGTGTCAAATTTAACTCCAATTTGATAACCAATAAAATCAGTATATTTTGAATAGTAATCCTGACGCCTATGACATTTCAATGCCTTCAATTCAAGCTTACAGAATGGCTGCAAACGCCCAAAGCACAGTAACAACACAAGGAGCATCAATTGGTATGAATTATTATTTATCTCCAAACATCACTCTTAACGGAAACTACTCCTGGAACAAACTAAATAAAGAAGGAGAAGAAGACCCAATTATTCCTGCTTACAACACACCAGAGCACAAATACAATCTTGGTGTAGTTGGTAGAGATATTCATTTATCTGCAACAAAGAATATCTTGCGTGATTTTAGCTTTAGCATTAATTACAAATGGGTTGAAGAATTTATTTTTGAAGGATCTCCACAGTTTACCGGAATTGTGCCAACTTATGATTTAGTAGATTTACAAATCAGTAAAAAAATGCAATCATTAAATTTAACAATTAAAGTAGGGTCATCTAATTTATTAAACAATATGCACTATGAAGTTTATGGTGGCCCATATATAGGAAGAATGACTTATTGCTCTCTGTTATTTGATATCAGATAAAAGTTGTACTATTGTAGATTAATAACCAAAAAATAAAATTATGAAAAAAACTTTACAATCAATTTTAGCTGCTCTCTTTTTAAGTATTGGTATTTCTGCTGATGCTCAAACCAGATATCTTGATGATGTCTTTACTGGAGTTACAGTAACTTCTGATGTTGTTTATGCAAATAACATTAGTATTTTACCAATGTTACAGACTTTACCTCCTGCTGCAACTGATTTACTATGTGATATTTACGAGCCAATTGGAGATAGTATTGTTAATAGACCAGTAATCATAGTAGCGCATACTGGTTCATTTTTACCTGCAGTAGTTAACGGACAACCAACAGGAACAAAAACTGACTCATCTATTGTTGAGCAATGCACGAGATGGGCAAAGAAAGGTTATGTTGCTGTTGCTTTTAGTAACAGGCTAGGATGGAATCCAACATCAACAGACCAAGCGACTAGAACTTCTTCTCTTATACAAGCTTCATACAGAGGAATACAAGATGCAAGAGCTATGGTAAGGTATATGAGAATGACTGAGGCTACTGGAAATACTTATGGAATTGACCCTACTAAAATCGTCATGGGTGGGCATGGTACTGGAGCTTATATCTCATTAGGAGTAGCTACTTTAGATACAGCAACACAGATGTATATTCCTAAATTCATGAATTTAGCAACTACACCTCCAAGCCCTTATGTTTACGCTCCATTTTTTGGTAATGTAAATGGTACAGATTCTGCTTGGCTACCTGATTTTGCTTCTCCAACAGGGCAAACTGAGTTATGGAATATTCCTAACAACCCTTCTTACAGTTCAGAAATAAACATGGCATTTAATTTAGGTGGAGCTCTTGCTGATATTTCTTGGCTTGAAGTAGGAGATGTGCCAATTGTTTCTTTCCATTGTGAGAATGATCCCTATGCTCCAATTGATACAGGAGATGTAATTGTACCTACTACTGGAGATTTTGTTGTAGAGGTTATGGGAAGTAGAACAGTACAACATTATTCTAATCAATATCTGAATAATGATGTTTTTGTACAGGCAGGTTTTACTGATGTATACACTACTAATGCAAATGTAAATAATAGTGGACATGAAGGTTTAAATGTTTTTTTAACACCTGTACCCTCTACCGCTCCAAATGCTTTTGGAGAATCTTATGAAGAGGAAGGTGCTCCTTGGGATTGGTGGGATAACACAACTTATGATATTATGTTCCAAGCTGTACATGCTGGAACACCTGCAGGATATGCTGCTGCAAACTCATTATTAGGAAATCCTGATATGTCAGCAGCAAAAGGAAGAGCGTATATTGATACTGTACAAGGATATTTAAACCCAAGAATATATGCTGCTTTAAACCTTCCAAGCACACCAATTCTTGGTATTTATGGATGTACGAATGCTTTAGCTTGCAATTACGATCCTACTTCCAACAGTGATGATGGTAGTTGTGACCTTCCTGATGGATGTGGTGACCCACTTTATGTTGAGTATGATGCTTCAGTAACTTGTAGTGACCCTAATGCTTGCATTACACTTATCACAACTGGAGTTGAAGAAATAATTTCTGACAAAAAACTAGTTAAGATTACAGACATCTTAGGAAAAGTAACTACACCAACAAAAAACACTACACTTTTCTATATCTATAATGATGGAAGTGTAGAGAAGAAAATTATTATTGAATAATAAATTCTTATATCTAAATTTAAAAGGGAAGCATTTTGCTTCCCTTTTTTTTATCTTTGCCCTATGAGAACAAAATGGAAAGAAATTATTGAGAACGCTTGGGAAAATCGAGATCTCTTAAAAGATAGTAATACAGTAACCTGCATCAATTCTATTATTGAAGAAATTGACAAAGGAAGATTGCGTACAGCTGAACCTACTAAAAATGGATGGAGAGTAAATGATTGGGTAAAAAAAGCAGTCATTCTCTACTTCCCTATCAGGCAAATGGAAACTATTGAAATGGGGCCATTAGAATTTCATGATAAAATGAAACTTAAAAGTGGCTATAAAGAACTTGGTGTGAGAGTTGTACCGCATGCAGTAGCTCGATATGGTGCATATTTAGCTCCAGGAGTTATTATGATGCCATCCTATGTAAATATTGGTGCTTTTGTTGATAGTGGAACTATGGTTGACACTTGGGCGACAGTTGGTTCATGCGCTCAAATAGGTAAGAATGTACATTTATCTGGAGGTGTAGGAATTGGTGGTGTATTAGAGCCTATACAAGCATCTCCTGTAATTATTGAAGATGATTCTTTTATTGGATCAAGATCAATAATAGTTGAAGGAGTTAAAATAGAAAAAGAAGCTGTACTTGGAGCGAATGTTGTACTCACTGCTTCAACAAAAATAATTGATGTAAGTGGTAACGAACCCATAAAGTATAAAGGAATTATACCAGCTCGTTCAGTTGTAATTCCAGGAACATATAATAAAGAATTCCCATCAGGAGACTATGGAGTCCCATGCGCACTAATAATTGGCAAAAGGAAGGAAAGTACAAATAAGAAAACATCATTAAATGATGCACTTAGAGAATATAATGTAGCAGTATAATGAGGATAGGATTTGATGCAAAAAGAGCTTTTTTAAATAACACAGGTTTAGGTAATTATTCCCGTGACACTATTCGTGTGCTTTCAAATTATTTTCCTGATAATAAATACTTTTTATATACGACTAAAGCAAAAGAAAACTGTCGCTTATCTTTTTTAAACAGCAACTCAAATACCTTTGTTCGCACTCCTAAATCATTATTAAATCGGGCATTAAAATCATATTGGAGGAGTAAAAGTATTGTAAAAGATTTATTTACAAATAAGATAGATATTTATCACGGATTAAGTCATGAGTTACCAATCGGAATTGAAAAAACAAATATCAAAACTGTTGTAACTATTCATGATTTAATCTTCATTAGATACCCTCATTTATTTAAAACAATTGATAGGAGAATTTATTATAAGAAATTTAAATCTGCTTGTGAAAGAGCGGATAAAATTATTGCAGTAAGTGAGCAAACAAAGAAAGATATTATTGACTTTTTTAATATCACAGAAAAAAGAATTACTGTAATTTATCAAGGGTGTAATAAAGTATTCCAAAGCACTATTTCTGATAAAAAAATAAAAAATACTCTTTCAAAATATAAATTACCTGCGAATTATTTACTTTATGTAGGAACAATTGAAGAAAGAAAAAATCTTTTTACTTTACTTAAAACTTTAACCGACTTACCAAATCAAAAGTTAGTAGTAATAGGTAAAGGAAAATCATATAAAATCAAATGTTTAAGATTTATTTCAGAGAATAATTTATCAGATAGAGTTATATTTCTTAGTGGACTTTCCCTTGAAGAAATGTCTGCAATTTACCAATCAGCTGAGATTATGATTTACCCTTCGATATTTGAAGGTTTTGGAATACCGATATTAGAAAGTTTATTTAGCAGAACCCCAGTAATCACTTCAAAAGGAGGTTGCTTTTCCGAAACAGGAGGAAAGCACAGTAAATACATCAACACTTTATCAGTTAAGGAAATGAAGGAAGCAATTTTAGAAATTCAGAATTCTACTGAACTTCAAAATTCAATGTCTGATAATGGCTTTGAATTTGCTCAAAAATTTACAGATGATAAAATTGCAGATAGCTTAATGGAAGTTTACCAAAATCTATAGTGTGCAAACTGAAATAGAAAAAACAATAGCAGTATTAAAAAATGGAGGACTCATACTCTACCCTACTGATACTATTTGGGGTATTGGTTGTGATGCTACAAACACTGATGCAGTAAAAAAAATTTACTCAATCAAAAAAAGAATGGAAAGCAAAGCACTCATTTCATTAGTAGCCAATGCTACTCAACTAAAACAGTTATCTAGTAAAATACCTAAAGAAGGTTTGAATGAGAATCCTACAACAATTATTTACAATCAAGTAACTGGATTAGCTAATAATCTTTTAGCTCCAAATGGTTCAGCAGGAATAAGAATAGCTCAAGATGAATTTTGCAAAGAACTCATTAAGGTTTTTGGAAAACCAATTGTTTCTACTTCTGCAAATATCAGTGGAGAGCATAGTCCTATTAATTTTTCAGAAATTTCTGAAGAAATAAAAAAAAATGTTGATTATATAGTAAATTTGCGCCAAAATGAAGACATGCAAACGCCATCAGCAATATTACTTGTAAATTCTGATGGAAGTATCAAAAAAATAAGATAGTGAATTTTACTTCTGAATTAAAAAATCCAATTTTCAAGACAATACAAATTGTTGCTGATGAACTTGAATACCCTACATATGTTGTTGGAGGATGGGTGCGAGATTTACTCTTAGATCGTAAACAAGAAAAAACTGATATTGACTTTGTTTGTATTGGAAGTGGGATTAAACTAGCAGAAAAAGTTGCAAAGAAACTTGGGGTGGATGCATCCTTTAAAATATTCAAAAAATTTGGTACTGCAATGATTCATTATAATGGAGAGGATTATGAATTTGTAGGAGCTCGAAAAGAATCTTACAGGAATGTTAGCCGAAAACCAATTGTTGAAAATGGTACACTAGAGGATGATCAGAATAGAAGAGATTTTACGATTAATTCAATGTCTATTCAATTAAACAAAGATAATTTTGGCTTTCTAATTGATCCGTTTAATGGGCAAAAAGACCTAGCAAAAGGCATTATTAGAACGCCTCTTTCTCCTGACATAACTTACTCTGATGATCCATTAAGAATGATGCGAGCTGTAAGATTTGCAACACAACTTAACTTTACTATTGAAGAAAAATCTTACAATTCTATTAAGAAAAACTCAGCACGACTAGCAATAATTTCACAAGAAAGAATTACTGAAGAACTTAATAAAATTATACTTTCTAAAAAGCCTTCCAATGGATTTATATTATTGTTTAACACAGAGTTATTACATCAGTTTTTTCCTCTTTTGACAAAACTGCATGGAGTAGAATTCATAGGAAAGCATGGTCATAAAGACAACTTCTTACATACAATTGAAGTGCTTGATAATATTAGTAAAAATACAAATAATCTATGGTTAAGATGGGCTGCAATATTACACGACATTGCGAAACCAAAAACAAAAAAATATGAAAAAGGACATGGATGGACTTTTCATGCACATGAATTTATTGGAGGAAAAATGGTACCAAAAATATTCAAGAGTTTAAAGCTTCCTCTTAATGAAAAAATGAAGTATGTTCAAAAACTAGTGACACTTCATTTACGTCCAATTATACTTGCAAAAGATATTGTAACTGATTCAGCTATAAGAAGATTACTTTTTGATGCTGGAGATGATATAGATGATTTAATGATGCTTTGTGATGCTGATATCACATCAAAAAACCCTAATAAAGTTAAGAAATACTTAAATAATTTTCAGTTAGTAAGAAAAAAACTCCAAAAAGTAGAAGAGAAAGATAGTATTCGAAATTTTCAACCTCCTATTGATGGATTAGAAATTATGAAACTTTTTAATATACAGGCCGGTAGGGAAATTGGTCTTTTAAAAAATGCTATTAAAGATGCTATACTTGATGGGGAAGTTAAAAACAATAGAAAAGAGGCTCTCAAATTTATTATAAAAAAAGGTAAAGAAATAAACCTGAATCCAATAAAATGATAAAAATAATTAGAATTCATTTAGAATATAAAGAAGATGTTATCAGAGATATTACGATTGCTTCAGAAAAAACTATTGAAGATTTACACTTTGAAATTATTGACGCTTTAAAATTAGATAAAAATGAAATGGCCTCATTCTATATTACTAATGATGAATTCGAGCTTTTACAAGAAATCCCTTTATTTAAAATTGATGAGAAAGAGAATTCAATGCTTGCAATGAATGAAATTACTGTTGGAGCTGTTTTCCCAGAAGTTAATAGTCAACTTTTATATGTTTATGATTTTTTAAAAATGTGGCGTTTTTCTATCACTTTTATAGAAAAATCAGATAATGAAACAACAGAAAATAGCTGTATAAAAAGTATAGGAGAAATGCCAAAAGAGGCACCAGAAATTCAGTTTGAAGCTAAAAAAGAATTTGATCCATTTGATAATGCTTTTGAAGATTTTGATGAACTTAATGAATATGAGTACTAAAAAAGTCGTTTTTATAGTTGGACCTACTGCAATTGGAAAAACTGCATTAGGCATAAAACTTGCACAACATTTTAATACTGAGATAATTTCTTGTGATTCCAGACAGTTTTATAAAGAATTGTTAATTGGTTCAGCCCCTCCATCACCTAAAGAATTAAAAGAGGTACAACATCATTTTATTCATAATTTAAGTATTTCTCAGTCTTACAATGCTGGTAAATATGAAATTGATGCAATAAATAAAATAACTGAAATTCATAAAACCAAAGATTGTGTTATTGTAGTTGGAGGTTCTGGACTTTATGCAAATGCAATTAGCAAAGGGTTAGATAAGATGCCAGAAATTTCAGAGAAAACTAGAAAGAAGCTGAATTCAGATTTAAAAGAAAGGGGATTAGAATGGCTGCAAGATAAAGTGAAAAATATTGATCCAGAATTTTACAATTCATGTGACATTAAGAATCCCCAAAGATTATTAAGGTGCTTAGAAATTTTCATAGAAACAGGAAAAAAGTTATCTTCATTTAAAACAAAAAATATTAAAAAAAGACCTTTTGACATAATAAAAATTGGTCTAAATATAGATAGAGAAAAACTTTACAGTAGAATAAATAAAAGAGTAGATTTTATGATGGAATGTGGTTTACTTAAAGAAGTATCATCACTCATTGAGTTCCAAAGTTTAAATTCGCTACAAACAGTTGGGTATAAAGAGATTTTTTCTTTCATAAATAATGAGTGTACTCTTAAAGAAGCAGTAGAAAAAATAAAACAAAACACAAGAAGGTTTGCTAAAAGACAATTAACTTGGTTCAAAAAAGACAAAGAAGTAAACTGGTTTGAACCTCAAGAGTATGATAAATTAAAATCCTTTATCGAATTATAGTTACTGTACCTTGTATTGGATCAAAGCCATTTCCTATTTCCAAATGATAAAAATACACACCATCAGGTAAATCTTTACCATTTTCGTTTGTACCATCCCATGCAGTATGGTAACCAACAGACTTAAAAATTAGTTTCCCAAATCTTCCATAAATTCTCACTTCACTTTCGGCATATAAAAAGGTATCCTCTAAACTCCAATAATCATTTATACCATCTCCATTAGGAGAAAAAACATTTGGAACACAATCGCTAGTTATTGTAGCAATCTGAAAATTAGTATCTACAAAACAACCATTAGTATCTGTAACAGTAATACTATAATTTCCTGGGCTCATTACTAAATTGATAGGATTATCAGAAGATCCATTCCACCACAGATAAGAAAAAGGCATAGTACCTCCTACTGCAGAAGCTTCTAAATCAATATCAATATTTTCTAAATCACAGAGAATAATCGCAGCAGCAGGATCTAAAGATATTACTATATTATCAATAGTAAAATCTTCTCTAATCATACATCCAATAGCATCAGTAACTTCTACCCAATGAAAACCAGGACATATATTGGAATGCTGAGTAGTATCACCATTGTCCCAAAGGTATAGATAAGGAGCAAAACCCCAAAGCTCTATATCTTCACGAACTGTAGTTGTTTCTAAATTAATAATTCCAAAAGGCAATAAAAATTCAACATCAATGGTGTCTAAAGAAAAACATCCATTTTGGATATCAGTTGTAGTAGCAAAATAAACTCCTTCACACAAGTTTTGAGTAATAGCATCAAAACTTATTGTATCTCCAAAGATATTAGTCCAAACATAAATAAAAGGACCAGCTGAACTTGTTGATACAATATTCACCTCAGCCATATGTGTAATTTCATCATAAATAATTTCTGTCTCAAGTTCATAAGGAGTCAACTCAAATCCAACAGAATCAGAATTCCCACAAGAATCTACTGCAATAATCCAATAAATAGTTCCCCATAAATTATCAAGATTCTGTAAAGTATCTCCAGTACTCCAGAAGAAAGATATAGGACCAACACCTCCATAAGACGTAACGCTTGCAGTCCCTCCACTATCACATGTCATATTCGTATATTCTAATAGAATTTGAAGTTGATCAGGTTCTGTAACTTCAATAGCAATAATTTCAGAACAACCGTTATCATCAATTACTTCAACACTATAATTACCAGCACCAACTACTCTTTGTTGATTAGAATACCCGTCATTCCAAATAATTGAGTAAGGAGGTATTCCTCCAGAAATTACTAAATCTAATAGAGTAGTCTCCCCAAAGCAAGATAATATCGAATCAAAAGACAAAAAATTTAGCTCTAGTTTTGGTGGAACTTGCAGATTAATTTTTATAGTATCTAAACACGAATTTCCATCATAAACAACTAATGAATATACTCCAGATAATAGACCATATAAAGAATCACTTGTTCCAGTACCATTTAGCCAATAATAACTAAATGGAGTAACACCACCAGAAGGTGAAATAACAATAATACCATCTGACATCCCAAAACATGATGGAGGATACAGAACTTCATTTGAAAGTATTTCATTTGGTTGATTAACAATAAATTGTTCAGAATGAACACAACCGATCGAATCAACAATATCTACATTATATATTCCTGCAAATAAATTATTATTGTCTACACTCCCCCATTGAATATCATAAGGTTCATTACCACCTGTAATAGAGTCAATTATTACAATCCCTGAATTTTCACCAAAACAATTAACACTAGAAATTGTTTCAAATACAGAAATCTCATTTTGAGCATAACACCTAAGAGGCACAGTATCGATACAACCAAAATCTAAATCTTGAATATAAAAATGATACCAACCAAAAGGAACAAAGATTGAATCAGTATTTACTCCTATGATAGAATCAAAAGAGAAACCAAATTGAATATTCCCACCACCTAACACGCTATCAACTTGTAAAAATCCACTATCAGATTCACATATTAAAGGGTAAGTTGTGGAGCCATAAGATTGATAAGGAGCTGGCTCAGTTAAGGAAAATGTATCATTCAAAATACACTCAAATGAATCAATAATAGTGAGAATATAATCACCAGAATACAAACTATCAAAATTTATTTGATATGGACTAGCTATTGATGAGAAATTATCAGATATACTATCAATATTACTCCAAGCAATCGTATCATTATTTCTAATCAAGTAATAATTATAAAACTCTGAAGCCGTATATCTCTTCCCACCAGAAACTGAATAAGTAATACTTCCTGAATTTACTCCCCTGCAATTTATATTATTAATAATCGATGAATCTATTTGAATAGGATCAGCAGACGTAATAAATGCTGTAATTGAATCTTGACAGCTCTCAGAATCAGTTACAATAACTTTATATGTTCCATTTGTT
>CAJQLK010000031.1 GCA_905479165.1 uncultured Flavobacteriales bacterium | reverse complement strand
AAAGAGATTGAGTTTAAGTTTGTTTGAGGCTGTTGTTTGGCGTATGGATCATGCGCCAGGAAGTAGTGGTTTTGATGTTAATTATTTGAATCCAATAGTAATGCTTAGACCCGTAGAGTTTTCTGTAAATTCTCCTAACAATGTGTTGGTTGGTATTAACACAAAATATAAGTTACCTTTCTTATCTTACCTTTACGGGCAAATCATCTTGGATGAATTTAGTTTAACAGATTTAGGGCAGGATAATGGATTCTGGGCAAATAAATATGGATATCAGTTAGGTTTTAAAATGTTTGATGCTTTTAAAATTGAGAGTTTAACTTTACAGACTGAATATAATTTAGTTAGACCATATACTTATGCACATCATAATCCTGAGCAAAATTATGCACATTATAATCAACCATTAGCACACCCTTTAGGTGCTAATTTTTCTGAAATGTTATTTTTAGTAAATTATAAGAGGAAAAGATTTGCTATTAATGGTAAACTGATTTTTTCAAAATATGGAGGTAAAATAAAAGAAGACCCTACTTCATACGGAAATGATTTATTTATGGCAACAGGAAATTATGCTTCTGAAGAAGGGTTATTTGGAATGGGAATTGGTAGACCCTCTGATATTGGGATAAATATGTATCAAGGAAATTTAACTAAAATTAATTATAGCTCATTTAATGTTAGTTATGTTGTTAATCAAAAAACTAATCTTCAAATTAACATCGGACTTACAATTAGAGATGAAGTAAATGATGAAGCAGAAATGCAAACTAATTTTATCAATTTTGGATTAGTTACCGATTTATTTAATTATTATTACGATTTTTGATGGCTTATATATTAGCAATTGAAACAACTACAAAAAATTGCTCAGTTGCACTTTTTGATGACGCAAAACAACTTGCACTAAAAGAACTAGTATCGGAAGGATATTCACATGCCGAACAACTCACAATATTTATTGAGGAAGTTTTAAGTGAAGTAAAAATCTCCATTAATAATCTTAATGCTATTGCGTTAAGCATGGGCCCAGGGTCATATACTGGATTAAGAATTGGAACATCAACTGCAAAAGGTTTGTGTTATACTTTAGACATTCCATTAATTGCTATTTCAACTTTAAAAGCTATGGCTTTAGGTATTTCTAAAAATTATGACTCTACATTATATTGCCCAATGATAGATGCTAGAAGGATGGAGGTTTTTGCTGGAATGTATGATTCAGAAAATAATGAAATTAGAGAGGTAAATGCAGATGTAGTAGATGTAAATACTTATGCAGAATATTTAAAAAATGATGTCCTATTTTTTGGTGATGGGGCATTAAAATGTGCAGATATCATTAGTCATGAAAATGCAAATTTTATTGAATCCTATCCTTCAGCAAGAGATATTCGGACTTTAGCATTTCAAAAATACACAAATAATGATTTTGAAGATGTTGCTTATTTTGAGCCTTTTTACCTTAAAGATTTTGTAGCAGGAAAGAAGAAAAGTTAGTCTTTTCTTTTCCTTTTTGCAGCAGCATTAAATTTTCCTTTAAATGAAGATCTTCCTCCACTGCTTTCTGCACCAGAACTTCTTCTTGATGAACTAACGCTATCTCTTCTTGATGATGATCCTCTAGAGTTAGAGTTTTTTCCGTTTCTTCCTCCACTGCTTCTTTTTCCAGCTCCTCTTCCTGAATATGAGCCACCACTTCTTGGTCTTCTACTCTCACCCCCTCTACTTGATTTTTTTCCGGGAGCTTGAGAAACTTCTACATTTACTCTATTCCCATTCCAATTTGCGTCTATTAGGCCGCTCAGGATATCAGTTTCAAAATCAGTTGGAACTTCAAAGAATGAGAATTTTCGCATAATATCAATCTTACCGATAGGAATATTTCTGTTACGAGTATACTCATTAATTAATCCAATTAAATTATGAGCTTGTAAATCTTTTTCTTGTCCTAAATTAATAAAAAATCTTGTATGTCCAGCCTCAGCATGTCCAGTTCTTTCTCCTCTCTTTTTATTACCTCTATCATTTCTATCATTCTTGTCGTTTCTACTATTTCCAGTAACATTTAAATCTTGTGCATTCTTGTAAAATACTAAGAATCTATTAAATTCTGTAGAAACAAAATGTTTGATAATTTCTTTTTTGTCAAGGTGCTCTAATTTTTCTTCAATTGACGGTAAGTATTTATCAATTTGATGATTTACGTTAGTAGCTACTACTTTGTCAATTAATTTCATTAATTGTATTTGACAAATTTCATCACCATTTGGTAATTTTTTAAGAATCAAGTCACGCTTAATCATTCTCTCGATTGATTTTAATTTTCTTCCTTCTCTACTGTGTGCAATAATAATAGAAATACCTTTGTTTCCTGCTCTTCCAGTTCTCCCAGATCTATGAACATAAATTTCATTATCGTCTGGTAGGTTATAGTTGATAACATGTGTTAATTCATTGATATCAATTCCTCTTGCAGCAACATCAGTAGCAACCAGTAATTGAATTTTCTTCCTTCTGAATTTCCCCATTACATTATCTCTTTGTGCTTGAGATAATTCTCCATGAATTGCATCAGCATTATATCCATCTTGCATTAATTTATCTGCAATATCAGCTGTTTCTCTTCTTGTACGGCAAAATACAATTCCATAAATTTCAGGGTTTACATCACAAATTCTTCTTAATGCTTTATATCTATCTCTTGCTTGAACCATGTAGTAATGGTGCTCAATATTTTTTGCTCCTTCATTTCTACTTGCAACCTCAATTGTTATTGGGCTGTGCATATAGTTTTTACTAATTCTCATTACCTCTTTAGGCATAGTTGCTGAGAATAATAGTGTTTGTTTTTCTTCTGGTGTTTCAGCTAAAATTGTATCCAAATCATCTTTGAATCCCATGTTTAACATTTCATCAGCTTCATCTAAAACAACAAATTCAATATCCTGTAGTCTAAGAGCTTTTCTGTTAATTAAATCAATAACTCTACCAGGAGTACCAACAACAACTTGTGTTCCTGATTTTAATGATCTCATCTGAGGAACAATGCTCGCACCACCGTATACAGGGGTGATTTTTAATCCTTTAATATATTTGGCAAAAGTATCCATGTCTTTTGAGATTTGAAGGCAAAGTTCTCTTGTTGGGGCTAAGATAATCGCTTGAGGTAATTTCCTATCAACTTCAACTTTATGAAGAACTGGAAGTCCGAATGCAGCAGTTTTACCTGTACCAGTTTGAGCTAATGCTATAAGGTCAGTTTCATTTTCCAATAAATATGGAATTGATTCTTGTTGTATTGGTGTTGGTGTCTCAAAACCTAAATCAGCAATAGCTTTTTGTAAGTTTTTGTTCAGTCCTATTTCAGAAAATGTCATACTTAAAATTTTTTGCAAAATTACTCTTATATAGGAGAATACTGTATTAAATATAAGATTTATGTAAATTATAAGTTTTCAACGCCTTAAAAACTAGTTATATTTTTGTTTTTTAATCTACTACAAAGTGTATTTTTGCAACCTAAATATTTTATAATGAGTACATATAGGTTTTCTGACAGACATATTGGCCCAAGAGCAAATGATATTATAGAGATGTTAAAAGAAGTAAATGCATCATCTTTAAATCAATTAATTGATGAGACAATACCAAAAAAAATTCATTTAAGAAGAGAAATGAATTTACCTGAAGCGTTTTCTGAAAGTAGGTTTGTTGAGCACATGCAAGCAGTAGCTAAGAAGAATAAAAATTATCGTTCATATATTGGAATGGGATATTTTAATACGATACTTCCTGGGGTGATTCAAAGAAATATTTTGGAAAATCCAGGCTGGTATACCGCTTACACCCCTTATCAAGCAGAAATTGCACAAGGAAGATTAGAAGCTTTGTTAAATTACCAAACAATGGTGAGTGAACTTACAGGAATGGAAATTGCAAATGCATCACTTCTAGATGAAGGAACTGCTGCTGCTGAGGCAATGGGAATGTTGTTGAGCAGTAGAAGTAGAGCTCAGAAAAAAGCAAATGTTGTAAAGTTCTTCATTTCAGAGTTGTGTTACCCACAGACTTTAGAAATTTTAAAAACTAGAGCAATCCCTTTTGGTATAAATGTAGTTATTGGTAATCATAATGAGGTTAAACTTGATGATTCATATTTTGGATGTTTATTACAGTACCCTGAAAAATATGGTGAAGTAATTGATTATTCTGAATTTGTAAAATTAGCTAAAGAGAATGAAATAGGAATAGTTGTTGCTGCAGATTTATTAAGTTTATGTCTATTGACTCCACCTGGTGAATGGGGTGCAGATGTTGTTGTCGGCACTTCTCAAAGGTTCGGTGTCCCTATGGGTTATGGTGGGCCTCATGCTGCTTATTTTGCAACATTTGATAAATATAAAAGAAGTATTCCTGGACGAATTATTGGGGTTTCAGAAGATGTTGATGGGAATAGAGCATTAAGAATGGCATTGCAAACAAGGGAACAACATATTAAAAGAGAGAAAGCAACTTCAAATATTTGTACTGCACAGGTTCTTTTAGCGGTAATGGCTGGGATGTATGCTGTTTATCATGGAGAGGAAGGTTTGAGAAGCATGAGTAAAAAAATTCATTCGTTAACTGCGACTTTAGCTGAGGGTTTGACTCAGTTAAGTTATCATCAACTGAACACAAACTATTTTGATACTTTAAAAATTGGAATTGGAAATGTCTCAATGGAAAATATCAAAACCTATGCTGAGGACGCAAAAATTAATTTAAATTATATTGATGATGAAACATTATCCATTAGTATTGATGAAAAAGATGATTTAGAAAATATAAATGATATTTTAGAAGTATTTGCAAAAAGTTGTAATCATTCTGATTCTGCTGATTTGATAAAAGAAGTGTTGAGTGGTGATTATACTGAAGCAACTGCAAAAATTCCTGAAGCACTTTATAGAAAATCATCATTTATGCAACATGAAGTGTTTAATAAGTATCATTCCGAAACAGAGATGATGCGCTACATGAAAAGTTTAGAAAATAAAGATTTGTCATTAACTCATTCAATGATTCCATTAGGGTCGTGTACTATGAAGTTGAATGCTGCATCAGAATTATTTCCATTGAGCTGGTCAGAATTTGGAAATTTACATCCTTTTGCGCCCTCACACCAAGCTAGGGGGTACCATATTATGTTTCACGAACTAGAAGAAATGCTTTGTGAAATTACTGGATTTGACGCTATGAGTTTACAGCCAAATTCTGGTGCGCAAGGAGAGTATGCTGGGTTGATGGTTATTAGATCTTATCATGAAAGTAGAGGTGATGAGAGTAGAAATATTTGCTTGATACCTTCTTCAGCACATGGTACAAATCCAGCATCAGCAGTTATGGCAGGAATGAAAGTTGTGGTGACTCAATGTGATAAAAATGGAAATATTGATATTGAAGTTTTGAGAGAAAAGGTGGAAGAACATAAAGATAATTTATCTTGTTTGATGATTACTTACCCTTCTACTCATGGAGTCTATGAAGAGGAAATAATGGAGATTACAAAGATTATTCATGATAATGGAGGGCAAGTTTATATGGATGGTGCTAATATGAATGCACAGGTTGGAATCACAAACCCTGCGATTATTGGAGCAGATGTTTGTCATCTAAATTTACATAAAACATTTGCAATCCCACATGGTGGAGGTGGACCTGGAATGGGCCCGATTGGTGTTGTTAAGCATTTGAAACCATTTTTACCAAATCACCCTATAGTTAAGATGGGAGGAGAAAAAGGAGTGGCAATTTCTTCAGCTCCTTGGGGTAGCGCTCTGGTATTGTCAATTTCTTATGCATATATTAAGATGCTTGGTACAAAAGGGTTAAAGTCTTCAACAGAGATAGCAATTTTAAATGCTAACTATATAAAAGAAGTGCTTTCTGAACATTTTGACATTTTATATACTAATGATAATGATAGAATAGCGCATGAGATGATTGTTGATTTCAGAATGTTTAAAGTAGATGGTATAGAAGTGGTTGATGTAGCAAAAAGGTTGATGGATTATGGTTTTCATGCTCCAACAGTTTCATTTCCAGTTGCAGGAACTTTAATGATAGAGCCTACTGAAAGTGAAAGTAAGGCTG
>CAJQLK010000030.1 GCA_905479165.1 uncultured Flavobacteriales bacterium | reverse complement strand
ACTAGCAGGTGGTGTTGCCGTGTTATATGTTGGCGCTCCTACTGAAGTAGAAATGAAGGAAAAGAAAGACAGAGTTGATGATGCATTGGCTGCTACAAGAGCTGCTGTTGAAGAAGGAATTGTTCCTGGAGGTGGTGTTGCAATTGTACGTGCAACTGATAAGTTAGCAAAACTAAAAGGAGATAATGATGATGAACAAACAGGAATCAATATCATAACCAGAGCTTCAGAAGAGCCTTTAAGACAAATAGTAGAAAATGCTGGATTGGAAGGAAGTGTAATTGTTGCAAAGTTACGTGAAGGAAAAGGAGATTTTGGGTTTAATGCCAAAACTGAAGTATTTGAAAACCTTTACAAAGCAGGCGTTATTGACCCAGCTAAAGTGGTAAGAGTAGCCCTTGAAAATGCAGCCTCAGTCGCAGGAATGTTATTAACTACTGAATGTGTTATTGCTGAAATAAAAGAAGATACTCCAGCTATGCCTCCTATGGGTGGTGGCGGTATGCCAGGAATGATGTAACCGCAATGCGATAAATAATTTAAAATCCCTGCCAATTTGGTGGGGATTTTTTATCCAACTCCGATTCCTCCAGATTTATCGAAATTATCAGCCCATCTAAAAAGCAAAATCGCAAGCACGATTGCCAAAACAACCATTACTATTATTTTTGGCATCCATATTCTTTGAAATTGACTTGGTGATTTATTTACTTCTCTGGTATTTGTTAATGGAGCTATACCACTCCTACAACTCATACATTTACAAGAGTTAAGATCAACCCCCATTTGTTGTAAGCTATAATGATATTGCTTAATTTCTTCTGTCTGTACAATATCTTGTTGCATCTTTAAAGTATCAGCAACAGGAAAAGAAGCATAACTTACATTTGTTAATGTTGTTAGCGTTATTAAAAGTAGTATTAGTTTTTTCATAAATATTTATTTCTTATTTTTCTAACAAAATCTTTAAGCATATCTCAAATTAAGCAGTAGCCATGGCTATTACGAAAACTATAGGAATTAAAAATAATAAAGCAATTATAGCAGATAAATAATTTCGCCAATCCCAAAGAAATGTAGGTGTCTTAATATTTAAATAGAATGACCAAATTAGTGATAATAATGATATTGTAACTATACTTCCTCCTAACCAGTAAGCATAAGCCGCTATCATAATGAAGCCAAGAAGAACTCCAAGCAAGGATGCTAATGTTAACAATAGAATCTTACGATTCACATCCATAACTGGATTTGGCTGAGACACCACAGCTATAGATTTTGTTACTTCAGACACTGGAAAAGAAGCATAACTCAAATTTGTAAATACAGTTAGTGTTATTAAAAGTAGTATTAGTTTTTTCATAGTTTTATTATTTAATATTTTTTAATTGTTCTAGTGAAATAAAAGCATTTCATAAGTTGGTTGAGTTGGATCAGTACATCCTGCTATACACCAAGAAGGAGTATAAGCCATAGTATCTGAAAGAGTGCTAGAGCCCCAAGAACTAGTGCTGTTAAAATCGCTAAGTAATTTCTCCAATCCCAAATAAATGTAGGTGTCTTAAAATTCAAATACAAAGAATACACTGCTGATGAAACTGCTATAGCACTAACAATAATACCTAAAACTAAGATTCCTGCAGAAAAAAAGATTGACCCAAGTAAAGATGCTGGTATAGGAACTAACGACAATAATAGAATCTTGCGATTTTCATCCATAACTGGATTTGGCTGAGATACCTCAACCTTAGGCTTTGTCTTTTTCATTACTGGAAAAGAAGCATAACTCACATTGGTAAATGTTGCTAGCGTAATTAAAAGTAGTATTAGTCGTTTCATTGTCCTAGTTTTTTTAAATATCTAAAATGAGATGCAATTGCATCCCATAAAGTTAGTACATTATATTTATAGTTGTAATTCAATGCTTTATCAACAATAATTGGAGTTACTTTAGGATAAATAGTATGAGGTAGAGTCGGAAATAAATGATGAGCAGCATGGGAATTAAAACCTCCAAACAAAAAGGAAGCTACAGGATTTGTTGGATGGTAATCCATAGAAACCATAAGCTGATGCTCAGCAAAACTATAAGGCAACTCCCCTTTTTTATTAACTGTAGGAAATTCAGTTTCCATGGTAAAGTGAGTGGTAACCAAAGTATAAATAAAAATATTTGACCCTACAACTATCATCAGTAAATATGCCCATAATATTTCTGAAAGACTAAAACCCAATAGATAATAAGGAAGTACAATAATATAAGAAATATAAAAAAGCTTCCAAGCCACCAACTCGATTGTATACCAAAATGGGTAATCTTGATTTTTAAGGTTTGCTAAATTCTTTTTATTCAGGTAAACAAAATCCTTAGCATAAATCCAAACAATAAAATAAAGAGAATACAAGATGGGAGCATAAAAATGCTGGTATTTCATAAATGATTTCTTTTGATGATTTGGGGAAAATCTTAACAATGGATTATCATCAACATCAGCATCACAGCCATCAACATTAGAAAATAAATGATGAGAGGCCAAATGCCTAATCCTCCATAATCTAGCACTTGTTCCCTGCATATTAAAAGTAAAATAGAAAATCAAATCATTAATCCATTTCTTTTTACTAAAAGTTTGATGACAAGCATCATGCGCACTATTAAAAGCAAGTAAAATACCACTTGTTCCAATAGCTACATAGTTCATCAATAAATACCCAAAATGGTTTCCATATTGATTTTGATACAAAATAACAATTGAACCTATGAAAAAACTTAAGTAAAAAAACAATTTAAAACATAAGTAAGCAACAGCCCTTTCTATTTTAGCTTTCGTTATCATACTTTTTACCTCATCATTTAAATCCTTAGTAAAGCCGTCCGTATCTCTTTTAAATAATATTTGTTGAGTGTTATTCATCTTTTAAAGTATCTTTTGGCTCAATAATTTGCCATTTTATAAGTGTGGATTTCTGCCAGTTTACTGAGTCTTTTTTATTAGCAGTAATGACTAAAGGTTTGATTTCTTTTTTGTTTTTATTTTCAAAATAGTTTGCTGTATTTTCAAGCACAACATTTATTAAAACATCTTCAGTTCTCATTACATTTTGATCTTGCGATTTACACACAAATGGCATTAATAGAAATATGAGAAGTAGCGCTTTCATTCTACATTCCGATTAAAAAAAATGATGCTAACAAGACTACTATCCCAACGCCTAAAAGTGCCTTACTCCAGCTAGCTCCACTCTTTTTTGCCTTTAAAGCAGAAAAAAAAGTAACTCCAATAGACAATAGTGTTAACAATAGATAAGTAATAAAAAATGAATACTTGGCATTATGCATCAAAGCGCTCCCCATTGTTAAAAAAGCAAATATAATAGCTCCTAAAGCAGATAAAATAGAAAGCAAAGCATACCAATTTCCATTAGACTCTCTTTTTTCAACTTCCATAATATCTTCAACTTCCTTAACATTCTTAGTTTTGAATAGTAAAGGTTTTGGTTTGCTTACCAAAGGAGCAATATCACCCCTGCAACTTACACATTTACAGGAATTTAAATCAACTCCCATTTTTTGCAAACTATAATGGTATTGTTTTATTTCTTCAGTTTGAATAATATCTTGTTGTACTTCCAAAGTATCTGAAATTGGAAAAGAAGCATAACTCAAATTTGTAAATGTAATTAGTATAGTTAAAAGTAGTAGCATTCTTTTCATAATTTATTATAATGAATTAAACAAAATTTAATCACCTAATTTTGTAGGATCTTCCCCCATTAACGATAATACAAACGTTATAAAAGCTGATACTAAGAAAATAATCAAAGACAATACAAAGCCAGTAATAGCTAAGCCTTTTAATCTTTTATTAAAGCCAATTGCTCCAAATACAATACCTAACAATGCAATTATAGTTGCAGCCAATGGGTTTTGTACAAGTCCAAAACTAAGCAATGCACAACCTATAGATAAAATAGCCCACAATGAATTCTCCCTTTTATAAGATGGTAACTCTACATTAGTAGTTTCTACAATTTTTATTTGCTGAGTGTCAGTAACTGGAAAAGAAGCATAACTCACATTAGTAAATGTTAAAAGCGTAATTAGAAGTAAGATTAGTTTTTTCATAGTTTATTATTAAGACTTATTTTTCTGTTTTTAATCTGAGTAATACGCGCTTTAATAGCAATTCCAACGCTAATTACTATAAGAAGAGATGCCCATAATAATCCAGCAGGAGCTCCACCGCTAGGTTTTTCTCCTGAGGACTGAGGACAATCAGATCTATTATCAAGACAATTATATGCACGAGTAAGACCAATAAATACCCAAATAATAACACCTAGTAATATCAAACCAGCCAAGAGATACATAGCACTAACATTGCTATTTGAAGTTTTCTTATCAACTTTTACAAATTTTCCTTTAGAGTTACGAACTAATGGTAATCCTCCCTTTCTACAACTCTCACATTTGCATGTATTTAAATCAATACCCATTTTCAATAAAGATTGATGATACTCTTTAATTTCTTTTGTTTGAATTGTATCTTGTTTTACTTTCAAAGTATCAGCAATTGGAAAGGAGGCATAACTCACATTCATGAATGTGGATAGCGTAATAAAAATTAATAGTAGTTTTTTCACAATTCAATTTATAAGACAAAGCTAAGGTATTGAAAATAAAGTATTATGCTATGCATAGTAAATTGAAAAGCCCTACCGTATCGGCAGGGCTTTTCAATAAAAACCTACAGTCAAATTACATATCGTTAATCTACATTATCGTGCAAAAAAGAATTATTTTGCTTTAATTCTGTAGTATTATTATTTCCATTAGTTAAAGTATAAGTAGACACTTCACTTTCTGATGAATGAGTAGGTTCTTCCAACTCAATGTTATTACGCTTGTAAGCAGGAACATCTTCCAAAGAAGTTAATCCTGAAGGAGTACGCAATTGCATTGAAATAGATCTTAACCTGTTCTCTCTTTCTCTTGCCTCTACTTTCATCACCTCAGTATTTACAGGAGCAGTTTCAGTTGAATTAAGGGTTGGCTCTTCTATCACATCTCCCTCAATATCTAAATCCAGTACAACAGTTTGTTGTACCTCTTGAATTTTTTCATCTAACATAATTGAAGCAATTACTTCATCAGGACTTTCATCTTCCTCAGTTTCAGTAAGCACATCAACTTCATTAGTTTCAAAATCATTTCCTAAGTCAAAAACAATTTTTTCTGGTGAATTATGTGACTCAACAACTGACTCAATTAAATCATTTACTAAAGAAGGAGCAACTTCAGCTATAGGCTCATCAATAGTAGGGATTGAAAAATCAATTTCATCTTCAAGAGACAATGTTTGTTGTACATTAGTAGTTGGCTCAGAAACACCTTCATTTTCTTCTAAGGTAATACTATCAAGGCAATCTTCTCCTAATGTAACTTTTCTTTCCCCTTTTGGCTTTCTTCTTTCTTCAAATCCAGTAGCAATAACGGTAACACTTACTTTAGATCCTAAATCAGCATCAATTCCAATACCCTCAATAATATTAACATTTGTACCTGCAGCTTTTTGTATTGCATTTTTAATATTAGCCAACTCTGACATTTTTATTTCATCATCACCTGCACCAGTTACAATTTTTAACAATACTTGCTGAGCGCCAGTAATATCGTTATCATTTAACAGTGGAGAATCCAATGCTTCTTTTACAGCTTCAATAGCTCTATTTTCACCTTCAGCTTCAGCTTGTCCCATCACAGCTGTTCCGCTATTTTCTAAAACTCTTCTTGCATCATTAAGGTCAATATTAACCATTAAATGCTGTGAAATCACCTCAGCAATTCCCTTAGTAGCTGTATTCAAAACTTCATTAGCTTTACCAAATGCTTGAGTAAAAGTTAAATCACCATACACCTCAATTAGTTTTTCATTATTAATTACTAAAAGTGTATCTACATACTTTTTGAGCTCTGCAATACCATCATCAGCATACTTTTTTCTAAAACCACCCTCAGTAGAAAAAGGAATAGTAACTACACCAACAGTAAGGATCCCTTTTTCCCTTGCAATTTCAGCAATTACAGGAGCTGCACCAGTACCAGTACCACCTCCCATACCTGCAGTTAAAAATAACATCTTAGTATTTGCATCCAAAAGCTCAGTAATTCTATCAGCACTTTCCTCTGCTGCTTTTCTTCCAACTTCAGGATTAGCTCCCGCACCCAAGCCCTCAGTAAGAGAAGCTCCAAGCTGTATTTTAATAGGTACAGGACTTGCTTCCAATGCTTGTGAATCTGTATTACAGATTACAAAATCTACTCCATTAATCCCATGCTCAAACATATAGTTTACAGCATTACTTCCACCACCACCTATTCCCATCACTTTTATTTGTGATGATTGGTTTTTTGGCATTTGGAAATCCATTCCTAAGTCAATTGCGCTCATAATTTTATTTTTTGAATTTATTAATATTATTATTTAGTTTTTTTAACATCATCAGTGAATATCTGTGTTATTCTATCAACAATAGATAGTTCACTTGGTATTTCTTCAGGTTTCTGCTCAACAACAGTATCCTTTTCTTTTTTTGGCTTTGGCATACTTATTTTGTCAGGATGTTGCTCAGCATATTCAAATCCTTTAAGCACCAGCCCAACTCCAGTTGAATACATTGGGCTAACAACTTTATCAACTGACTCAGCTCCTAAGTGTTCATTAGGCAAGCCTATTCTTGTTTCTTTACCCATTACAAAAGCTACCAATTGTTTTAAATTTCTGATTTGAGAACCACCTCCAGTCAATACAATTCCTGTCATTAATTTATGTTCATATCCTGATATTTTAATCTGATGATATACTAAATCAATAATCTCTTTATACCTAGCACCAATAATTTCTGATAATGTTTTGACTGCAATTTCCTTAGGAGGTCTACCTCTCAATCCAGGTATAGAAACCATTACATTTTCCTGATCCTCAGTATACATTGCAGAGCCAAATTTTACTTTTAAAAGCTCAGCTTGTTTCTCTAAAATCTCCAATCCTCCTTTTATATCTTTAGTAATAATATTTCCTCCAAAAGGGATGACTGCTGTATGCCTTATTATATTATCTAAGAAGAGAGCTACATCAGTTGTTCCGCCTCCAATATCTACCAATGCAACTCCTTCTCTTAGTTCATCTTCATCCAAAGTAGCAACTGCTGATGCAAATGGTTCTAAAATTAATTCTCTAGGATTAAGCCCTGCCTTTTCAACACATCTCATGATATTTCTTACCGCCCCTACTTGTGCAGTTATCACATGAAAATTAGCTTCTAGCTTTACACCAGCCATTCCTTTTGGGTCTTGTATTCCATCCTCACCATCAACTGTATATTCTTGAGGAATTACATGAATTACCTCCTCCCCAGGAATAGTAATTAACTTAAACATATTAGACTTTAACTTATCAATATCTGCTTTATCAATCTCTATATCAATATTGTCTCTTACAATTTCACCCCTGTGTTGTAAACTTTTGATATGTTGCCCAGCAATACCAACAAAAACATCATCAATTTCTAATCCTGATTTTTGTTTTGCTTCCTCAACTGCTTCTCTAATAGATTCTACAGTTTTGTCAATATTAGAAACAATTCCTCTTGCAACTCCATTAGAAACGGCTCTCCCTGTTCCTAAGATTTCTAATTTTCCATATTGATTTTTTCTACCAATCATTACTGATATTTTAGTAGTTCCAATATCGAGCCCAATCATATAAGCTCCTGTTTGTAATTCTTGTATATTCTCTTCCATCATTTATTTTTTAGTACAAACAACTTGATTTTTAAACTTTAAATTAATATCGCTATAAGCTTGCCAACCTTTTACAGGCATAGCTTGTTTATAAAACTCATACAGATTATTCAATTTTTCTTTTACATCTACCAAACAACCAAAGCGTATCTTTTGATCACCAACTCTAGGAGACA
>CAJQLK010000029.1 GCA_905479165.1 uncultured Flavobacteriales bacterium | reverse complement strand
TAAAAATTCCCTCTAAAAGTTTAAATAGAATTTTTCAAAACCCATTTTATTGCGGAAAAATTATAAATAAATTAATTCCAGGTGAAGTTATAGACGCAAAACATCCTAAAATGATCAGTGAGAAAAATTGGATTAAGGTTCAGGATATTATTGAAAACAACTATAGGGGAAACACCAGGAACACTAATTTTGAAGAGATACCATTAAAAGTGTTTATGAAATGTCATAATACTAATGACCCATTAACAGGCTATATCGTAAAAAAGAAAGGTATATGGTATTATAAGTCTAGGAGTAAGGGGACGAAATTGAATATTAATGCAAAGAAACTTAATACTCTATTTGCAGAATACCTGAAGCAATTTGAGCTTAAGAAAGGTTTAGATAAACCCTTTAAGCAATTAGTGGAACATGCCTTTAATCAATATCAATCTAATCAACAATTTGATCAGTCAAATTTAGAAAGCAGAAAAAGAGAATTAGAAACTCAACTTGATAAGATTGAAGAGCGTTATGCGATTGGAGAAATAGGTGCTGATTTATATCAAAAATACACCAAAAAGTATAGTAATGAATTAGCTGATATTGATAGAAAAATAACAAATGGGCTCAAGGGCACTTCGAACCTTGAAAATATAACAAATGAAGCCGTAAAAATCTCAAATAATTTATCATCTACATGGTTAAATATGTCGTATGAACAAAAAAGTGAGCTTCAACAATTTGTCTTTCCAAAAGGCACAACCTTTGAAAAGAAAAAACAGAGAGTTCGAACCCCTGAAGTTAATTTATTATTCGAGCTAACTAAAAGAACTACAGGTATTTATGAGAATAAAAAAAGCGGAATCTTAACTCATAATGAGATGGATTCCGCTTTGGTGGAGCTGGGGGGTATCGAACCCCCGTCCAAACAAGGAATTAAATAACTTTCTACATGTTTATCTTATTTTAGTTTTCGAAATTAGGTTGGAAATAAGAAATCCAAACCTAATCCTTAGCTTTTTAAAGTTTTGCAAGTTTATAAAAGCAATAAACCCACTATCCTGATTTTGATTATGTTTCAAGATTTATAGGAGACAGGAAGTCCTATAAAAGAAACAAAAGCTTACGTAATTATATAAATTAGGCAGCTAAAGCGTAATTATTTTCGCCAATTAAAAATGTGAATTTTAATATTTACGAGCTAAAATACAATGCTCGACATGCTTACTACAAAACGCACTTGCAGTCAAATCCAGTCAGCCCCAATACATTAATGAACTTTTGCAAAATTACAAAAATCACTAGTTAAGTGTTGTGCTTTTTTTATTTTTGTGCACGAAATATATATATGGTTATGAAGATAGGAGTTTTAAAAGAAGAAAAAGTACCAGCTGATAAGCGTGTTCCTTTAACACCAAAGCAATGTAGAGTGCTGCTTAATACCTATCCAAACCTTCAGATTGCAGTGAAAAGTAGTGGTATTAGGTGCTTCCCTGATGAGATGTATATATCAGAAGGGATACAAGTTGTTAATGACTTGTCTGATTGTGATGTGTTGATAGGAGTGAAGGAAGTGCCAAAAAGTTCACTAATACCTAATAAAACATATTTCTATTTCTCTCATACTATAAAGGAACAGCCTTATAATAGAGGTTTGTTTTTAAAAATGATGGAGCTTAATATTAGTATGGTGGATTATGAGGTGCTGAAGAATCAGAAAGGAAAACGTCTTTTAGGTTTTGGCCGTTATGCTGGCATTGTTGGTGCTTATAATGGCTTTTTAACTTATGGGTTGAAATCAGAAAAATACAACTTGAAAGCAGCTCATAATTGTGAGAATAGAGCGGAAATGGAAGGTGAGATGAGTAAGATAAAGTTAAGCAATGAAAAGATAGTTATAACAGGTAATGGAAGGGTAGGAAATGGTATTTTGGAAATAATTCAGAAAGCAAATATTAAAGAGGTTTCAAAATCAGAATTCCTAAACAGTACTTTTGATGAAGCTGTTTTTGTTCACCTTAATACTATGGATTACAATGTTAGAATTGATGGTTCTGAATCTAATAAGTCTGAATTTTATAAGCAGCCAGAATTATATTGCTCCTCATTTATGGATTATGCTAAACAAGCTGATATTTTTATTGCCGGACATTATTATAGTTCAGGTTCTCCTTATTTATTTACTAGAGAAGATGCTAAACATTCAGACTTTAACATTAAAGTTGTAGCGGATATTTCGTGTGATATTGATGGGCCAGTTGCATCAACTATTCTCCCTTCAACAATAGTAGACCCTATTTATGGATATAATCCAATTTCTGAAACTGAAGATAGTTTTCTTCAAGAAGGGAATATTGCTGTAATGGCCGTTGATAATTTACCTTGTGAGTTGCCAAAAGATGCCTCAGAGGATTTTGGAAATGAACTGTTAGAAAAGATATTACCTTCATTAATTAATGGTGATAATGAATCAATAATAGAAAATGCAACTATCTGTAAGAATGGAGATTTAACTCTTAATTTTGAGTATTTAAGAGATTATATAAATGGGAATTAAACTGCTTTTAAATCTGCAATAGTTTGAGCAGGATTTTCTGATTTAAAGACAAAACTACCAGCAACCAACACATCCGCACCAGTATCTAATAATTTTCTAGCATTTTTAGTATTTACTCCTCCATCAATTTGTATTAAGAAATTAGCTCCACTTTCTTGTCTTAAGTGAGCTAATTGCTTTAATTTACTATATGTATTTTCTATAAAGGATTGCCCTCCAAAACCTGGATTAACGGACATAATGCAAACTAAATCCAAATCATTTAAAACATCAGAAAGTAAATGAACTGAAGTGTGTGGATTTAAAGCTACTCCAGCTTTCATACCTTCATTTTTTATTGCTTGTAAAGTTCTGTGTAAATGAGTACAAGCTTCATAATGCACAGTTAAAACATCAGCACCTACTTCTTTGAAGGTTGAGATATATCTATCAGGATCAACTATCATTAAATGAACATCTAAAGTTTTGGTTGCATGTTTATTAATATTATTAATAATTGGCATTCCGTAAGAAATATTAGGAACAAAAACTCCATCCATCACATCTAGATGAAACCAATCAGCTGAAGAGTTATTTATCATTTTACAATCTCTTTGAAGGTTTCCAAAATCTGCTGCTAATATTGAAGGTGCTATTTTGTGTGACATTTTTATTTCTTTTTTGCAAACATAGATAAAAAAAAGAGGGCTAAAAGCCCTCTTTCAAATTATCCTAAATAAGTTTTCAAGATTTTACTTCTTGATGTTTGTTTAAGTCGCCTTACAGCTTTCTCTTTAATTTGCCTTACTCTTTCTCTTGTTAAATCAAATTTCTCACCAATCTCTTCAAGCGTCATTGCATGTCCAGCATTTAATCCAAAATATGAAGAAACAACATCAGCCTCTCTAGCTGTTAAAGTGTCTAGAGCTCTCCTGATTTCTTCTCTTAGTGATTCTAACATTAACTGTGCATCAGGGTTTGGGCTGTCTTCTGATCCCATAACATCATATAAGTTACTATCTTCACCTTCAATTAAAGGGGCATCCATTGATACATGCCTTCCTGTATTTTTTAATGATTGCTTAACTTCAGTAATTGAAAGCTCTACCATATCTGCAATTTCTTCAGGTGTAGGCGGTCTTTCAAATTTTTGTTCTAAAACAGCATACGCCTTATTAATTTTATTTATAGAACCAATTTTATTAAGTGGTAACCTAACAATACGTGATTGTTCCGCTAAAGCTTGTAAAATTGACTGACGAATCCACCAAACAGCATAAGAAATAAATTTAAATCCTCTAGTTTCATCAAAACGCTTTGCAGCTTTAATAAGTCCAAGATTCCCTTCATTAATTAAATCAGGTAGAGTTAACCCTTGATTTTGATATTGCTTAGAAACAGAAACGACAAAACGTAAATTTGCTTTGGTTAATTTCTCAAGAGCTCTTTCGTCACCAGCTTTAATTTTTTGTGCTAACTCTACTTCCTCTTCAGCAGTAATTAAATCTACTCTTCCAATTTCTTGTAAGTATTTGTCAAGTGATGCAGTTTCTCTATTAGTAACTTGCTTTGTAATTTTTAGTTGCCTCATTTGTATTTTTTTTTATTTAGTAATCTTGCGCTTCGTCCTTTTACGAACAGTTTTGCAAAAGGTTACATTTTGATTAAAAAAATATTATTTTTTTTCTGGTTTAGGTAAAAGTACTTTTCTTGATAACTTAAGCTTACCACTTCTTTCATCAATAGCAATTAATTTAACTTCAATTGTATCACCTTCTTTAAGTACATCCTCAACATTCTCAACTCTTTCCCAGGCTAACTCAGATATATGAACTAATCCATCAGTGTTTTGAGCAATTCCAACAAAGGCACCATAAGGCATAATTGATTTAACTTTTCCTTTATAAATCTCACCAACTTCTGGAATAAATGCAATTGATTTAATTTTTTCAACTGCAGAATCAATACCATCTTGATCAGTACCTAAAATCTCGACTACACCCATATCATCAACTTCTTCAATAGAAATATTTGTTCCTGTAGATGCTTGTAATTCTTGAATAATTTTTCCTCCAGGTCCAATAATCCCACCAATAGTTGACTTTGGAACTTTTAATACTACAATTTTTGGAGTTTGAGGTTTTAACTGAACTCTTGGCTCTGCAATTGTTTCAATAATTTTACCTAAAATATGTAATCTACCTTCTTTTGCTTGGTTTAAGGCCTTATCTAATATTTCGTAAGATAATCCTTGTACTTTGATATCCATTTGACAAGCAGTAATACCATCAGCAGTACCACAGATTTTAAAGTCCATATCTCCTAAATGATCTTCATCGCCTAAAATATCAGAAAGTACAGCATAGTTGTTTGGGTCTTTCTCATCAGAAATTAGCCCCATTGCAATACCAGAAACTGGTTTTTGGATTTTAACTCCTGCATCCATTAATGCCAAAGTACCGGCACAAACTGTTGCCATTGAAGATGATCCATTCGATTCTAAAATATCCGAAACAATTCTTACAGTGTAAGGATTGTCATTAGGAATCATCTTTTTTAATGCTCTTTGCGCTAAATTCCCGTGTCCGATTTCTCTTCTGCTTACGTTAAATTTCATTCTTGCTTCTCCTGTAGAGAAAGGAGGGAAGTTATAATGTAAGTAGAAACTTTCATGTCCTTGATGGGTTACTCCATCTAAACGGTTTACATCAGTAGCTGAACCTAAAGTGACAGTTGTTAATGATTGTGTTTCACCCCTTGTAAATACAGCTGATCCATGTGGACTATATAAGTAATCTACTTCACACCAAATAGGTCTTATTTCAGTCGTTGCTCTTCCATCTAATCTCTTTCCTTCTGCTAATACCAGATTTCTTATCGCTTCTTTTTCAACATCATGGTAGTATGCCCCAATTAATTTTGAATCATATTTTTCAACCTCATCTTCTGATAAGCTTGCAATCCAATCTGTTTTTACAGCTTTGAATTTAGTTGACCTTTCATCTTTACCTAAACCTTCTTCAGCTACAGCATAAACAGAATCATAAGTTTCTGCGTTAATTTTATTTTTTAAATTTTCATCATGATTTTCATGACAGTATTCTCTCTTATTAGAAGAAACACCAACTTGAGCAGCTAATGCTAATTGTGCTGCACATTGTACTTTAATTGCTTCATGTCCAATTTTGATTGCTTCAATCATCTCAGCTTCTGAAACTTCACACATTTCTCCTTCAACCATTGCAACACTATCTGCTGAAGCTCCAACCATAAGGTCAATATCTGCATTTTCTAAGTCAGCTGCTGAAGGGTTAATTACATAACTTCCATTAATTCTTGCGACTCTACATTCTGAAATTGGTCCGTTAAACGGAATATCAGAAAGTGCAATTGCAGTAGAAGCAGCAAGTGCAGCTAAAGCATCAGGCTTTACATTAGGGTCATGTGAGTTTAAAGATATCATAATTTGTACCTCAGCATGATAATCACTAGGAAACATAGGCCTTAAGATTCTATCAACTAATCTCATTACCAATATTTCTTGGTCAGTTGGTCTTCCTTCTCTCTTTAAGAATCCTCCAGGGAATCTTCCATCAGCAGCAAATTTCTCTCTGTAGTCTACTGTTAATGGTAAAAAATCTACACCTTCTCTAGCTTCAAAACTAGAGACTACAGTTGCAAGCATATGAGTGTTACCCATTCTTAATTCAACTGAACCGTGTGCTTGTTTTGCTAATTTTCCTGTTGAGATAGAAATTTCTCTTCCATCTTCTAACTTAATAATTTGTTTTTCTTCTTTTATCATCTTGTCTTCTTTGTTTATAAATTAAAAAAGGCAATAAAACTATTGCCTTTTTTGAGTTTGTTTGTCTTTTTATTATCTTCTTAGACCTAAATCCTTAACTAACTTCCTGTAAGCTAAGATGTCTTTTCCTGCTAAGTAGTCTAATAATTTTCTTCTTTTACCAACCATTAATTGTAATGATCTTTGTGTTCCGTAATCTTTACGGTTGCTTTTTAAGTGCTCAGTTAAATCAGATATTTTCTTAGTAAATAACGCTACTTGAGAGTAAACTGAACCTGAATCTTTAGCGTCTTTACCAAATTCTTTGAAAATTTTTTCTTTTTTTTGTGTTGTTAAGCTCATGTTTTTCTTTTTAAAACCTATTTAATTTATGGGCTGCAAATTTAGTAAAATATTTAATAAATTCCTTTTTTATAATTTATTTATTTATAATTCTAAATAGTTGTGCAAGTTTTTCTTTTAACTCTTTTCTGTCAATAATCATATCAATAAAACCGTGTTCTTGTAAGAATTCTGATGTTTGGAACCCTTCAGGTAAATCTTTACCAATAGTTTCTTTAACTACTTTAGGTCCTGCAAATCCAATTAGTGCATTTGGCTCTGCTATATTCATATCTCCTAGCATTGAAAATGATGCAGTTGCTCCTCCAAAAGTAGGGTCGGTACATAAAGAAATATATGGTAACCCAGCTTTTCCAAGTTGTGCAAGTTTTGCTGATGTTTTTGCTAATTGCATTAATGATATTGCAGCTTCCATCATTCTTGCTCCACCTGATTTTGAGATAATAATCATTGGATGTTTGTTCTCTCTTGAATAGTCAATTGCTCTAGCAATTTTCTCTCCAACCACCGAACCCATAGAGCCACCAATAAATTTGAAATCCATACTTGCAATTACAACTGTTTCTCCATTTAGTTTTCCATGTGCAGTTCTTACAGCATCTTTCAATCCTGAATTTTTCTGCATTGATTTTACTCTATCAGTATATTTTTTCTTGTCAGAAAACTTTAAAGGATCTAGTGAAGTCATGTTTGCATCAAGCTCAGTAAATTTATTATTATCAAATAATAATTCAAAATATTCTTTAGAGCCAATTCTAGAATGGTAATTACAATTAACACAACAATGAGAATTCTGTTGATGTTCTTCTGTGGTGATAATTGTTTTACACTTTGGACATTTGTACCAAAGCCCATCAGGAGTTTCTTTTTTCTGATGAGTTTCAGTAGTAATTCCTTCTTTTATTCTTTTAAACCAACCCATATTTATTCGTTTGTATTTATGTTATTTAAATCATTAAATGATCTTGTTAATCTTGTTTTAAAAGTAAGCTCAGCTTCTCTTAAATATTTTCTAGGATCATAATACTTTTTATTTGGTTTTTCTTCTCCTTCAGGGTTTCCAATTTGAGTTTTTACATAATCATGTTTAGCTAAAAAGTAATCTCTTACTCCTTCAGTGAATCCCCATTGTAAATCAGTGTCAATGTTCATTTTGATTACACCATATCCTATAGCTTCAGTAATTTCTGCTTGACTCGATCCTGAACCTCCATGAAAAACAAAATTAATTGGCTGCTTTTCAGTTCCAAATTTTTCTTCAATAAATTTTTGGGAATTATCAAGAATTTTTGGGGTCAGCACTACATTTCCTGGCTTGTATACTCCATGTACATTTCCAAAGGCAGCAGCAATAGTGAATTTATCACTTATTTTCATTAATTCTTCATAAGCATAAGCTACCTCTTCAGGTTGAGTGTATAGTTTAGAAACATCAATATCAGTGTTATCAACTCCATCTTCTTCACCACCTGTTATTCCTAACTCAATTTCTAAAGTCATGTCAATAGCACTCATTCTACTTAAGTACTGTTTACATAATTCAATATTTTCTTCTAAAGGTTCTTCAGACAAATCAATCATATGAGAAGAATATAAAGGTTTTCCGTATGTTGCATAGAATTCTTCACCCGCTTCAAGTAACCCATCAATCCAAGGTAATAATTTTTTTGCGGCATGATCAGTATGTAAAATGATACTAGCTCCATAAAGTTCTGCCATCTGATGAACATGCATTGCTCCAGAAATTCCTCCTGCAATAGCTGCTTCATGATTTTCATTAGACAGCCCTTTTCCCGCATAAAAAACACAACCCCCATTTGAAAACTGTACTATAGAAGGTGAATTTAATTCTGCTGAAGTTTCCAAAACAGCATTTACTGTACTTGTATTACTAACATTTACAGCTGGTAAAGCATATTTATTTAGTTTTGCATCTGCAAATACTTCTTTTAATTCTGCTCCTGTAAGCACTCCTGCTTTAAATTTAGACATTAGATTCTTTATTTTTAAATTTATAAGAACAAAACTATAAGATTGTTGTTAATTTGAGCACGGATTTTACAATAATTTTATATTATTGATTATTAATAAAAAAAAAGCTAGTGATTACTAAAAATCAGATTAAATTTATAAAGAGTTTGTCACTTAAAAAGAATAGAATAAAGGAGCAATTATTTATAGCTGAAGGAGAAAAGGTAGTTTCAGAACTATTAAAGTCAGATTTTGAAATTAAAAATATTTATGCAACAAAAGAATGGAAAGTAAATAATGATAATATCACTAAAATTAGTAAAGCAGAGTTGCAAAGAATTAGCAACTTAAAATCAACTAATAAGGTGTTAGCAGTTGTTCGGTTTAGTAATCATAAAATTATAAAATATGACGGGATCACTCTTGTTTTAGATGAAATAAATGATCCAGGAAATTTAGGCACAATAATTAGAATTTGTGACTGGTTTGGTGTAAAACAAATTATTTGTTCTAAAAATACGGTTGATGTATTTAACCCTAAAGTTGTGCAATCTGCAATGGGTTCTGCATTTAGAGTGCAAGTTAATTATATAGACTTAGAAAATTATTTATCAAAGATTAACACACCAATATATGGCACTTTTATGGATGGTAAGAATCTTAAAGAAGTTAAGCTTGCTAAGTCTGCTCATTTAGTAATGGGTAATGAAGCAAATGGAATTTCTAATCAAATTAATAAATTAATTACAGATAAAGTTGCAATAAAAAATATAGGAAAAAGTGCAGAATCATTAAATGTTGCGGTTGCAACTTCAATTTTATTGCATGTTTTTTGTGATTAATTTTACCTAGCTTTAAATTGCTCATCCCATCTCAATCCTTCCCAACCACATTCATTGCAAACATATCTTTTAGCATCAAACATTCTGAAAGTAAAATGGTGTATTAGTTGATCTTTTTTTGTTCTTCTAACTCTATTTAAAGCTGCATTGCAATCGGGACAGTAATTATTACAATTACTATCAGATTGTTTTTTTCCTATTTCTAGATATCGAAAAAATAATAATAGCATAAAATACGCAATTAATAGAAGAAATGCTAATAAAAATTGATCCATTAAGTACTGGTTTTTTTGTTTGTACTAATTACTTTACATCAGCAATATTACAAAAATACAAGCAGTTTTTTTTTTTTTTTTTAAAAAAT
>CAJQLK010000028.1 GCA_905479165.1 uncultured Flavobacteriales bacterium | reverse complement strand
AAATTGCAAATCAATTGGCAATTTGATGTTTGTCAAAGATGTCATTTGCAGGGGACTTCAATTTTAGCTGAAGGAAAAACTTTTACCTCTTTTAAACCTGGGATGAAACTCAGTGATGTAATGGATACTTATCTTCCAAAATATGAGCATGATAATTCATTTATTATGGCATCTCATGTGGATAGGTTAAAGCAAAGTACTTGTTTTCAAAATACTGAAATGACTTGCGTTAGTTGTCATAATCCGCATAAAAGCGTTACTACTTTAAAAGCAACTTATTTTGATGCAAAATGTATGCAATGCCATGATGTGTGTAAAGATGAAAAAACACAAAATTGTACTGATTGTCATATGCCAAAATCAACTTCAACTGATATTATGCATGTATCAATTACGGATCATAAAATTGCCACTCCTTCTGATGAAAAAAATCAAAAAGGGGCGTTTTTAGGTTTGTTTGCAATTAATAATTCTAATCCAACTCATCTATCTAAAGCTAAGGCATATTTAAAACGCTATGAAAGTTTTGAATCTAACCAATTCTACTTGGATTCTGCTTTTAAGTATTTACTGATTTCAGAACATAATTTCACTTCCTATATTCAGTATTACTATCTCAAAAATGATTTAAAAGGACTTGTTAATTTTGTAATGTCTAATGATGTAGTTAGCAGCAAATATTCTCAGTTAGATCTAGCAATGGCTTACAGCAGAATGGGAGAGGTATTTGCATCTCAAAACATGAATACTAATGCTGAATTGTATTTTAAAATTTCAGTGGATTTAATGCCTTTTGTAATTGATTATAAAATCAAATACGGCAGTTTCTTATTAAATGTTAATAAAAAAAATATTGCTTCTTTAGTTTTTCATGAAGCACTAAAGTTAAATCCAACAATAAAAGAAGTTCATTTAAATTTAGGATATATTGATATTTTAAATGGAGAGTATGAAATGGCTGATAGAAGGTTAAAACAAGCTATCGTATTGGACCCTGATTATATTTTAGCTTATGAGAATTTAGTGCTCTCCTCCCAGAAGCAAAATAAAACTATACAGATGAAGTTTTATTTAAAGAAAATTTTGGAAATTGCTCCACGTCATAAAGCTAAACAAATTTTAAAGAATTTATAATTGAAGAAAAGAAGAAAATTTATTAAGAAATCAGGTCTTAGAAAATTTATGATTTCATTTTTAGTACTAGCTCTATTTGGAGTTAGTGGAATGATATATGAATTTTACTCTAGAGTATATAATCCTAATATTGTTTTAGCTGAAGATAATGCAGAAAAGTATATTTATATTCCAACTTCTTCTGATTTCACTAAGGTAGTTGAAGTCTTATCAGAAAATGGATTGTTGATTAATTCCAATTCTTTTGAGTGGTTAGCAAAACAAAAGAAATATACTAACAACATTAAGCCTGGTAGGTATAAAATTGACAGAGCATTAAATAATAATGAATTGATTAATTTATTGCGCTCTGGCAGACAAATTCCTGTAAAAGTTACTTTTAATAATTTGAGAACAAAAGAACAATTAGCAGGTAAAATTTCAAGCCAAATTGAAGCAGATTCTTTAACATTATTACATTATATTTCTGACACTTTGTTTCAGCAGAAACTTGGTTTATCAGATAATAATGTGGCTTGTATCTTTATCCCCAATACTTATGAGTTTTATTGGAATACTTCAGCAGATCAATTTGTAAAAAGAATGCTAAAAGAATATCAAAAATTCTGGAATAATGATAGAAAAGCGAAGGCCGATAAGATTAAATTAAATTATTATGAGGTGGCTACTTTGGCATCAATAGTCGAAAAAGAGCAAACTATCAAAAGAGATGAGCGACCAGAAATTGCTGGTTTATATTTGAACAGGATTAACAAGAAAATGAAGTTGGAATCGGATCCTACTTTAATTTTTGCATTGGGTGATTTTACTATCAAAAGAGTGCTGAATAAAGACAAAAAAGTTGATTCCCCTTTTAACACTTATAAACATAAAGGTTTGCCACCAGGTCCTATTTGTATTCCCTCTATCAACTCAATTGATGCAGTATTGAATGCAAGTAATCATAAATATATTTTTATGTGTGCAAAAGAGGACTTTTCGGGCTATCATAATTTTGCAAAAACCTACGCTAAGCACCTTGTAAATGCGCGTAAATATCAAAAAGCACTAAATAAGAGGAAAATAATGCGATAATTTTTTAATTTTGCTTCCCTTTAAAAAACAAGTAAAATGACAAAAATTAAGTTTGGAACAGATGGTTGGAGAGCAATCATTGCAAAAGAATATACTACCGATAATGTAGCAAGAGTAAGTATTGCTGTAGCTGATTGGTTAAATGAATATAATGATAATCCTTCAGTAGTAATTGGACATGATTGCCGTTTTTCTGGTGAGATGTTTGCAGAAACAACTGCAAAGGTTTTAGCATCAAAAGGTGTGTTGGTTAAAATTGCAAAAGGCTTTGTTTCTACTCCAATGGTTTCCTTGGGTGTGGTAAAGGAAAAAGCATCTTTGGGTGTTGTAATTACAGCTTCTCATAATCCACCTGCATATAATGGCTTTAAACTTAAAGGTGATTTTGGAGGCCCATTATTACTTGCTGATATTACTGATGTAGAAAATAGAATTCCTGAATGTAATTCTGTTGATTTAGATGCAATTTCCATAGAAAGTTTAATTACTGAAGGAAAAATTATTTATGTTGATTTGGAAGAAATGTATTGCAAACATGCTGAGGAAAATTTTGATTTAGATGCTATCAATAATTCTGATATGAATTTTGCTTATGATGCCATGTTTGGTTCTGGAATGAATGCGGTAAAACGCCTTTTGCCAAAAGCTACTTTATTGCATTGTGATAATAATCCTGGTTTTTTAGGTATTGCTCCAGAGCCAATTCACAGAAATTTACAAGAGTTTTCTGATTTATTGAAAAACAATAACTTGGACTGTGGACTTGCCACTGATGGTGATGCTGATAGAATTGGACTTTATGATAGTAAAGGGAACTTTGTTGATTCTCATCATATTATCCTTTTATTGATTCACTATATGGTTAAATATAAAGGAATGAAAGGAAAAGTAGTTACAGCATTTTCTTGTTCAGTAAAAGTTGAACAAATGTGCAAGCATTATGGGTTAGAACAAGAAACTGTTCAGATTGGCTTTAAGCATATTGCAGGGAAAATGATAACAGAAGATGTATTGTTAGGTGGTGAAGAATCTGGTGGAATCGCTACTGCTGGCCATATTCCTGAGAGAGATGGTATTTGGATGGGATTAATCTTGTTCGAGTTTATGGCTAAATCAGGTAAATCATTGGAAGATTTAATTGCAGAAGTATATGAAATTGTTGGTCCTTTTGCTTTTGAGCGTATTGATTTACATATTGATAACGATACTAAATTAAGAATTATTGAGGATTGTAAAGCTAATAAATTTACTCAATTCGTTAAATATAAAGTTCAAAGAATTGAAACAACTGATGGCTTCAAATTCTTTTTTGATGCTGATACTTGGTTAATGATTCGTCCTTCTGGTACTGAGCCAGTCTTGAGAACTTATGCAGAGGCTTCAACTAAAGAAAAAGTGTATGATATTTTGGCTGATTGTAAAGCAACTATTTTATAGAAAATGAAACGACTGTTTCTGATAGTACTTTTATTATTTTCTCTTAATCTTACTGCACAAGATTGGAAAATTCATAAAGTCGGTAATGGAGGTTGGGAGGTAGAGGAAGAATTTACTTTAAATAAAAAAAAGAGAAACATCCTTTTAATTTCAGAGGCAAGTGCTTATACTGCTGCTTTGGTTGGTTTAAATCAGCTTTGGTATGCTGATTATCCTAAAAGTAGTTTTCATTTTATTAATGATAATGAAGAATGGTTACAAATGGATAAAATGGGGCATATGTCAGCATCCTATTATACAGGCGTTGCAGGAATTAAGGCTTATGAATGGGCAGGTTTTAGTCGTAAAAATGCTATTTGGTATGGAGGTATGATGGGTTCAATTTTCTTAACTGTTATTGAGTTTTTAGATGGAACATCAGAGCAGTGGGGTGCGTCATCAGGAGATTTGATTGCTAATACTACAGGCTCGCTTTTTGCAATAGGACAAGCTCTTAAATGGAACGAGCAAAGAATACAGTTGAAGTATAGTTACAGCCCGTCTAATATGGCCGCCATGAATCCAGTACAACTTGGATCAAATCATTTAGAAAGAGTATTGAAAGATTATAACGGCCAAACTTATTGGCTTACCTTAAATCTTAAGTCTTTATTGCAAATAGAGAATCCAAATTTTCCAAGTTGGCTTAGTTTAGCATTAGGTTATGGTGCTGATGAAATGGTAAATCCATATCATGAAGAAGGTGATGCGGAAAGATATAGACAATTTTTAATGTCATTTGATGTTGATTTGAATAAGATTAAAACAAAAAACAAAACTCTGAATTCTGTGTTGCATACTTTTGGCTTCTTGAAATTTCCAACACCTGCAATCCAATATAGAAATGGTAACATATTTTTCCACTCAATTTATTACTAATGGATTTTAAGATTGGCGATAAAGTGCTTTTTAAGAATGAAAACCTAAAAGGTGTTGTTGTAAAGATTAATTCTAATTATAAACTTACTGTGCTTTCATCTGATGGTTTTGAGCTTAATGTAGCTGTTAAAGATTTGGTTAAAATTGAGAAAGGAACTGATAAAGCGACTTCTTATGGTGAGTATACTTATTTTAAGGATGTTGATAAAAGAACTTCAAAATCACAAAAAAGACAAAAAAGTCAAACAGTATTAAAAGTTGATTTACATATAGAATTGCTTAATTCTAACTATCATTATTTGGATAATTTTGAAATTATACAATTGCAGTTAAACGAATGTCATAAGAAGATTCAACAATCGATAAATTCAAATATTTCAAAACTTATTATAGTTCATGGAATAGGTACTGGTGTTCTGAAATCAGAAGTGCATAAATTACTTAGAAATTATAAGCTTAGATTCTATTTATCAAAAGATGCAGGAGCCACTGAAGTGATGATTTAATTCCCCTCTAATCGGCTAATTATCTCAACTATTTGGGTGTGAGTAATCCTCTTTGCAATAATCTTTTGGTCTTTGTCAAGTAAGTAAATAACTGGAGTAGAGTAGATGTCATATTTATCTCTCCAATCGCTACTAGCTACAGGATTCCCCTCCTCATCATGATTAATATCAGCAACATTAGTCCAATCTCCAATCTTTTGATTATTGATAAATTTCTTCCATTCTTTTTTATCAAATTCAGTTGCTACTGCAAAAGTCTTTATATCATATCCAGCTGAAGTTAATGAGTCTACATCATGTTTTATTTTAGGGATTTCTTTTTTACAATGCCCGCAAGTAGGTCCAAAAAACACTAAAACAGTATATTCAGAATTCACCTCTTGTAAAGTATGTAAAACTCCAGAAGTATCTTTCATAAATGGTCTGCCGTAAAAATCAAGAAATTCTGATGCTTTTCTTCCTATCAAGTTAGGAGCAATTTTTTGTGCTCTATCTGCTATTTTAACTAGTTGAGTAGAATCTATCCAATCACATTGTTTTGTGATGTAATAATTCTCTACCATGTGTACAAAAACAGCATCCATACCCATAATTTTTGATCTTTCATAAGTTGAAGTAATATAAGAAACTACATATTGGAAAATATCACTATTAGCTCTTGCATGTTCTACTAAAACATCAGCAGATAAATTAATAGAGTCAGGATGTTTAGCGGTTAGTTTATCTAAATATTGATCCATTTTGCTGTAGAAAACACGAGTTCTTAGCATTCTTTCATCAGAGAAATCAATATTATCCAAAAAGTGTTTTTTGTAAAATCTGTAAGGAAAAGTTTTATCAGGATTTCCTAAACTATCTAATGGTGATTCAGGAATAATGGGTTCAGTAGATGCTTTAAGAATTTTTGTAAAGAATTTATCTGAATTATTTTCAGTAAAGTTAGATTGAAATTCTTTAACCTTCTTATCAACTTCTGAAGCTTTATCTTGCAATGCTTTTTTGTTTTCTCCTTCTGCAGTTTCAAGTTGTTTTCTTAAAGGAGTAACCTCTTTTTGCATATCTGTTATAAAGTTAAGGTACTTATAAAATACAGGGTTCTCTTTAGAATTTTTGAAAGTCATTGCTCCAACTAAATCATCAGTTTTTGTGGTGAATGAAAAATGTTGTTCAGATACTATAATATCAAAATATCTACTTTCAGAAAGTACAACTAAATACATTCCTCCTTTTAATTCTTTTTCCCCTTCAAAGGTAAATTTTCCATTTGTTACAACTGCAGTGTCTGTTGCGTATTGTTTTCCTCCAAAATAGTACGCAAGCATTATAGTTGAATCTTGTAAGCCTGTAATAGTACCAGTAATTTTATGTCCGGAAGTATTCTTTTGTAAAAGATCAGCTAAAGTTTGCGCATCAGTATTAAAAGTGAATGATAAGATGCTAATTAGTAAAAGTAATTTTTTCATAATTAAATAATTGGTTTGCAAAATTAAAAATCATAACGACAGTTACAACATTCTATTGTTTATTTTTCAAATATCCATCTAAAAGTACTATTCCAATAATAATAGTACTCCCAATATAGAATGATGTACTCATAAGTTCAGAGTTACCAAATATAAGTAATGCAAGAATTATACTGTAAATTGGCTCTAGATTAATAGCCATTATTAGTGAAAAAGGGGTGATATGTCGCATTATTTCAGTCATCCAAACAAAAACCATTGCTGTACAAAGTGTCCCTAGTATGAAAAGATAACTAAAGTCAGTTATTGATATTGTTGAAGTGAAAACAGAATAATCCTTTTGGAGTAGTAAAATTCCACTTATGATAATTAACCCAGAAAGCATTTCAATCATAGTAATTTGTGCCGCTCCTACCTTTTTGATATACTTAGCATTAAATAAGGTAAATAAAGTACCTAAAAGTGCAGCCATTATCCCATAAAAATATCCCCAGATATATTTAGTTTCCGCTCCCATTACAAAACCTAAGGCGATAATTACAATTCCTCCCATTACCACTTCATATCCCAATAATTTTCTCTTAAAGAATAATGGTTCAATTAGTGCAGAAAATAGAGAGGATGTTGCCAAACAAACAACTGCTACTGATACTGTTGATACTTTTATTGATTCAAAAAAAAATAACCAATGAAAGGTTACTAATGCGCCAACACCAAGTATTCCTAAGAAATCTTTTTTATTAACGCTAAATAATTGTTTCTTAAATGCTAAAAAAATGGCAAGACTTAAAAAAGCAATCCCCATTCTGTACCAAACTAAATGAATAGTTCCTAAAGAAATAAGTTTCCCAAAGACGCCTGTTAATCCCAATATTACCACCATTATATGTAGTGAGGTAAGTTTGTGTTTTGCGAGTATGTGATACATGAATAAAATTGATAATTTTGTGCAATAATACAATATAAGAATGAAGATAATTATTTCTCCAGCTAAAAAACTAGATACTTCTGTAAAAGTACATAATAGTAAAATGAATACTTCATTTTTAGGTGAATCTAAAAAGTTGATTCAGATTCTAAAAGGAAAGAGTATTTTGGAACTAAAAGATTTAATGGATTTAAGTGATAACTTGGCTAAACTTAATTGGCAAAGGTTTCAGCATTGGGATATTTCAAATATGAACACTTACAAAGCTCTTGAATTGTTTGACGGTGCTGTTTATGAAGGGATTAATTTAAAAAACTTTAATAAGTCAGATAATAATTTTGCTCAAAACAATCTAAGAATACTTTCTGGATTGTATGGAGTATTAAAGCCAAATGATTTGATTTTACCTTATAGATTAGAAATGGGTACCAAGTTGAAAACAATAAAAGGAAATAACTTATATATGTTCTGGCAAGATAAATTGCATCAAAATATCGAAGAAGAGTTAAATAAAGAAGTATTAATTAATTTAGCTTCAAACGAATATTCTAAAGTTTTAAATCTAAATAAGATAAAATCTGAAGTTATAACTCCAGTTTTTAAGGATTATAAAAATGGTAAATTAAAGGTTGTTTCATTTTATGCAAAAAGAGCAAGAGGTGAAATGGTTAATTTCATAATAAAAAATAAGATCACAAGCTATGAGGATTTAAAATTATTTAAAAATAATGGATATGTATTTTCTGATGAGAATAATGGAAGTATTTTATTTATAAGATAAGAAGTTAATGATTAATTACCTAACAATATTATTTTTCAAATGATTCTACTAGCAACTGGTAACAGTGAAGATGTTATTTTAAGTATTCTGCTTTTATCTATATTACTAGCTATTTTGATAAATAGAAAGTTGTTTTTTAAAATATTAGCAAAGGTTAATAAATTAATAATACCGTCATTATATAAAAAGGACATTGGTAAATTAAAAGGGTACGAGAAAGTAATTTTAGGATATAGATATTGGGTAACTAAGAATAGTTTATAGCTTATTAGGATTTAAATCTAAACTTTGGAATTCATAATTAAAATCAAAGATTTCCCATTTTAGCTGATCACTTTGTTTTAATAGTAGGAACTCAGTATGGTTTTTAGTTTTTGAATATTCTACATTATATTCAACAATTACATAAAAACCAGACTCATAGCCCTCAATTTCACTATTAAAATAAGAGTCGGAAACCGATCTTTCTTCTAGTTGACCAAACTCATCCATCAATATTGAGATTTGATTCAACCAACTCTCCTCCGAGAATCTTTTCTTTAACTCAGAAGATAGATATTGATAAGATGTTGAATATTGTCCTGAGTTTACATCATTCCACCATTGCAAACCAACTTTATTAGCATCAGTTATATATTTTGTAGTATATTTTTGAGCTGAAAGATTATTAAAAGAAAATAGTGCTATAAAAAGAATACTTAGATGTTTCATAGTGAATTTTTTAAGATTGTAAAAGTAGTTGTTTTAATAAGAAATTTTAAAATTTTTGCAGATGATTTTTTCTTAAATCACTAATTTTAAGAAGATATATTTAAAATTAACTTCCATTTTTGACATTATTTTCATCTTTTTTGTTGTTTTTGAAGTCAAAGTTATTAACGAATCTTTATCTAGTATTTTTTTGTCCTAATCTAGTAAAGTTGTAATTGTCATAATTTAAGAAATATAACCGTAATATACTGAAAATAAGATAGTTGAAAAAACACTATAATTGATGTAAGTATTGAAGTTTTTAGATTGCAAAAACTTATTTTCTTTTGGTTAATTTTAGACTTATGAACATTAAAACAAAATTCTTATCTAGTAGAATTTAGTTTGTAAGGATTTTTTATCTATATTAGACCCTGTAAAAATAATATTAACCAAAAAAATAAATCATGGCTTTTACGCACACAAACGAAAGAGGTACTTTATACCACTTAAACAAAAAAGATGTAACATTAAAATCAACAGGTAGAGTTCAGACTATCTATTATTTTTCTAAAGATTCAAGATCTACTGCTTCTGACAAACCAGATGGTTACTTTGTAAAGGAGAATTCAAGAACTGGATTACCATTCTTAACAAAGAAGAAATAATTTTAAGTTTTCTAAAAAGAAAAGCCCTAATATTTATTAGGGCTTTTTTTTGTGCTTTTCTTTTTGTCTGATTAATCTCTTAACATTGATACATAATAGAGTAAGTAGGTTACGGCAGCTAAAGCAGCAACTACATAAGTGCTAGCAGCCCACCTAAGTGCATCATCAGCATATCCTAATTCTTTATCGCTTGTAATTCCTGATGATCGTAACCAAACTAAAGCTCTTCTGCTAGCATCAAATTCAACTGGAAGTGTAATTAGTGAAAATGCAGTAACAATTGCTTGCAGTATGATAAATAGCATTATTAGCTGATTAAATCCAAGCCCAATATAGCTTCCACCTATCAATCCTATAATGAAAACGGTACTCATCATTTTATTGCTGTAATTTACCATAGGAACCATTTGTGATCTCATTTGTAACCATTGATAAGCAGTAGCGTGTTGTACTGCATGTCCGCACTCATGAGCTGCAATTGCTGCAGCTGTCACGTGCCTTCCTCGATAAACTTCAGGGCTTAGATTTACAGTCCTATCTACAGGATTGTAATGATCAGTAAGTTTTCCTGGAACTGAAATTACTTTTACATCATTTATTCCATTATCACTTAACATTCTTTCAGCAATTTCTTTTCCACTCATGCCTGATACAGTTGATACTTTGCTGTATTTTTTAACTTTACTTTTTAATCTAGAACTTACAATCCCTCCTACAATCATAAATCCTATCATTATTATCCAAATCATATTATATTGTTTTTAGTTTTTTGCAAAATTAGGAAATTCCTCAGCAGTATACAATAATATTATAGTAGTTTTGTATTATTAAAAATTTACTGAATGAAACGACCACTTATATTAGTAGTTAATGATGATGGAATTTCAGCTCTTGGCATCAGAAATCTTATTAGAATTATGAATGATTTTGGAGATGTATTTGTTGTGGCTCCTGATAGTCCACAATCAGGAAAAGGACATGCGATTACGATTGAAGCAACTATTAGATGTGATAAAGTTATTATAGAGGATGGTCCTCAAATTGAATATTCTTGTAGTGGCACTCCTGTTGATTGTGTTAAATTAGCTGTCAATCAGCTTTTAGATAGAAAACCTGATTTATGTGTTTCAGGAATAAATCATGGTTCAAATTCATCAATAAATGTTATTTATTCTGGTACTATGTCTGCTGCTGTTGAGGGTGCTTTAGAGGCAATACCATCAATTGGTTTTTCGCTTTTGGATTATGCACATAATGCTGATTTTTCAGAAGCAGAACAATACATAAGAATAATCACAAAAGAAGTTTTAGAAAATGGCTTAGATGATGGAGTTTGCTTGAATGTGAATATTCCTAAAAGAATAGAGGGTAAAGATATAAAAGGACTAAAAGTTTGCAGACAAGCAAATGCAAATTGGGAGGAAGAATTTGAAGAAAGAATCGATCCTAAGGGTAGAACATATTATTGGCTTACTGGTAAATTCATGAATTATGACAAAGGTACAGATACAGACGAGTGGGCTTTGGCAAATCATTATGTTTCAGTTGTACCTGTTCAGTTTGATGTTACTGCACATTCTTCATTAGTTTCTATAAATAAACTTTTATTAAATGAATAAAGCTGTAGCTAAAGGTTTTTCTGTTGGTGTAATTGCTCCAATTATTACATTAGTAGTTTATATTGCTTTTGTTTTGGAGGTGGAACTTGAAATTGCATTTGCTGAGTTTGAAAGGTTAAATACATTAACGCATCATATTAGTTTAAGTGTTTTTCTTACTAATATAATATTATTTTTTATGAATATAAAAACTCATAAAGAGGAAGTTGCAAAAGGAATTCTTGGAGCGACTCTTGTTTATGCATTTTTAATTGTTATAATCAAGTTCTTATAATGAAGTATTATATTATTACAGGAGAGCCTTCTGGAGATTTACATGCAGCTAATTTAGTTTTTGAGTTAAAAAAATGCGATAAAAATGCGAAGATAAGAGCTTGGGGAGGAGACCTATTAATTGCTGAAGGTGTTCAGATTGCTAAACACATTAAGGATACAGCTTTTATGGGACTTTGGAGTGTGCTGAAAAATCTAAGAGCCATAAAATCTAATTTGGATTATTGTAAAAAGGATATTATTAATTTTAAACCTGATGCACTGGTTTTAGTAGATTACCCAGGGTTTAATTTAAAAATTGCACAATTTGCTAAGAAGCAAGGAATAAAAGTGTTCTATTATATTTCTCCTAAAGTTTGGGCTTGGAATAAAAGTAGAATTTCTAAAATTAAAATATTTGTTGATCATTTAATCGTTATCTTTCCTTTTGAAGTTGATTTCTATAAAAAGTATGGGA
>CAJQLK010000027.1 GCA_905479165.1 uncultured Flavobacteriales bacterium | reverse complement strand
CAAAAGTAAAATTTGATGCAACTGTTGATTTAGCTGTAAGATTAGGTGTAGATCCTAGACAAGCTAATCAAATGGTAAGAGGGGTTGCATCTTTACCTCATGGTACTGGTAAAACTTTAAAAGTTTTGGCTTTAGTGTCTGCTGATAAAGAAGCAGAAGCAAAAGAAGCTGGTGCTGATTATGTTGGGTTAGATGAGTATATTGAAAAAATTAAAGGTGGTTGGACTGATATAGATGTTATTGTAACTATGCCTTCAGTTATGGGTAAAATTGGTGCTTTAGGTAGAGTGTTAGGTCCAAGAGGTTTGATGCCAAATCCGAAATCTGGTACTGTAACAATGGATGTAGCTAAAGCAGTAGCTGATGTTAAGAAAGGTAAAATTGATTTTAAAGTTGAGAAGAATGGAATAATTCATGCTTCAGTTGCTAAGGTTTCTTTTGATGCTCAAAAGATTTCAGAAAATGCTAACGAGTTACTACAGACTATTATCAAGTTAAAACCATCAGCTGCTAAAGGTACTTATGTTAAGAGTGTTTATATGTCAAGTACAATGGGATTAGGTATTGAAATTGATGCTAACTCATTAGGTCAATAAATTTTAGAATAGTAAAAAATGAATAAACAAGAAAAAAATCAAATGATTGAGGCCCTTGACGGGATGCTTAATGATAATAACAACTTTTATTTAGCTGATATCTCTGGCTTAACTGCTGAGGAAAATAGTGCCTTAAGAAGATTATGTTTTAAGAGAGATGTTTCATTACAAGTTGTAAAGAATACTCTTTTAAAGAAAGCATTAGAGAAAAATAATGCTGATTTTAGTGAATTGTATGATGTATTAGTTGGTAATACTTCTATTATGCAAGCTGAAGCTGGTAACGCTCCTGCAAAAGTGATTAAAGAATTTAGAAAGAAAAATGATAAACCTTTATTGAAAGCTGCTCATATTGAGGAGTCTCTATATATCGGTGATGAAAATCTATCAGCTCTAGCAGATCTTAAATCTAAAGATGAGCTTATTGGTGATATTATTACATTATTACAATCTCCAGCTAAGAATGTTATCTCTTCATTACAATCAGGAGGAAACAAATTATCAGGAATTGTAAAGGCTCTAGAAGAAAGAACAAACTAAAAAAGAAATGCTTCCAACATTTAAAATAAATAAATAAATTAAAAACAAATAAAATGGCAGATGTAAAAAAAATTGCAGAAGAGTTAGTTAACTTAACTGTAAAAGATGTAAACGAATTAGCTACTATTCTTAAAGATGAGTATGGAATTGAGCCAGCAGCAGCAGTAGCTGTATCAGGACCAGCTGCAAATGCAGCTAGTGGTGATTCAGCTGAAGAACAAACAGAATTTGATGTTATCTTAAAAGCAGCAGGTGCTGCAAAATTAAAAGTTGTAAAAGCTGTTAAAGAATTAACAGGTTTAGGACTTAAAGAAGCAAAAGATATTGTTGACTCAGCTCCCAAAGCGGTAAAAGAAGGAGTTAGTAAAGATGAAGCTGAAGGAATTTTAAAAGCATTAGAAGATGCTGGAGCTGAAGTAGAGCTAAAGTAATTTTCTTTAAACATTTAAAAGGTTTAAATCTTATGTTAACATAAGGTTTAAGCCCTTTCGTTTTTTTATAGAACCCCCTTTTTTATAACTAAAACTCAAAGCATTGGCTACAAAAAATAACACCCAAAGAATTAATTTTGCATCAATTAAAAACACGGTTAGTTTCCCTGATTTTTTAGATGTTCAACTTAAAAGTTTTCAATCTTTTTTTCAGATTGGAACTACCTTAGATGAAAGAAGAAATGAAGGTTTATATAAAGCTTTTGAAGAGCTTTTCCCTATTACAGATTCGAGAAATAATTTTGTATTAGAATTTATTGATTATACGATTGACCCTCCTAGATATTCTATTGAAGAATGTATTAGTAGAGGGCTTACCTTTAAAGTCCCGTTAAAAGTTAAGTTAAAATTATATTGTACTGATGCGGATCATGAGGATTTCGAAACAATTGTCCAAGATGTATATTTTGGAAATATTCCATTTATGACGCCAAAAGGAAGTTTTGTAGTAAATGGTGCTGAAAGAATTGTTGTTTCTCAATTACACAGATCTCCTGGTGTTTTCTTTGGACAAAGTTTCCATTCAAATGGTACAAAATTGTATTCAGCAAGAGTAATTCCTTTTAAAGGTTCTTGGATTGAATTTACTACTGATATCAATAATGTATTATATGCTTATATTGATAGAAAGAAAAAATTACCTGTTACAACTTTATTAAGAGCTATTGGATATGAATCTGATAGAGATATTTTATCTATTTTTAATTTAGCTGATGAAGTTAAAGTATCAAAAAGTGGATTAAAGAAAGTTGTTGGTAGAAAATTAGCTGCTCGAGTTCTTAAGTCATGGGTTGATGATTTTGTTGATGAAGATACTGGTGAATTAGTGCCAATTGAAAGAAATGAAGTAATTCTTGAGAGAGATACTATTATTGATAAATCTCATATTAATGAAATTGTTGATTCAGGTGTTGAAACTATTTTATTACATAAAGAGGATGGAAGCGCATCTGATCACGCATTAATTTATAATACTTTACAGAAAGATCCAACTAACTCTGAAGTAGAAGCTGTAAGACATATTTACAGACAATTAAGATCAGCAGAAGCACCAGACGATGATACAGCAAGAGGAATTATTGATAAATTATTCTTCTCTGACCAAAGATATAGTTTAGGCCATGTAGGTAGATTTAGAATTAACTCTAGATTAAAACTAGATATCCCTATTGATAAAATGGTTTTAACTAATAAAGATATTGTATCTATAATTAGTAACCTTATTTCTTTAACTAACTCTAAAGTTGATGTTGATGATATTGATCACTTGAGTAATAGAAGAATTAGAACGGTAGGCGAGCAACTTTCAAACCAATTTAATGTTGGGTTAAGTAGAATGGCTCGTACTATTCGCGAAAGAATGAATGTAAGAGATAATGAGGTGTTTACTCCAATTGACTTAATTAATGCAAAAACTTTATCTGCAGTAATTAATTCATTCTTTGGAACTTCACAATTATCTCAATTTATGGATCAAACTAATCCATTAGCAGAGGTAACTCACAAAAGAAGAATTTCAGCTTTAGGACCTGGAGGTTTAACTAGAGAAAGAGCAGGATTTGAGGTGAGAGATGTACACTATACGCATTATGGAAGACTTTGTCCTATTGAAACTCCAGAGGGGCCAAATATTGGACTTATTTCTTCTTTAGCAGTATTTGCTAAAATTAATAAGTTAGGATTTATTGAAACTCCTTATAGAAATGTAGTTGAAGGTAAAATTGATTCAACTAAAGCTCCAGTTTACAAAAGTGCAGAACAAGAAATTGAGCAAGTAATTGCACAAGCAAATGCACCTTTAAATGAAGATGGTTCATTTGAGAATGATAGAATTAAATCAAGAAGTGAAGCAGATTATTTAATTGCCGAGCCATCTAAAGTAACATTGATGGATGTAGCTCCTAATCAAATTGCTTCCATTGCGGCTTCATTGATTCCTTTCTTGGAGCATGATGATGCTAATAGAGCTCTGATGGGATCTAATATGATGAGGCAAGCCGTTCCTTTATTAAGAACAGATGCTCCAATTGTTGGAACTGGACTTGAGCCACATGTTGCTCGTGATTCTAGAACAATGATTAATGCAGAAGGAGAAGGTAAAGTTACTTATGTAGATGCAAACACTATCAAAGTTAAATACACTAAAACTGAAGAACAGGAATTAGTAAGTTTTGATGAAGCAGAGAAAACATATAGTTTAACTAAATTCCAAAAAACAAATCAAAGAACTTGTATTAATATTCAGCCGATTGTTAGAATTGGAGATAAAGTATCAAAAGGTCAAGTGCTTTGTGATGGTTATGCAACTGAAAATGGTGAATTAGCTATTGGTAGAAACTTAAAAGTAGCATTTATGCCTTGGAAAGGGTATAATTTTGAGGATGCAATTATTTTATCTGAGAGAGTTGTAAGGGAAGATATGTTTACTTCATTACATATTGCTGAGCATGTTGTAAATGTTAGAGAAACTAAGAGAGGAACAGAGGAGTTAACTGCTGATATTCCTAATATTAGTGAAACTGCAACGAAAGATTTAGATGAACATGGAATGGTAAGAATTGGAGCTAATGTTAAGCATGGCGATATTCTTATTGGTAAAATTACTCCAAAAGGTGAGTCTGATCCTACTCCAGAAGAAAAATTACTGAGAGCTATTTTTGGCGAAAAAGCAGGTGATGTAAAAGATGCTTCTTTGAAAGCAAAACCTTCTAATGCTGGTGTTGTAATTGGTAAATCATTATTTGCAAGAACTATCAAGGATAGAAGGACCAAATCTTCAGATAAAGAAGAATTATTAAAATTAGATGTTACTTTTGAGAAAGAAGCTTATGCACTTAAGAATATCTTAGCTGGTAAACTTTATCAAATTATTGGAGGTAAAGCAGCAAAAGGGGTTAAGAATATATTAGGAGAAGAAGTAATTCCTAAAAGTGAGAAATTTACCAAGAAAATGTTACTTGGAGTTGACTTTACTTTAGTTGATCCATATAACTGGACAGGTAACAAAGATAATAATATTCTTGTAAATACTACTATAGAGAACTATATAAGAAAGTATAATAATATCTATGGAGAGCATAGAAGAAAACGTTTTGCTATTACAATTGGTGATGAATTGCCAAATGGAGTATTGCAATTAGCTAAAGTTCAAATCGCTCAAAAAAGGAAAGTTAAGGTTGGTGATAAGTTAGCGGGTCGTCATGGTAATAAAGGAATTGTTTCTCGTATTGTAAAAGATGAGGATATGCCTTTCTTAGAAGACGGAACTCCTGTTGATATTATTTTAAATCCACTTGGCGTACCTTCAAGGATGAATCTTGGTCAAATCTATGAAACAATTTTAGGTTGGGCAGGACAAGAATTAGGTAAAAAATACTTTACTCCTGTATTTGATGGAGCTAGTATTGATCAAATTAATGATGAAACTGATGAGGCTGGAGTTCCAAGATTAGGTCAAACTTATCTGTATGATGGAGGTACTGGGGAACGTTTTGAACAAACAGCAACTGTTGGTATTATCTATATGCTTAAGTTAGGGCATTTAATTGATGATAAAATGCATGCAAGATCAATTGGACCTTACTCATTAATTACACAACAACCACTTGGTGGTAAGGCTCAGTTTGGTGGGCAAAGACTTGGAGAGATGGAGGTTTGGGCACTTGAAGGTTATGGTGCATCCAATATCTTACAAGAGATGCTTACGCTTAAGTCTGATGATGTAGTTGGTAGAGCAAAGGCTTTTGAATCAATTGTAAAAGGAAAAGATTTGCCTACACCAGGTATCCCAGAATCGTTCAATGTGTTATTACACGAACTTAATGGATTAGGATTAAAAGTTTCATTTGAATAATATTACTCATGAGAAATATAAAACATAACAGACAAGCTCAGGATATAAACTCAATTAAAATTAGTTTATCATCTCCTGAAGATATTTTAGAACAATCATCTGGTGAGGTTGTAAAACCAGAAACTATTAATTACAGAACATATAAACCAGAAAGTGGTGGATTATTTTGTGAAAGAGTTTTCGGACCTACTAAGGATTTTG
>CAJQLK010000026.1 GCA_905479165.1 uncultured Flavobacteriales bacterium | reverse complement strand
TTAAAAACAGAAGTTTATACACTTGGAGTAGAACTAGGTATTAATAAAGATATTCTAATTGCAGCACCAACTGATGGACTTTGGGGGAATGATAAAACTGATGAAGAGCAGATTGGAGCTACTTATCCTGAATTGGAATGGGCAATGCAATTTGATGGCGATAAAAACACTCTTAATGAAAGAGAAAGAGAAGTACTTAAAATTTACACACAATTTAACAGGGCTAACCAACACAAAATGAATGCCATTCCTGTTTGCATCATACCTAAAAATTTGAAGTAGTTTATTTTTACTAAATTAGCCACAATTAACCAACAAATTAAATTATGGGGAAATATGAAAGACTACTAACATGGATATTACTATTAGGAATATTGGGATATCTATTTGCAGAGAACTGCTTCAAAACTGAATACTCAACAGAAGTACAAAAAGAAATAAAAGTTGAAATTAAAGTTGAAGACAAAAACTTAAACATTGATAGCATGGTAAATACAGTTATTGAAAATATTGATATAGCAGGTGATGTTGATACTGTAATTGAAATCAATATTGACTTAACTGAGGATGAAGAAACAACAGAAGAATAAATTATTTTTTTACAAAATAATTAAACCCCATTCTGATAAGTGTGGGTTTTTATTTTCTCAACTTTCCTTTTACAAAAATGACTAACAAAAGCATAAAGGCAACAAAAACACTTAGCCTTCCGATGTAATTTCCAAACTGAGCATAGAAAGTTAGTTTACTATTCAACTTTACATCAGCAGCAATACAAATTGCTTCATCCCAATTCGTTTCTTGCAAAACTTTTCCTTTAGATGAAATAACAGCCGATACTCCCGTATTTGCGGAACGCACTATAGCTTTTCTCTGCTCAATAGCTCTCAAACTCGCATAGGACAAATGTTGTTTGTATCCAGCAGTATTCTTCCACCAACCATCATTCGTAATTATGGCAATCATAGCAGAGTTTTGATAATTCATTTCTCCATAAATACTTTCATAACAAATTAAAGGGCGAACATTCACTCCATCAACTTCAAAATCATGAAGGGTATTAGAACTTCCTAAAGACCCGCTCATCCCACCCAAATCAACAGCTAATTTTGCTAACGGATCAAGTATATTCGGAAAAGGCATTTTCTCCACTCCAGGTACTAGTTTTGTTTTATGATATACCTCAACCAACCCACTATCAGGAATAAAAATTGCTGAATTATATGCATCATAATAGATTTTTTGATTTCTAACTTGGCGAGCAGTAGTAGTTTTTTGCTCTCCATGACCAAACATTTTATATGTGCTAGCCCCAACAATTATATTCAACTTTGGGAATTCCTTTTGCAACTCCCTAAACTTTCTTACACTGTAAGTTGCTTCCAATTTATTTTCCCAAATCCCTTCAAGCAATGCAGTTTCAGGACCAATTAGAAGCTGAGTTTCAGCTGTTAATTTTGTTTTCGAAAGCGTAATAAAATCAGCTAATTGCTTTTCGTATCCAACATTGAATTTATCAGTATAAGGATCAATATTTGGCTGAACAATCAGTACTTTTAATGTATCTTCATTCTCAGTTTCAAAATTTGAATACATATGATAAGAAACATAAAGGGGCAACAATAAAGCTAGTAAAGGCAACAGCATTGCTTTCTTTTTATCAGCAGAAATGTATAAGCTAAAAAGCAGCACATTGATAAAAAGCACCCAAAGAGAACCTCCTAAAAATCCTGTAAACTCATACCACTGAACAACATCAGGTGCATTTGCAAATGCATTCCCTAAGGTAAGCCAAGGCCAAGATAAATCCCAGTTTAAATGAAGATATTCAATAGATATCCAAAGAACAATAAAGGTCAAATAACCCAAACGATTAGTAGTAGCGCTTTTTACTTTATGAAACAACCAAAAAGCAGTAGACATTAAAGTTGAATTTACAATAAAAGCAGCAATTGCACCAAATAATGTAGCGTGATACACCCAATAAGTAGTAATCGCATTAAAAATAAAGAAGGCTAAAAAAGAATACCAAAATACTTTTCTTCCCTTCTTCTTGTAATTTGAATTATTCAATTCATCTTCTACTATTAACAAGGGTAAAAACGCGAAAAAAAGTAAAGGAAATAAGCCAAGCTCTGGCCATGAAAATGCCAAGAGTAATCCGCTTAACAATGCTAAAAGTAGTTTTCTCATAAGTTTTACAAATATTATCATATTTTTGCTGAATATGAATGTAATAAAAAGAAATATTCCTAATCTCATAACTCTAACCAACTTAACTTGTGGGCTTTTTGCAATAATTTTTGCTTTTCAAGGCGACCTCACAATGGCATCACTCTGTATTTTTGCTGGAGCTTTCTTTGATTTTTTTGACGGACTAGCAGCTCGCCTATTAAACGTAAGTGGCGATTTCGGCAAACAACTGGACTCCATGGCTGATATGGTAACTTTTGGGGTAGCGCCTGGATTTATTCTTTTTCATTTAATGTTTTACCTGAGTAATGGAACAATACTAAAACACTCCATGACAAATGATGTGCTTTTACACCCTGCCTCATTAGCACTATTTATTCCAATTTTCTCTGCTTATCGCTTGGCTAATTTTAATATTGACACTAGACAAACCACTTCATTTATTGGGTTACCAACTCCTGCACTTGCTATTTTTATTGCCGCAATCCCTCATATTAATTTTGAGATATTCCCAATGTTTGCTGATATAAAATTACTTACGATATTAGCTGTAATTATGCCCATACTTTTAGTAGTAGAAATGCCATTATTTTCTTTAAAAATTAGCAATGAAGAGAGTATCAGTTCTCGCTTAAATATATTTAGAATGCTACTTATTTTATCAGCCGTAATATTATTCTTTGTATTTCAGTTTGCTGCTATACCTTTTATTGTAATTTTGTACTTGATTTTATCACTATTAAATAATATATTATAATTATGAAGTTCACAGCCGAGATAAATGTAATGCCACTTAAAACATTATTAGACCCTCAAGGAAAAGCAGTAAGTGCTAGCATGGGAAATGTTGGATTATCAGAAATTAAAAATGTAAGAATTGGCAAACATATTACATTACAAATTGAAGCTGATAGTAAAGCAATTGCTACTACAAAGGTTGATGAAGCTTGCAAAACAATGCTTTGCAATCAAATTATGGAATCTTACGAATTTACTTTAGAGGAAATATAATTATTTCCTAAGCTCAAAATTCTTACCTAAGTAAACTTTTCTTACTTGCTCATCTGCCGCTAACTCCTCAGCAGTACCTTGCTTTAGGATATTTCCTTCAAACAAAAGATATGCTCTATCTGTAATTTTTAGAGTTTCATGCACATTATGGTCAGTTATCAAGATACCAATATTCTTTTCTTTTAAAGCAGCGACTATCTGCTGAATATCCTCAACAGCAATGGGATCAATACCTGCAAATGGTTCGTCAAGCAAAATAAACTTGGGGTTAGTGGCTAAAGCTCTTGCAATCTCTGTTC
>CAJQLK010000025.1 GCA_905479165.1 uncultured Flavobacteriales bacterium | reverse complement strand
TCTAAAAGCGTCTAATTGGACGCTTTTTTTATTTTTGTAGATATTTAGAAATTATGAAAAACGAATTCTTAAAAGGTTTAACTTTAGATGAATTAGCAATTTTAAAAAACAAAGGGACAGAACCAACTTTTACAGGAGAGTATAATGATTTTTTTGAAGCTGGTATTTTTATTTGCAGAGCGTGTAAATCTCCACTTTACGAGTCCAATACTAAGTTTAATTCAGGCTGTGGTTGGCCATCATTTGATGATGATATTGAAAATGCAATTGTTAGATATGAAGATTTAAGTGGAGGAAGAATTAGAACTGAAATTTGTTGTGCTAAATGTGATGGACACTTAGGGCATGTTTTTGTTGGTGAGGAAATAACTGAGAAAAATACTAGGCATTGTGTAAATTCTTTAAGTTTACAATTTAAAGCATATAATAATTTAGAGAAAGCTACATTTGGAGCAGGATGTTTTTGGCAAGTAGAAAAAATATTTAAAGCAACTAAAGGCGTTTATTTGTCATCAGTTGGATATATGGGTGGGACTACTGAAAACCCTACTTATGAAGAGGTTTGTAAGGGACAAACAAACCATGCTGAGGTTGTTCATATCCATTTCGATACTGATATAATCAGTTATAATGAGGTATTAGATATTTTTTGGAATAACCATAATCCGACTACTAAAAATAGACAAGGACTTGATGTAGGGAATCAATACAGATCTGTAGTATTTTTTCACTCAGAAGCACAAATGAAGATAGTTGAAATTTCATTAAAACAACAATCTAAGAATTGGAAGAATCCAATTGTAACTCAAATAATTTCAGCTGAAAAATTTTATAGAGCAGAAGAATATCATCAGAATTATTTGAATAAAAATAACTTAGGAAGTTGCGGAATTTAGGTTTTTTGGGAGCCTGATAGTGAACGTTGTTCCTTTTCCTTTCTCTGATTTCATAACAAAAATACTTCCTTTATGATACTCCTCAATTATTCTTTTAGATAATGATAAACCAAGCCCCCATCCTCTTTTTTTAGAAGTAACACCTGGCTTAAAAATATTTTTTATCATTGAACGATTAATCCCGTCTCCAGTATCAGAAATATTAACTACAATTGTATTTTCTTCTTCTGTAATACTAACAGAAATTTTTCCCTTACCTTTCATGGCATCAACAGCATTTGTTACAAGATTTTCGATAACCCACTCAAACAACACACTATTTAATGGAATTATGATTTCCTTTTCTGGTATTTGAATATCAAACTCAGTATTTACAGGCATTCTTGATTTTAGGTACTCAATTGATTTAGAAAATAGACTGATTATATCTCTTTTCTGGAGCTCAGATTTTGAACCAATTTTAGAGAATCTCTCTGTAATTGTTTCGAGTCTTTTAATATCTTTCTCCATCTCGATAACCATTTGTTCAGTTCCTTTTTTTTCTTTCAAGAGTTCAGTCCAAGCCATAAGGGATGATAAAGGCGTGCCAATTTGATGAGCAGTTTCTTTTGCCATTCCTGCCCAAACTTTATTTTGTTCAGATCTTCTACTTGCACTAAACATAAAGTAAGCTATAAACATGAAAAGACCTATAAATCCTAGCTGATAAATAGGATAATATCTTAACCTGAATAGTAGAGCTGAATCTTTATAATAAATCCATTGTTTGTCTCCAATAATATTAATTTCAATGGGTTTGTCTCCACTTTCTTTTATTTCATTAAGCTCAGATCTTAAAAATTTAGCATCAATTATTTGAGGAGTAATAATCCCTAAATTGATGAAAAAACTATCAGTTTTTGTAAAATTTAGGAAATTCCTATTTTCTAAAATACTATCACAAGCATCTACTAAAATTACTGGTATATTATTGTTTTCAGATATTACTTTAATTGCTAACGAATAATCACCTTCCCCAGTTAAACTAACAAGATGTTTAGTTGCTTGAGCCCAAAGTTCAATCTTTTTTCTTTCCTCAGTTTTGAGTTCTTTAACCAGAGTGTTAGTTACAAAAAGAGAGGATATCCCAATAATAAGAGCAAAGCCAATTAAGGCAAATTTCCATTTTTGTTTTTTTGAGTAAATGTCCATATTTTAGTTTTCAGGATTCCATTCAATTTCTATCTCTTGTCCATCTTCTTCAACTTCTTTATCTTTTGTCTGCAAGATATCTTCTTTAATAATATTGCTGATATTCTTCTTCTCTAACTTTATCCCATCACTAACGTCTTCCATAAAACGGATTTTATCTAAAGTTATTTTAGGAGCTTCTGTATTGCCTGTCATCTTTATATATACGGTATTAAAGATTTTACCATCTTGTTCTTCTTCTCCAAATTCTGTGTTTTTCTTCCTAAATGAAGTTGAAAGAAGTTCAGATAATAATAATTTTACATCATAATTTATATCTTGGTTAAAAGTGTGATATCCTGATATAAATACAGATAATGCTGAAGATTTTATCTCCATATTTGGAATCGTAATAATTTTATTTTCAACTTCAATCTTATTTTCTAAAGTTGAGAATTTTACATGTTTTAATTCTTCAACGCTTACGTAAGATGATAAATTTTGTAATGTTTTGAAGTCAATTAACTCCCCTTTTTCAATTATTAAATGTGATTTTAATTTTAGTTTTTCTTCATCTAGAATAAAGTCAGGTTTCCAATGAGCTTCAATATCTACTTCAGCGGTTCCAAGTCCTTTTATTTCATTTTCATTTATGAAAGCTTGACCATAATTATTAAAAGCATGAAATGAATTACGGATATTAATTTTACTAAACTCAATATCTGCTAATAGTATAAGGTGTTTGTTTTTTGGTTCCGTAAAAATAAAATCTCCTGAAATATTACCATCCAAAGAATTTCCACTCATATTAAATCCTTTTAGCGTTCCATTATTATATTGTATATTTCCTTTAAGATTAGTTGCTGTAAAGTTATCAACGGAGAAATTTTCTATTTCAGTATTGATATTTGCTTGTATCCAATTTGGGAAAGTAGTACTACTTTCATCATCTGAAATATCACCAAGAGTCATTAGTTGTTTGAGATCAGTATATGTTGATTTTAAATCTCCAATAATTGCTATTTTATCTTTTTTATTAAGAATATAAGCAATCAAATCAGTTGTTTCTCCTGCGAAAATTAGGTCGCTTTCTGCAATAGTAGACAAGCTATTTTTTAAAATGATTTTGTTGTTTTTTAATTGACAATCACCAAAATCAATTGTGAAAGGGAGTGGAAATTTTTTATAACTAAAGCTAATATTTTTGAACTTTAAATCAGAAGTATGTATTGCATTTAAAAATTTGTTTTTAAATTGATTATTAAATGAAAATTCGCCATTGTAATTTGTTGTTGCAAAAACTTCCCCTTGTAAATTAGTAAAAGGAGAATCTTCAAAATAAGTATTAACTTCTTTCAAATCCCATGAAGATTTAAAGTTTGATTTAAAGTAGTAATTGTTTAAGTTTTGTAAAGTAAAATTTCCATTTAAATATCCTTCATTAGTGTTTGATTTAAAATCTGAAGCAATTATTTTTGTAGTATTGAAATTATGCTTTTCTCCATTTGTAACAGTGCCATTTATTGCAATGTTCTTTAGCTTAAAGGGTCTGCTTTTAAGTTCAAATGTTCCATTATTTATTACATAATTCATTTCAAATAAAGGGTTAGTATTTTTACTTATAATTCCTGTAATTTTGATATCACTAGTTATCTTACCATCAAGGTAAAAAGGATTGCATATTTTTTTAATATTGTGAGGAAAATTACTAATAATAGTATTAATTTTTTCTTCTTTAAGATTAATAGCTAAATTAAGATGCCTGTTTCTAAGAATCCTTCCGCTTCCATTTGCAAATAAACCTCCAATTTGTATATTTGAATTTAAGATGTCAATAGTATCTTTTCTAATATTTAATTCTGCCTTTATGTCTAAGTTTTTCTGCGATAAATAATCAATTTTTCTAACAGTTAAGTTTTTTGAAAAAGCAATTGTTTGAAGCTTAATTTTGGAGTTATTAATCACAATAATTACTCTCTCAGTTTGCAGATTCATATTTAATTCATCACTTAAATTTTCAACAAGAACGGCCGTATTTAATAATACAATTTCTTTAACATTTACATTTCCTTTACTGTCGGACATCTGTTTCCCTATAAGAAAATTTGGTATTTTATCTTCATTGTATTTAATATTTACCTTGCCGTTTGAGATAATAATTTTAGAAATATCAAAATTATTACTCAGTACTTCTGTTATACTAATATTAACATAGGCTTCTTTTGCGTATAGTAGCGTGTCATTCCCAAAATTAACTGATTCCAATAGGAGTAGGTTGTTGAATTTTACTGATGCAGATGGAAAATTATCATAGATTGTAAACTCTACATCATCAAGAGTTAATGGAGTTGTAAGGTTTGCTTGTATTCTTTCAATTACAGCATTTTCAATATCATTACCAAAATAAGTTGTAATTATAAATATTGCACTTCCAATTATGATAATCAAAATCAGAAATATACTAAATATACGATTGAAAATTATTTTCATTAAGTTGTAAAAATACGATAATCAAAATAATAACGAAAGTATCTATCATATGGTATTTTAAAGTCGTTTTAAAATATTGAGTTCATCTTTTGATAGATGTCTGTAATGTTTTCTAGGCAGATCTTTTTTGGTTAAGCCTCCAAAGAATACTCTGTCTAGTTTTATAATTTGGTAGTTAAACTTTTCAAAAATATATTTTACATATTTAGTCCCACCTTTACTGTGTTCAATCCCAATTTCATTTTTATCTTTATTCTGAATATAAGAAATTGAATCAAAAGAGCAAGTTTTTCCATGAACTAGAAATCCTTCCCTTATTTTTTCTAAATCTGTTTGTCTTAGATTTTTATCTAATGTAATTTGATAGATTGTTTTTACCTTCTGACTTTTATTAGTTAATTTTTTAGCTAAATCACTGTCATTTGTAAAAAGTAAAAGTCCAGTTTCAGATTTATTTAATTTATCAATTGGATAAACTTTTTCTTTACAAGAAGCTGCAATTAATTGCATTACTGATGATGTTGCTGTCCCGCTTTCAACCCTCCCTGAATAGTTCTTTGGTTTATTCAAAAGCACATACCTAGGTGTGTCAGACTTTAATTTTTCACCATTAAATTTAACAACATCTTTAGAGGAAACTCTGTGTCCCATTTCTGTAACACCTACTCCATTCACGGTAACAACACCAGCTTCAATAAATTTATCTGCTTCTCTTCTGCTACAAACTCCTGCATTAGCGATAAATTTATTTAATCTCATCTTACCATCTTCAACTCTCTTTTTAGCGTTTTGCTTTTTTCTGAATGAAGATTTTTTTGTTGGTTTTGGATTAAAATCTTTTCTTGATTTCCCTTCTCTTTTCATGATGAAAATTTTTGCAAATATACAGTGGAATATCTTAAAATGCGTTAGGGATATGTTCTATTTCAGTTTCGTCTTTACCTATTATAATATTAACAACATCAAACCTAACTTCCAATTCAGATGGGTATTGCTCTAAATAGCCTTCTACCGCATCTTTATAGAGGCTGATTTTTTTCTTATCTATTGATTCTGATGGATTTCTAAACTTTTTACTTCCTCTAGTTTTTACTTCAATAAAAATTAAAAGTCCATCTTTTTGAGCAATAATATCTACTTCTGCTTTTTGGAAACGCCAATTTGTTTCTAAAATAGTAAAACCATCTCTTTGCAAAACCATAAAGGCAATTAACTCACCATCTTTGCCTAGTTTGTTGTGTTTTGCCAATTTTTAGTTTAGAATTACTTTCTTTTCTACACTACCATTATCATAGATATAAAATAAATTAGTGTTTTGTTTTGCAGTTGTCACTCTTCCTAATACATCAGTAATTTTTAGCAATTTTCTTTGTGTAGAATTTACTTCAGTAATAGCAGTAGTATTGTTGCATGGTAACAAAGGGTAAAGGAAGTTTGTTGTGAAATCAAGAGCTTGTATAAAATTAGAACTATTTCCTGAGCTGCACCAACTATGGTCTGCTCCAGGAAATAATAACTTATCATTTACTAAACCAACTAAATTAGCTTGGGGATGCATCTCACCACTACCACAAAGTTCAAGAACTGTTGCTTGCCCAAGCCCAGGGGCGCAGTTGTAGCTAACAGTTTGATCAGCATCTCCCTGGCAGCTTACTAGTGGTTCGTCATTGGAATCAATCCAACTAATATTACCAATCCCTCCTGCAAAGCTAATTACTCCACTAACCTCAGAGCTATAGCCCAAATTACCAGCATCTCCTTCGAGACCTCCTAGATTATTAGCTACCGCTTGAATATCAAATGGGGTTGTTGGTAAATCACTAATATTATCAATATATGCTAAATGAATTGCTGTAACAGCTCCTGCAGAACTTCCTCCAATAAAAATAGTATTAGGATCAACTCCATAAGTATCTCCATTTGCAAAATCTTTTCTAAAATAACGAATAGCTGACTTAATGTCTACTGTCGCTTCTAGTACTGCTTCATATTGCTCATCTTGATTAGTTAAAAAACTACCAATATTTATTAAGGAAACTAAACGATAATTAGCAGAAGCAACAACATATCCTTTTTTTGCAAAAGCAGTACAAAACTCTACGCAATATGAATCTGCTTTATCTCCTCCATAAAATGAACCTCCATGCATAAATAAAATTACAGGACGATTTATTTCAGTGTCTCCATAAGGAGTGTAAATATCCATTTTATGTTCATTATCTGTATAAACATCAGAATAATTTACTTCAGTAACCGTAACCGAGTTGAAAATCTCTGTTTGATACCTTCCGTTACATTGTGCAAAAGTAAAAGCACTAATAATGGTTAAAGTAAGTAGTGTAGATATTTTTTTCATAGCAAGTATATTTTAGATTACGAATATAGTATTAATTATGCATGCATAATAAATTTATTGATTTAATTTCTCTAATTGTGTTTCAATTTGCTCATCTTCAATCTTATTGAATAAATGATTTGCAGGTTTGATTTTATGGTTGTCGTTAATAATGATTCCTCCAGCATTATTCCAAGTCACATTACTAAGGTTCAATAGTCTTTTTAATTTTTCGGATGAAAAGGGCATGAATGGTTCAGATAATATAGCCAAAGAAGCTGAAATCTGAATGGAAATATTCATTATAGTTTCTGTTCTTTTCTCGTCAGTCTTTTTCAATTTCCAAGGTTCAGTATCTGCTAAGTATTTATTTCCTAAACGCGCTAAATTCATCAATTCCCCCAATGCCTCACGGAAACGATATTTTTCAATAGAAGCCCCAATTTTATCAGGGAATGCCTTCATTTTTTCTAATACCTCTTTATCATAAGCATCTAGCGCATTGCAAGCAGGGACTACACCTTCCCAATACTTATTCGTTAAAACTACTACACGATTGATGAAATTTCCAAATATGGCAACTAATTCATTATTGTTCCTAGCTTGGAAATCAGTCCAAGTAAAATCAGTATCCTTACTTTCAGGAGCTGTGGCGCAAAGCGCATAACGCAAAGCATCTTCTTGTCCTTTAAAGTCCTCCAAATATTCGTGCAACCAAATTGCCCAATTACGGGAAGTAGAAAGTTTTTCCCCTTCCAAATTTAAAAACTCGTTTGCAGGGATATTGGTTGGTAAAATATATCCTTCATGTGCCTTTAAGATGATTGGGAAAATAATACAATGAAAAACAATATTGTCTTTTCCAATAAAATGAACCAATTCAGTTTCTTCATTTTTCCAGTAATCTTCCCAATTTTTATTGTTTTCAGCTGCCCATTTTTTAGTGGCTGATATATAACCAATAGGAGCATCTAGCCAAACATAAAGCACTTTTCCATCAGCATCTTTTACTGGCACTTTTACTCCCCAATCCAAATCACGAGTCATAGCTCTAGCTTGAAGCCCTCCATCAATCCATGATTTGCATTGACCGATTACTTGGCTTCTCCAAGTTTTTGGGTTGTGATGATTTTCATCATTCAATATCCCATCTTCAATCCAAGGCTTTAGCCATTTTTCATGGTCTTGCATTGGTAAATACCAATGAGAAGTTTCTTTTTTTATGGGTATATTTCCACTTAAAGTGGATGTTGGATTAATTAATTCTTCAGGACTAAGTGCTGAACCACATTTTTCACATTGGTCGCCATAAGCGCCAGTAGCATTACACTTTGGACACTCACCACTAATATATCTGTCAGCTAAAAATTGTTTATTTTCTTCATCATAAAATTGTTCAGCTATTTTTTTAGTAAACACATTTTTATCTTCAAGATTTTTGAAGAATTTTTGTGCTGTTTCATGATGTAACTCATCAGAAGTTCTGTGGTAAATACTAAAATCAATTCCAAAATCAACAAATGCTTTCTTATTGATGTTATGGTATTTATCTACAATTTCTTGTGGGGATACTCCATCTTTTTTAGCACGCAAAGTAATGGCGGCACCATGCTCATCTGACCCACAAACAAATGCTACATCATTTCCTTTCCCTTTTAGATATCTTACATAAATATCCGCTGGCAAATAGGCTCCAGCTATATGTCCAATATGTAAAGGACCATTAGCGTAAGGTAATGCGGAAGTAACTGTGTATCTTTTTGTACTCATTTCTCTCAGAAAAAATTATTTTCGCAAAGATAAATTTTATAACTGAATAAACTACATTTATGATATTGCCTGAAAAATTAAAAATTGGCGAAAAAATTGGCATTATTTCAACAGCTCGAAAAATTACTTTGGATGAGTTAGCTCCAGCCATTAAAACTATTGAAAGTTGGGAGTTAAAAGTAGGATTAGGACCTAACTTATTTGAGGTTGATAATCAGTTTTCAGGAACAATAGAGCAGAGAAGCATAGATTTACAAACTATGATTGATAATGATTCTATTAAGGCAATATTGTGTGCAAGAGGTGGCTATGGAACTGTTCAAATTATTGATAATATTGATTTTTCTAAGTTGAAAAATAATCCTAAATGGATTGTAGGTTATAGTGATGTTACTGTTTTACATTCACATTTAAATAAGTTAGGCATTGCAAGTATGCACGCTACAATGCCGATAAATTTTAAAACTAATACTAAGGAAAGCTTGGCGTCATTAAAAAATGGTCTTTTTGAAAACGAGAATAATATTTTATGCGGACCTCATCCCTTTAACAAATTTGGAAAAGTTGAAGCAGAATTTGTAGGAGGAAATTTATCTATTTTATACAGTTTATTGGGGTCAAATTCTGATGTTGATACTGATGGAAAAATATTATTTATTGAAGATTTGGATGAATATTTATATCATATTGATCGAATGATGATGAATCTAAAACGCAATGGAAAGTTTACAAGACTAAAAGGATTAGTTGTTGGGTGTATTAGTAATATGAATGACAATGCAATTCCCTTTGGGAAAAAAGCTGAAGAAATAATTTTAGCTCATACTAAAGAGTTTAATTTCCCAATTTGCTTTGGTTTTCCTGCAGGACATTTAGATGATAATAGAGCTCTAGTTTTTGGAAAAGAATGTACACTTGAAATTAATGAAAATGGAGTTATATTAAAACAGTAATTTTATTTCTTTAAAATTATTGGTACTTTAAAGTAATCTGAATCTTTTTGAGGAGCATTTTTAAGGGCATTTTCTTGTGATACTATATTAGAAATTTCATCAGCACGCAATACATTTACTTCTTCACTCATGTAGACTAAAGGCTCTATTCCTTCAGT
>CAJQLK010000024.1 GCA_905479165.1 uncultured Flavobacteriales bacterium | reverse complement strand
AGATAATATTCGTTACGGTTATTTAACAGGAGTAATTATGATGATTATAGCTGTAATACCGTTAATTATTTGGTACAAAAGGATTCTTGCTGTTGAAAGAAATTAGTTTTACTTTACAACAGTATATTGTAATAAATGTAGTCTTTCATCAGCTGAAATTGTAATTCTTCTGTCAAATTTATTGCTCCATTCTTTACTTATTGATGAAGAGAACCACCCATCTTTTTTATTAATATATGATGCTACAAAAGGATGAGTAGAAATATGAATATTACCCTTAGTTGTTTCACTTAAATTGTGCAATTTAGTTTCAATTTGATCAACTAAAAGTAAACTTGAATCAATTTTCCCTTTACCTGAACACATTGGGCAATTTTCTTGAGTGTCAATATTCATCTCAGGCTTTACTCTTTGCCTAGTAATTTGTATTAAGCCAAATTTTGTTGGAGGTAATACATGATGTTTTGCCTTATCAGTACTCATGAATTCTTTCATCTTATCCGTCAAGATTTTTCTATTTTTTTCTTGTTTCATGTCAATGAAATCCACAACAATAATTCCACCCATATCTCTTAGGCGTAATTGTCTCGCAACCTCTTCAGCAGCTTCTAAATTAACGGCAAGTGCATTGTCTTCTTGGTTCTTTTTAGAATCAACTTTCTTTCCGCTGTTTACATCAATTACATGCAGAGCCTCAGTATGTTCAATTACTAAATATACACCTTTTTTCATAGTTACATTTTTTCCAAATGCACTTTTTATTTGCTTAGTGACATTAAATTCTTGAAAGATTGGAGTTTCTTTCTTATGTAATTTCACAATTTTTTCTTGATCTGGAGCAATTATAGAAAGATATTCTTTTAGTTCATTTTGTAGTTCAGAATTGTTTACATGAATACTATTAAATTTTGCAGACAACAAATCTCTAAGAATAACAGATGATTTGTTGAGTTCTCCATGAATTCTGGTATTTGGCTGAGCGTCTTTTAATTTCTTGCTAATTCCTTGCCATTTTTTGTAAAGATTCTTAAGATCCTTATCTAGTTCTGCAACTTTTTTCCCTTGAGCTACGGTCCTGACAATCACACCAAAGCCATGTGGCTTTATACTTCTAATTAATTTCTTTAATCTGCTTTTTTCTTCAGCACTATCAATTTTTTGTGAAATTGAAACTCTATCAGAAAATGGCATTAAAACCATATATCTTCCAGCTAATGAAATTTCAGTTGACAATCTAGGCCCTTTAGTAGATATAGGTTCTTTTGAAATTTGTGCTAAAACTAAATCCCCACCTTTTATAGCATCATTTATTTTTCCATCTTTCTCAAGATTAACTTCTTTTTTAAAGTTTTTTAAAGATGCAGTATTCAATTTTTTATCAACTGCTCTTCTAGTAAATTTCTTAATAGATTTGAATTGAGGTCCAAGATCAAGGTAGTGCAAAAATCCATCTTTCTCATATCCTACATTTACGAATGACGCATTTAAGCCAGGAACTGTCTTTCTGACCTTCCCTAAGTAAATGTCACCTACTGAAAAATTGTTATCGTGCTTTTCTTTATGAAGTTCAATAAGAAGTCCATCACGCAATAATGCAATTACAACTTCAGAAGGCCTTGAGTCGATTATTAGATCGTATTTCATGGCGTTTCGTTTAAGAGAATAAGTTTAAACTAGAGTTTATTTAGTTTTATGTCTATTTTTTCTTGAACGCTTCTTGCGTTTGTGGGTAGCGATTTTTAATCTTTTCTTTTTCTTTGCTCCTGACATATTTTATATTTTTAACCTTATTTAAAGTTTATTTTAAATTCTTTTTTACTTCCTCTACAAATACTTTTGCCGGCTTAAAAGCTGGAATATGGTGCGCTGGGATAATAATAGTTGTATTTTTCTTGATATTTCTACCAGTTTTTTCTGCTCTTTTCTTTGGCTTAAAAGTTCCAAATCCTCTTAAGAATACAGCTTCATTCGCTGATATAGACTCTTTTATTTCATTCATCATTGATTCTACTATTGCTAAGGTAGTTAATTTTTCAACTCCTGTGCTTTGTGCAATTTTACTAACAAGTTCAGCTTTTGTCATTTTTTTTCTTTATTTTTTAATTTCTTGACTATTTTTGAGCCCGCAAATATATTAAAATAATTTGCTCTACAGCAATGACTTATGATTTTTTAATTTGCTTACAACTTTATTTATCAATTAGTTATGGATTTTTCAGACATCTTATCGCAATGGTATGCAATCAATAAAAGAGATTTGCCTTGGAGAAGTACGGTAAATCCTTATTATATTTGGCTTTCTGAAATTATTTTGCAGCAAACAAGAGTAGATCAGGGCTTGCCTTATTATTTAAAATTTATTGATACTTTTCCTGTTGTTGAAGATCTAGCTAATGCTGATGAGGATTTAGTTTTAAAGCTTTGGCAAGGATTGGGATATTATTCAAGAGCTAGAAATTTGCAATTTTCAGCTAAACTAATTCTTTCAGAATTTGGCGGTAATTTCCCTGATAATTATACTGATATACTTAAATTAAAAGGTGTGGGGTCTTATACTGCAGCAGCAATTTCATCTTTTTCATTTGGGTTGCCTTTTGCTGTGTTGGATGGTAATGTAACTAGGGTTTTGAGTAGGGTTTTTGGTATCCAAACTCCATTTGATACTTCTGTGGGAAAGAAACAATTTCAAAAATTAGCTCAAGAATTATTAGATAAAAAAAACCCAGCTGAATATAATCAGGCAATTATGGAATTTGGAGCACTACAATGTACCCCAAAATCTCCTAAATGCAATGATTGTCCAATTGCAAATGATTGTATTGCTTTTAATACAAATACCGTTTCTTTATTGCCGATAAAATCAAAAAAAATAAAAGTAAAGAACCGATTTTTGCATTTTCTGGTTGTTAATAAAAATAATGAGGTGCTAATTGGTAAGAGGAAGATCGGGATTTGGCAAGGGTTATATGAATTCCCTTTTTTAGAGTTTGATGAGAATCTAAATGAAAAATGTGTTTTAAAATCATCTTTATGGATTAATTTTTTTATGGATTCTGTAAAACAAATTTCATCGATTTCGGAGGTGTACATTCATAAGTTATCACACCAAAAAATTCATGCAAAATTTTGGGAAATAGATGTGAATTCTTTTTTCTCTTCTGATTTTAAAATTGTCAAATTTAATGAATTGCAAAAGTATCCTGTTTCTTCTTTAATAGAAAAATATTTAAACTCAAGGATTAACGATTAGAATTTTATATATTTGTTGAAATTATAATTTAAAACATAAAGCATGGCTGGAGTGAATAAAGTGATTTTAATTGGAAATTTAGGCAAAGACCCTGAAGTTAGATATCTGGATAATGGAGTTGCTGTTGCTAATTTTTCATTAGCGACTACTGAGAATTATAAGAACAAAGAAGGCGAAAAAGTGAGTCAGACAGAGTGGCATAATATTGTACTTTGGAGAGGGCTTGCTGAAGTTGCAGAAAAGTGGATGAAGAAAGGGTCATCAGTTTATGTTGAAGGTAAAATCAGAACAAGGAAATGGGAAGATAAAGATGGAAATACTAGATATTCTACTGAAATTTTAGGTGACAATATAACCATGTTAGGAGGGAAGCCATTATCTGTAACTCCTGTAGAAGTAGGTACAGCTACAGATAAAAAAGATGATTTACCATTTTAATTAAAATTTAGAAATTGGAAGAAGTTCCCGTCAGTTTATTATTATCAATATTTAGTGGAATAGAATTTAACCTGCTTAGTGCAGATGTTCTGTTTAGTTTTTTAGCAATTATTTTGCTTATTGTTTCATCTGCTTTTATTTCAGGTGCTGAAGTTGCGTATTTTTCTTTAGATTCTTCAGAGTTAGAAGAATTAGAAAGTGATGGTGATGGTGTTTTAAAGCTTCTTAAAAAACCAAACGAACTTTTAGCTACTATATTAATAGCAAACAATTTTATTAACGTTGGGATAGTTGTTATTTCAGCTTTTCTGACCTCAATTGCTATTGTTTTTCCTGAGGGATCTAATTTAGAATTTATTTTTCAAGTTGTTGTTATCACATCTTTATTAGTACTTTTTGGTGAAATAACTCCAAAGGTTTATGCAAACAATAACCCAAAATTATTTGCAATAAGAATAATGAAGCCATTACTTTTATTACAAAAAATATTTTATCCGTTAAGTTATATTTTAGTTACCACAACTAGCTTTATTGATAAACGAATTGAAGCTAAGCATAAAGAGATTTCGGTTGAAGAGATTTCAAAAGCTTTAGATATTACTGAACACGAAAGTAAGGAAGAGGAGAGAAGAATTTTAAGATCAATTGTTGAGTTTGGAAATACGGATGTTAAGGAAATTATGAAATCAAGAGTTGATGTTTTGGCTATTGATAAGAAAGAAGAATTTTCAAGTGTTTTAAAAATGATTGTAAGCTCAGGATATTCAAGAATACCTGTGTATGAAGAACAGTTTGATAACGTTTTAGGGATTTTATATATCAAGGATTTAATACCTCATTTAGATAAAGGTAATGATTTTGATTGGCAAAGTCTTTGTAGAACTGCCTATTTTGTCCCTGAAACTAAGATGATAAATGATTTGCTTAAAGAGTTTCAAGTAAAGAAAAATCATTTGGCAATTGTTGTGGATGAATATGGAGGAACATCAGGAATTGTAACTTTGGAAGATGTTCTTGAAGAAATAGTTGGCGAGATAAATGATGAGTTTGATGTGGATGATAATATTTATTCAAAATTAGATGCAAATAATTTTATTTTTGAGGGAAAAATTTCATTAATTGATTTCTTAAAAACTGTAAAAGGTGAACTTGACTTTTTTGACGAATTAAAAGGGGAGTCTGACTCTTTAGCTGGCTTAGTTTTAGAGCTAAAGGGTAAAATACCAAAAATTGGTGAGGTTTGTAAAATCCCTCCATATATTATGGTAGTTGAATCAGCAGATATGAGAAGAATTAAACGATTAAAAGTTACTGTTGATGAGGTTTAAAATATTACTAGTGTTTCCAATTTTATTGCTTGGATGTAGTGAAGATTACACTCCAAAACCAAGAGCTTTTTTTAAGATTGATTTGCCTCAAAAAGATTATATGAAAATAGGCATTAATTGCCCGTTCGAGTTTAATGCTCCAAGTTATTCCGACTTAGTTGAGCTTAATAAAAGTTGTTTTTATAATTTAGAGTTTAAGCATCAAAATGCAATTTTACATTTGACTTATTTGCCTTTAGAAGAAAATCTTCAAGAACACACTGAAGAAAGCAGGAGTTTAGCTTACAAACATGATGTCATGGCGGACGCTATTGCTGAGCAAGTTTATATTAATGATTCTCTAAAAGTTTATGGCATGTTATATGATTATGATGGTATTACCGCAACAGCTGCTCAGTTTTACCTTACTGATAGTGTAAATCATTTCTTTAGAGGAGCTCTTTATTTTAATACAGAAGTGTCAGACTCAATCCTTCCTTTAAATAACTTTTTAAAGAAGGATGTAAAACATTTAATTGAAACATTTAGATGGAAGAATCACTAAAAAACTACTTAACACTTTTGTTTTTAGCAATAATTTGGGGGAGTTCTTTTATTTTGATGAAAAGAGGGCTTGAGGTATTTGATTTTATGCAAGTTGCAAGTCTCAGAATTGTAATTGCATTCCTTTCATTAATCCCGTTTTTACCAAAAGCTTTTCGTAATGTAGAGAAGAAGCACCTTTTACCTATTACCATTATGGCGATTTTAGGAAATGGTATTCCAGCTTTTTTATTTACAAAAGCACAAACTCATTTAGATAGCTCATTGGTTGGCATCTTAAATGCAATAGTTCCTCTTTTTACACTTATTTTAGGAGTCTATTTTTTCAAATCAAAACCATCCAAAGCAAATATTATTGGAATAATGATTGGTTTATTTGGGGCTGTTTTTCTTACCGTAAACAATCTTACTTCAGGTGTAGTTTTAAATATTTATGTTTTACTAGTTGTCTTGGCAACTGTTTTTTATGCAATTAGTGTAAATGTAATTAAAAAATATTTGCATGATTTAAATGCATCTTCTATTACTGCTTTAGCTTTTCTGATTATCGGTCCCTTTGCAATAATTTATTTATTTACTACTGATTTTACCAATCAATTAAGCAGTCATGTAGATGGCTATATGGCTTTAGGATATATTGCCTTGCTTTCAGTTTTAGGAACTTCTTTGGCGGTTATTATTTTTAATAAACTAATTAGTAGATCGTCAGCTATTTTCGCTTCTTCCGTCACTTATTTGATTCCTGTTGTTGCTATACTCTGGGGATTTTTTGATGGGGAAAAGATTACGGCATACCATTTGATAGGGATGTTTATTATATTGAGTGGAGTTTATCTTGTAAATAAAAAAAGCCCAACTAAATAGCTGTGCTTTCCTTTAATTTTAAATAAGATTATTCAATAATAATTTTCTTATCTACACTTCCGTCATTATAAATATAGATTAGAGGGGTATTTCTAGGTTGATTAGTTGTTTCTCTTCCTAAAATATCAACGATTTTAATAAGTTCTCTTTTCTGATTTAGAGTTTCAGAAAATCCAACTGTCCCTGCACATAAATCATGATTTAACATATTTGGTCTGTATTGATTTATTGCAGCAAGCATTCTTGTTTTCTGTCCGTTAGTAAATAAGTTCATGCAAGCATCATTGGTGTAGTCCATGTAATTCATAAACATATCTCCGTCAGCGTTAGTGGTGCTACAAGAATTTGGATTATGCGGATATCCTGGACAGGAGTAGTTTTCTTGTTCTTGAGTTGGAGTATCACTAACATTATCATCTCCACAAGAGCCCCATCCGCCACCCCAAACATGATCTAGGTTTAGCCAATGGCCAATTTCATGGGTTGCTGTCCTTCCTTTATTATATGGGGCCTGTAGTGTTCCAATTGTTCCAAAATAGTTATATCCAATTACAAGCCCATCACCATCACCAATCCAATTACTTGGAGGGGTTGCATAGCCTAAAAGACCGCTACCTAAATCACACACCCAAACATTTAAATAATCATCATTTGGCCAGTTGTCAGCTCCTCCAGCTGAGGAAGTATGTATGTCGCTATTCATTCCAAACTGGCCATGGCTAGTTTGCACTCGATTAATACCATTTGTAGGCTGTCCGATTGGATCAGTTGTTGCAAGACAAAATTCAATTTCTGTATCAGCTGCAATACCTTGCCATACATTAGGAGTGTTAATTGCATCAATATTTGTTCTTCTATAATCCTTATTCAAAGCATCAATTTGAGATTGAATTTGAGCATCAGAAATATTATGTGTATTTGTTTTCCAAACAACATGAACCACTACTGGGATAGTGATTATTGTTTTTTCGTTATGCTTGGGATGGTCTTTAATCCATTGCACTGTTTGAGAATTTACTTTTGCTCTTGCTTTAGCGTATTCTGGATGATCTGACATCATTTTTTCAGTAATTGCTGTTGTTCCACATCTTTCTTGTGCATTTAAAAATAAAGTTGATGCTATTAATAGCGTTGTAAGTATTTTTTTCATTTTTTTTTTTATTAATGCAAATTTAAGTTATTTACCGATATAGTACGTACTAATGTTTATCCTTTCTTAGCTATACAAAAAAAGAGGGTAAATTTTTGCTCATTTTCTGAGATTGTTTACTTTTGCAGACCATTTTAAAAAAATAAATAATAATGTACGCAATAGTTGAGATAGCAGGGCAACAATTTAAAGTTGAAAAAGATCAGCAGATATTTGTACACAGGTTAGAAACAAAAGAAGGATCAAAAATTGATTTTGATAAAGTTCTTTTGTTAGATGATTCTGGTATTGTAAATGTTGGCGCCCCAGCTATAAAAGGAGCTAAAGTAACTGCAAAAGTACTTGAGCACTTGAAAGGCGATAAAGTAATTGTCTTTAAAAAGAAAAGAAGAAAAGGATACAAAGTTAAAAACGGTCACAGACAGTATTTAACAAAATTAGAAATCCTTAAAATTGATGCTAAAGCTCCAGCTGCCAAAAAAGCGGCACCAAAAAAGGAAGCTAATCCAGTAGCAAAAAAAGCACCAGCTAAAAAGACTACAGCTAAAAAGACTGCTGCTAAAAAAGCACCAGCTAAAAAGATTGCTGCTAAAAAAGCACCAGCTAAAAAGACTACAGCTAAAAAAGCTGAATAATAAGAACAAGAAGAAATAAAAACTTTATACAATGGCACATAAGAAAGGAGCGGGTAGCACAAAGAATAATAGAGAATCGCAAAGTAAACGATTAGGTGTTAAAATATTTGGTGGTCAAGCCATCATAGCTGGTAACATTATTGTTCGCCAAAGAGGTACAGTACACAATCCAGGAGAAAATGTTGGAATAGGAAAAGATCATACTTTATTTGCATTAACTGATGGTAAAGTGAAATTTACTAAAAAGAGAAATAATAAATCCTATGTTTCAGTAGTAAACTAAGGATTGCAGTAATTTATAATTTATAAAAAACTCTTGAGCAATCAAGAGTTTTTTTTATTTACATTTGTTCCTGATTTATAAATATATTAGATGTTACATATAAATAAGATAAGAGATAATAGAGATAGTTATATAGAACAATTAAAGATTAAGAATTTTGATGCTTTCACTTTAATAGATGCTGTTATATTCAAAGATGATGAGCGTAAAGTAACTCAGCAAAAGGCAGATGAGTTATTATCCAAAGCGAATCAGTTGGCCAAGCAGATTGGTGAATTGTATAAAACAGGTAAGGTTGCTGAAGCAAATATATTAAAGAAAGAATCTTCAGCCATTAAAGAAAGCTCAAAAACTTTGCAAACTAAGCAAGGCGAACTTGAAAAAAAAATTCAAGATATTTTAGTTCAGATTCCTAATATTCCCCACCCTACCGTTACTGAAGGCAAATCAGATGCTGATAATGTTACCCTTAAAGAAGTAGGAGCTATTCCAACTTTAATGGAGGGTGCTAAACCGCACTGGGAGTTAACTTCTGATTATAATCTTATTGATTTTGAATTAGGAAATAAAATAACTGGGGCCGGATTTCCTGTTTATGTAAACAAGGGAGCAAAACTACAAAGAGCGTTAATTTCTTATTTTCTAGATAAAAATACTGATGCAGGTTATATTGAATATTTACCACCACATTTAGTAAATGAAGCATCAGGATTTGGGACAGGACAATTGCCCGATAAAGAAGGTCAAATGTATCATGCTATTGAGGATGACTTATATTTAATTCCTACTGCTGAAGTTCCTGTAACTAATTTTTTTCGTGATGTTATAGTAAAAGAATTTCCAATAAAATGTACAGCTTACACTCCTTGTTTTAGGAGAGAAGCTGGGTCTTATGGTAAAGAAGTTAGAGGGTTAAATAGATTACATCAATTTGATAAAGTAGAAATTGTACAAGTTCAACATCCAGAAAAATCTTACGAAACCTTAGATGTTATGGTACAACATGTCGCAAGTATTTTGGATGAACTTGAATTGCCATACAGAATACTGAAATTATGTGGGGGTGATTTAAGTTTCACTGCTGCATTAACTTTCGATTTTGAAGTATATTCTGCTGGGCAAGAAAGATGGTTAGAAGTAAGTTCTGTTTCTAATTTTGAAAGCTACCAAGCAAATAGATTAAAGTTAAGATATAAGGATGATAATGGAAAGACTCAACTTTGTCATACTCTTAATGGAAGTGCGTTAGCTCTTCCTAGAATCTATGCAGCTTTAATTGAAAATAATCAAACTGCTAAGGGAATTATAATTCCAAAAGCATTACATCCTTACACAGGATTTGATATCATAAAATAATGCGTTTACTATTAGTATTAATGCTGAGTTCGGTTTTTTCTTTTGCACAAAAAAGCGAACAACAATTAGCGTATCAATACTATATAAATGGGGAGTATGATAAAGCAATTTCTATCTATGAAGAATTAATGGATGAGCACTTTTCAGTTGCATATTATAATCCTTATTTCACCTCACTTTTAAAGGTTGAAGATTTTAAATCAGCTGAATATTTAGCTAAAAAGCTAGTCAAAAAGCATCCAAAAAGTTTAAGCTATCAGTTAGAATTAGCTGTAGTTCAGGAGCAATCTGGAAATACTAAAAAAGCAGAAAGATCGTATAAAAGATTATTTGCAAAAATCGATGGAAGGCAATCACAAGCTATAAATTTAGCAAATACTTTTAGTAGATATGAAATGTATCAAAAAGCTTTGGATGTATATGCTATTGCTCATAAACTAAACTCTCAAAACAATTTTGGGACACAAAAAGCACACCTTTTTTCTTTACAAGGGAAGGTTGAGTTAATGATTGCTCAGTACCTTGATGTTATGGAGCAAAATCCAAGACAAAAGCAAATGGTTACATCTAAAATTCAAAGGTTTCTAGATAATGACGGAATTAAAAGCGATAAGAATTATCAATTGGTTAAAAAGGCGTTATTGCAAAAAGTAAGAAGTGAAAAAGTTAGAACTGATTTTACTGAAATGTTGATTTGGCTTTTTATTCAAAATCATCAATTTAAAATGGCTTTACTACAAGCTAAAGCTCTTGATAAACGAACTAATTCACATGGTGAGGGAGTTTATGATTTAGCTGATTCTTTTTTGGATAAAGAATACTATGATATAGCAATTGAAGCTTATGAATATGTTATACGTAAAGGTAAAAAAAACTACCTTTATATTGATGCTAACATTAATAAATTATATGCTCTTACAAAGAGATTGTCAAGTCCAAATAATGATATTAGTATTTTGGAAGATGCTTATCAACAATTAATTACTGAGCTAGGGTATAATAGAAGTACAGTTATTTTGCTTTCAAACTATGCAAATTTTAAAGCTTTCTATTTACATGATTTAGGAGCTGCTGAAACTCTGCTTTTGGATGCAATGGAAATTTCAGGCATTGATAATTATGATTTGGCTGAATGTAAAATGGAATATGCTGATATTCTTTTGTTGCAAGGAAATATTTGGGAATCATTATTGTATTTTTCTCAAGTTGAGAAAGATTTTAAAGAACATCCGATTGGTCATGAAGCAAAACTAAGAAGAGCTAAAATTTCTTATTTTCAAGGAGATTTTCAATGGGCACAAGCGCAATTAGAAACTTTAAAAGCATCCACATCTAAACTAATTGCTAATGATGCTATGGAACTTTCACTTCTGATAACGGATAATTATAACTTAGATACTACTGAGATTTCAATGCGAGCCTTTGCAAAAGCTGATTTACTTTCTTATCAGCAGAAGTATGATAAAGCAATTGTAAAATATGATTCTGTTCTTACAACTTTTTCTGGTCATTCTCTTTCTGATGAAATTTACATGAGAAAGGCACAGATTTATTTTAATCAAGCTAATTATGAACTTGCTTTGCTTGAGTACGAGAAGATTGAAAAAGATTGGGCCTATGATATTTTAGCTGATGACGCACTTTATAATAGAGCAAAGATTTATGATGATATTTTCGATGACAAAGAGAATTCTATGAAAATTTATGAGTATATTTTACTAGAACATAATAGTAGTATATATGTTGCTGAATCAAGAAAAAGGTTTAGAGAATTGAGAGGTGATAATTTAAATACAGAAAAATAATGATAATTTATAATGTAACTGTAAATGTTGATGAATCCATTGCTAAGGAATGGTTAAACTGGATGCAAGAAACGCATATTCCTGAAGTAATGACTGCTGGAATTTTTCTAAAATCACAGATTAACAGAGTAATTACTCAGGATGATACTGGAAGCACTTTTGCTATAGCTTATACTTGTCCTTCAATGAAGGATTTGCATCAATATCAAATAAATTTTGCTACTGAATTACAACAACAACATGTGGCTCGTTATGGAGATAAAGCAGTTGCTTTCCGTACTTTGATGGAGGTTATTCAAGAGTATTAATTCCTATTTTGAAAAAAGTTATTAAGGTATATTTACAATTAGAAGAGCATGTCCTTTTAATGATAAAGGCTGAATTTTTTGTGCAGTTAATTGGAGCCGCTTTCTTCTTGATTTTAAATATCTATTTGGCAAAGCAGGGTTTTTCTGATCCTGAGATAGCCAATTTTATTTCCTATCGTTTTCTGGCAGTTATGTTGTTGGCATTTCCTTTAGGTTTTTATATAAAAGGAAAGCCATTAAAACCCTTTTTTATTTTAGGTAGTTTAGGTGTGCCTACGGTTGCTATTGCACTTGTTTTAGCTATACAGTATGGGTTGTATCACTATTTGCCTGCCTTATTTATTTTGTGGGGAGTCGTTTTTACTTTGTTTCAAGTAAGCTCCTTGCCTTATGTAATGCGAAATACTTCAGTTGCTAATCAATCGCATGCTATATCATTGAATTATGCTACGCATAGTTTTGGTACAATTTTAAGTGGAATAATGATCTTTGGTTTTGGGCAGTTTATGCGAGTGATGGATGAAGGAGTCATTCTATTATTCATTGCTGTGCTAGGTTTTTTTGGGGTGTATTATCTGTTAAAAATGAAAGTGGATGTTGTTGTCCCAGTCAAAAAAGGTTTGAAATGGAAATCCTATGATTGGGACTTGTTACTTAAAGCAATTGTCCCAACTATTATTATTGCTATTGGGGCAGGACTAACCATTCCTTTTATTAATTTATTTTTCTTTCATAATTTTCAAATAGATTCTAAAGGCTTTGCAGTAATCGGTGGTGTGGCTAGTATATTGGTTGCGTTTTTATCTTTGCTTGTTCCTAATGTTAAGAATAAATTGGGTTTTAAAAAGGGAATAACTTATACTCAAACTACTGCTGTACTTGCATTGATTGCTTTGGCCACTACTGAGTTTTTTACAAGTTATTGGTGGGCTTTTCCAGTAGCTGCTTTGTGCTTTTGGGTGCGTACACCACTTATGAATATGGCAGCCCCTATGACATCTGAGCTTACTATGAATTATGTAGGAAAGAAAAACCAAGAAATGCTGAGTGCAATTATGGCGGCAATTTGGAGTGGAAGTTGGTTTTTTAGCTCCCAAATATTCAGGTACTTAAAAGCTGAGGGGTTACCTTACGCCTATATTTTTTATATCACAGCTGTATTGTATGGTTTTGGGGTGTTTATGTATTACCTTTTGGTGTTAGATTATGAAAGGAGGAAGTAATTGGTCTTTATTTGTCTTTACCCATAATCTTAAGCTTCCTTGTAAAAAAGAGAGCTCTAAAGAATAGGACACCTTATTTAGTGGAAGCTTTATTACTATTTTCATAATCATTGTAATAAAAAACCCAGACAATTGTCTGGGTTTTTTTATATTTCAACATTTAAGTTTACTATATTATCATTCCAGCAGCAACTGTTTCGTTTGTTGCTTCATCGACCAAAATAATACTACCAGTATTTCTGTTTCTTTTGTAACTATCAAAGAATAATGGTTTAGTTGTACGGATTGTAATTCTACCGATATCATTTAATCCAATTTCTAAATCATCTTGATTTCTATGTAAAGTATTGATGTTCATTTTGTATTTTACTTCTTTTATAATACATCTTGCAGTTTGGCTTGTATGTCTAATAGTATATTTCCCTCTTGAATTCATCTTCTTATCATTCATCCAGCAAATCATAACATCAACATCTTGCTCAATAGTTGGCTTATTATTTTCTCTCACTAACATATCCCCTCTACTGATGTCAATATCATCTTCTAAAGTCATGCAAACCGACATAGGAGAAAAAGCTTCTTCAACCTCACCATTAAAAGTATCAATAGTTTTAATTTTTGAAGTAAATCCTGAAGGAAGTACGGTTACATCATCTCCTGGTTTGAAAACTCCACCTTCAACTCTACCAGCATACCCTCTGTAATCAGGATGTTCAGCAGATTGTGGTCTAACAACATATTGTATAGGGAACCTACAATCTACATGGTTTTGGTCGGATCCAATATGAATATTTTCTAAAAGATGCATTAAAGTTGATCCATCATACCAATCCATATTTTCAGATCTATTCACAACATTATCTCCATTTAGTGCTGAAATAGGAATAAAACGAACATCTTTAATCTCTAATTTTGTTGCAAAATTCTCAAAATCCTTTTTTATATTATCAAAAGCTTCTTTACTGTGGTCCACTAAATCCATCTTATTAATACAAACTGCAATGTGAGGAATTTGTAAAAGTGATGCAATAAATGCATGTCTTTTAGTTTGTTCGGTTACTCCATGCCTTACGTCTACTAAAAGTAGCGCTAAGTTTGCTGTTGATGCTCCTGTAACCATATTTCTTGTGTACTGGATGTGTCCTGGAGTATCTGCAATAATGAATTTTCTTTTAGGAGTTGCAAAGTATCTGTACGCAACATCAATAGTAATCCCTTGCTCTCTTTCTGATCTTAATCCATCAGTTAATAGCGCAAGGTTTACTCCTTCTTCCCCTCTTTGGATACTTGTTTCTTCTAATAATTCCATTTGATCTTCAAAGATTGCTTTGCTATCGTAAAGTAACCTTCCAATCAAAGTGCTTTTACCATCATCTACACTTCCTGCAGTTGTGAAGCGTAAAAGTTCCATATCTAAATATCCATTCGTTTCGCTCATATAATTTGGTTTTTAAAAGTACCCTTCTTTTTTTCTATCTTCCATGGCTGCTTCCGATCTTTTGTCATCTGCTCTACCTCCTCGTTCAGTAACTCTTGTTGATGCAACTTCTTCAATGATTTCTTCTAGAGTACCAGCATCTGATTCTGCAACGCCAGTACAAGTCATGTCTCCAATAGTTCTACATCTAATAGTTCTTTCTTCCCATTGTTCACTATCTTTTAGTTGGATGTAATTACATTTTCCAAGTAGTACTCCATTTCTGTTTACTACTTCTCTTTTATGAGAGAAATATAATGAAGGTAATTCAATTTTTTCAAGTAAAATGTATTGCCATACATCCATTTCAGTCCAGTTAGAAATTGGAAAAATTCTAAAATGTTCTCCCATTTTCTTTCTTCCGTTAAAAAGGCTCCAAAGTTCAGGTCTTTGATTTTTAGGATCCCATTGTCCAAATTCATCTCTATGAGAAAAGAATCTTTCTTTAGCTCTTGCTTTTTCTTCATCTCTTCTAGCTCCTCCCATTGCGCAATCGTATTTTCCTTCTTCTAATCCTTCTAAAAGGGTTACAGTTTGCAACCCATTTCTTGAT
>CAJQLK010000023.1 GCA_905479165.1 uncultured Flavobacteriales bacterium | reverse complement strand
TGTTGAATCTCCAAAACATTTAACATTTTGATGATCTGGTATAATTCCTAAGGGACATCCTACAAAGAAAAAAGAAGTATCTCCAGCAATTACAACTTTATAACTACCACACTGTTGCGTGATAAGGCTATCAGAACTTAAGAACTGAATATCTCCCATAGTATCAGCTAGAATCAAACCCAGACTATCATCATTAAAAAACCAATTATCAACTTGTATTCCATTAATGATGTCTAAAAAAATAGCTCCATCATGATGACAGTTAAAAGGTCTAACTGAATCACTTAAAATCTGAGATTTACTACTATAAGCAGTAAAAAGTAATATTATAAAGAAAATCTTTTTCATAGAATTTATTAGTGCAAATATACCATTAAAATCTAGTTTAACTTTTTAAAATCAATCTCAAGCCCAGAGTAAGATATCAATACTTTATTAAAAATTTCCTTTGACTCTTGAGCAAGCTCCTCAAAATCCTTATACCTCTGTGAGTAGTGACCTATTAAAAGATTCTTTACCTCAGCTTTTCTTGCAATAAAAGCAGCCTGCAAAGTAGTTGAATGTCCTGTTTGATATGCTCTTTCTTCTAGATCCTTTTTAAAAGTAGTTTCATGATATAATAAGTCAACTTTTTTAATTTTTGAAACTAGTTCTGCATCATACCTAGTGTCTGAACAGAAAGCATAAGTATGTGGTTTACTATTCTTAATAGTTAACTTTTCATTTGAAATTACTTCCCCGTTACCATTTATCCAATCAGCACCATTTTTCAAACTTTTCATCTTATCATAAGGAATATGAAATTTCTCAACTTCTGATTTAACTATTTTTCTTTTACTTCTTTTTTCAGTAAAAATAAATCCAGAGCATTTTATACTATGGTTTAAAACAATATTTGATACCTTAATATTATCATCTTCAAACAATATACCTTCATCAATATCTGGAATTGGATGAAAAAATAAGGGATAATTTAACTCAGTATTGGAAGCTAATAATTGTAAATCAATAATTTCTTTTAACTCTACATGTGCATGAATATGTAAATCCTTTTTTCTACCTAAAAGATGCATACTATTTATGAGTCCTATCAAACCAAAATAATGATCACCATGCAAATGACTAATGAAGATATGATTTATTCTTTGAAAACTTAGCTGAAATTTTCTAAGCTGTACTTGAGTCCCTTCTCCACAATCAATTAAGAAAAACCGCTCATTTACATTAAGTAACTGAGCGGTCGGATTTCTATCAATTGTAGGAATAGCTGAACTACATCCTAATATTGTTAATTTAAATGACATTAATTTTTAATAATCATTCTTTTAGTCAATACTTCTTTTCCATTATTTATAGAATACAAAAACATTCCCTCAGAAAAAGAAGTTGTATTTACATTTATCGTATTCACACCTCTTTGAGATTTGATAAATTGCGATTTAATCTCTTCACCTAATAGATTATAAACTTTAAAAGTAACAGCTTCTGGTGTTCCTGAAATAAATTGAATTTTGGCATTATTTACTACGGGATTAGGCAACACTTCTTTAAGCTCAAATGTTAAGTCATTAAATTGATTTAAATTAGAGGCTGTTCCGTTTAAGACCTCTATGAAATAGTAATCAATTACATCATCTTGGGGAATTTGAATTCCAAATCCAGCATCAACAGTAGTAGTTGTGTTAATAATAATTTGGTGCAAACCAAGTTCCGAAATCAGGACTTGACCTGATGACAAAACAGCACAAGAGGTTGCTCCTCCAGCAAAGGAACAATTACCAGCTTCACAGTCATATGAAAAACTAGCAGGCAAACCAGTGAGACTAGTCAATTCAATAGACAATACAGTGACATCAAGTGAAGTGCCATTATACACCACTGTAGTGTCTAAAGGGGTAATAATAGTTATAATTTCATTATATGCTTGTCCTACATAAGCAGGAGAAAGTCCAGTCACGCTATCAGGATATATTCCTGGTGCAGAAAACTGAGAATCAGGTGTACATTGTGCACTAGCAAAAATTGTTGCAATTGCTGAAATTAAAATAAGTAGTGATTTTTTCATATTTAATAATTTTGATTTATAATTCTAATTGTCTTTCAATTTCTTCCATCTCAATAAAATCGTAAGCTTCTTGTAAAGTTGGTACTATTGTTAAATTTTCATCAAATGAAAACTCACAAACTATTACAAATGAGCCATTAGTTTTTGAAATACTTTCGCCAAAGTTAATAAATTTTTCTTTAGTACTTTCTGCCACACCCTTATCAACACTTCTTAAATCTGCAATAAAGTGCTTTATCTCTGAAGTAATTTTTAAATCAGAAATATTATTATCTTCTCTTAAATTAAATACTAAGGTTGTTTCTTGTAAATTCATTCTAGTTTTTTTTTATTTTTCCAGCAAGTAAATAAATTACAGCCATTCTAATTGCAACACCATTTTCTACTTGATTTAAAATGATTGAATGTTTAGAGTCAGCAACATCTGAACTTAATTCTACCCCTCTATTTATTGGACCTGGGTGCATAATAGTTATTTCCTTACCCAAACTATCTAACAAATTTTTATTAATTCCATAAACCATGGCATATTCTCTAAGTGATGGAAAATAATTGACAGCTTGGCGTTCCAATTGAATTCTTAAAACATTAGCAATATCACACCAATTAAGGGCTTCTTTCAAATCAGAGAAATGAGATACATTTAAAACATCCAAATATTTCGGCATTAATGAAGAAGGACCGCAAACTCTAACTTCGGCACCTAGTTTTTGTAGACAATAAATATTAGATAGTGCAACTCTTGAGTGCAAGATGTCCCCAATAATTACAATTTTCTTTCCATTTACCTCACCATATTTCTCTCTAATTGAATATGAATCTAATAATGCCTGAGTTGGATGCTCATGAGTTCCATCGCCAGCATTAACAATTTTGGCATCAATATTTCTTGATAAGAAAACTGATGCACCTGGCTTCGGATGTCTCAACACAACAATATCAACTTTCATTGCTAAGATATTATTTACAGTGTCTAGCAAGGTTTCTCCTTTTGTAACTGAAGAGGATGCTGATGAAAAATTAATTATATCTGCAGACAATCTTTTTTCTGCAAGTTCAAATGACAATTTTGTTCTTGTAGAGTTTTCAAAAAATAGATTTGCAATTGTAATATCTCTTAATGAAGGAACCTTTTTAATTGGCTGATTAATAATCTTTTTAAAATTATCTGCAGTTTTAAAAATCAACTCAATATCTGAAGTAGTAAGATGTTTTATTGCTAGTAAATGATCAACTGATAAATTACTCATTATTCTAATTTTCTCATTAATATTCTGTCAATTCCATTAACTTCATCCCACTCAACAATAACTTTCTCTGATTCTAAAGCATCAATTGTTCTTCCGACATAGTTTGGTTGAATTGGAAGATGCCTACTATATCTTCTGTCAATTAAAGTTAACAGTTCAATAGAATTTGGTCTACCGAATGTCATTAAAGCATCAATTGCTGAACGAATAGATCTTCCAGTAAAAAGCACATCATCAATTAAGATTACATTCTTTCCTTCTATAGTAAGGTCCATATCCATTTCTTGAGGAACAATAGGCTCATCTCTTCTTAACAAATCATCTCTATAAAATGAAATATCAACATTACCTGATTTGATTTTTGTTTTAGAAACAAGAGTTTGTAATTTTGAAAGAATACGTCTACTTAAAAAAGTTCCTCTTGGCTGAACGCCTATAATAACAGTATTTTCAAAACCATTATGATTCTCAATTAACTGCCTGCACAATCTTTCAATTGTAATTTCAATTTCTTGTTTATTTAGTAGTTCTCTTACTTCTAACATTTCATTACAAACATAATAAAAAAAAACCCCAAATAAATGGGGCTATAAATTTTATTTATCTAAGTCTTTCTTAAGAGCAGACAAACTATCCAAATCACCTAAAGTTGAATGTAGTTTGTCATCTGCCAATTTCTTCATTACTTTCTTAGTAGAAGCAGCTGATTTCTTTCTTTCAATCTCAAGTTCTTCTTTAAAAATAGCAGTATGAGAAACTAAAATCTTTTTGTTCTCTTTCGAGAACTCAAGAACTCTTACAGCTAAAGTTTCACCAACAACCATTGTTGAACCATCTTCTTTTTCAGTATGTCTTTTTGGAGCAAAAGCCTCAATTTCTTCTGATAAAGAAACAACAGCTCCCTTATCAAACACTTCAGTTACAGTTGCTTCATAATCTTTTCCTGCAATAAATTGCTTAGCATATTCATCCCAAGGATTATCTTCTAACTGCTTATGTCCTAAACTGATTTTTCTATTTGCTTTATCAATATCTAAAACAATAACATCGAGCATTGCATCAACTTGCGTAAACTCAGCTGGATGCTTAATTTTCTTACTCCAAGATAAATCAGAAATATGAACTAAACCATCAACACCTTCAATCAGTTCAACAAAAATTCCAAAGTTTGTGAAGTTTCTTACTTTTACACTATGCTTAGATCCAACAGGGAAATTTGCTTCAATTTCAGCCCAAGGATCTGGAGTCATTTGTTTAACACCTAATGACATTTTTCTTGTCTCTTTATCTAAAGTTAAAATTTGTGCTTTTACAGCATCACCTTTTTTATAGAAATCATTAGCTGACCTTAAGTGAGTAGACCATGACATTTCAGAAACATGTAGTAAAGCTTCAATTCCTGCTTGTAATTCAACAAAAACTCCATAATCAGCAACAACTACAACTTTTCCATCAACCTCATCTCCGACTTTTAAGTCACCCTCTAAACTATCCCAAGGATGAGCACCTAATTGTTTTAATCCTAATTGAATTCTGCTCTTACCTTCATCAAAATCAAGAATTACAACATTTATAATTTCATCTAAAGATACAATCTCATCTGGATGAGAAATTCTACCCCAAGATAAGTCAGTAATATGTACCAATCCATCAATACCTCCTAAGTCAACAAAAACACCATAAGAAGTTATATTTTTAACAGTTCCTTCTAGTACTTGTCCTTTTTCTAATTTAGACATAATCTCTTTAGTTTGAACTGCTAAATCAGCCTCAATTAATGCTTTATGAGATACAACTACGTTCCTGAATGCTTCATTTACTTTCACAACTTTGAATTCCATCTTTTTACCAACATACGCGTCATAATCACGGATTGGCTTAACATCAATTTGAGATCCTGGCAAGAAACATTCAATTCCAAATACATCAACAATCATACCTCCTTTTGTTCTACTTAAGATTTGACCATTAACAACTTCACCAGTCTCTAATGCAACATTAACTTTTTTCCATGCTCTTAAAATTCTAGCTCTTTTATGTGATAAAACTAATTGTCCATTTTTGTCTTCCTGTTTTTCTACTAAAACTTCAACAGAATCACCAACTTTTAAATCATCATTATATTTAAACTCATTAAAAGAAAGCACCCCATCAGATTTAAAGTTTATGTCAACAACTACTTCTCTCTCAGTAATCAAAACAATAGTTCCATCAAGAACTTGCTTGTCCATAATCTCAGGAAGAGTAGCAACATATTCTTTTTCAAGATCTGATCTTTCTTCATTAGAATACATATCATTTTGAGCAGCTTTGTCCCAGTCAAAATTCGCAAGCAATTCTTCTTTAGATAAAGTTTTTACTTTTTTAACTACATGAGTTTCTTCTAATTTTACTTCTTCTACAACGGGATTTTCAGTTGCTTTTATCTCCACAGATTTTGGAGTTTCTTCTTTTTTAACCTTAGTAATTCTAGGTTTTTTAACTGCTTTTTTAACAGTTACTTTTTTCTTTTCTTCTGACATATTTCGTCATTTACATTTGTATCTTAAAGTATGTAAGGCTAAGATGTTTTAAACTTTAAGAGCGATTAATTATAATTTTTGCCTTTTCACTACCTCACTAACATTCTAAAAAGGCGTGCAAAAATACAATTATAATATGAAATAACAAAAAAGAATATTAAGCTATTTTTAGGATTGCTTTTTGAACATTTTCCATCAACCATCTTGGAGTAGAAGTAGCACCACAAATACCAACAGATTTAGCATCAAAAAACCATTCATTATTCAACTCATCTACATCTGAAATGAAGTATGATTTAGGGTTCTCATTCTCGCAAGATTTATACAACATTTTACCATTTGAACTTTTCTTTCCACTAACAAAAATAATAACATCATTATCATTCGAAAATTGCTTTAACTGAGGCTCTCTACCAGAAACTTGCCTACACAAAGTATCATTAACAATGTATTTAATATCTGGATTGGATGACAATTTAACTCTTTTCTCTATCTCTTTTGTTATATCTAAATAAGCTTTTGGACTTTTAGTTGTTTGTGAATAAATATAAATTGACTTAGAAAAATCTATCTTTTCTAAATCTTCAATAGTAGTAACAATAATCGCCTCACTATTTGTCTGCCCAACAAGTCCAGTCACCTCCGCATGACCTTCTTTTCCAAAAATAATTACTTGGCCATCAATTTCTTTTAACTTCTCATAACCTTCTTTAATTTGATGTTGTAATTTAAGCACAACTGGGCAAGAAGCATCCAATAGTTGAATATTATTTTTTAAAGCTAATTTATAAGTAGAAGGTGGTTCCCCATGAGCTCGAATTAAAACTTTACAATCCTTTAATTCTTTTAAGTCCTCATGATTTATAATTTTCAAACCTCTTTCATTTAACCTATCAACCTCTTTATTATTATGCACAATATCCCCCAAACAATACAAAACTCCTTCTTCATCCAAAATAGATTCTGCCATTTGAATTGCATAAACAACTCCAAAGCAAAATCCTGAATATTTATCAATAATTACTTTCATTATTTTTTTGTATTTATTAAGTTATCAATTAAATCATTTTGATCCTCAATAGAAAGGACTGAATTATCAATCAAAACAGCATCTTCTGCTTGCAAAAGGGGATTGATTTCTCTATTAGTATCATGATTATCTCTTTCATTCAAATTCTGTAAAATCTCATCAAAAGTAACTCTTTCACCTTTTACCTTCAATTCATCAAACCTTCTTTGAGCTCGAATTTCAGCCTTTGCAGTAACAAAAAGCTTTAACCTTGCATCTGGAAAAACTTTTGTTCCAATATCTCTACCATCCATCACTACATTTTTTGACTTTCCAATTGCTTTTTGCAAAAGAATTAACTTTTCTCTTACCTCTTTAATTTGAGCAATAATTGAAACATTATCGGAAACCTCAACCCCTCTAATAATTGACTCAACATTCTCATTATTCAGTAAAGTTTCTGACTTTTTTAGCTCAGAATTGAATTGAAAATTAATCGTTATCTTATCTAAAGAATCTGAGAGTAAAGCAAAATCAACTTGTTTATTTTTAATGATATTGTTTCTCATAAAATAAAGTGTAATCGCTCTGTACATTGCTCCCGTATCAATATAGCGCATGCCATATTTTAGAGCAATAGATTTTGCTATTGTGCTTTTACCACAAGAGGAATGTCCGTCAATAGCAATATTAAAAGTTAAACTCATCTAGAAGCCAAAAGTACTCAAATTTGTAGCAATACTAAAATTATTTGGGGCTCCTGACAAATGATAGGAAGATTGACTATAATCAAAACGATATTTCATTACTTTAAAACCAATACCCCAAGAAAAACCAACTAATCCAGGGCGAGTTGTAGTTGTTAAATCAAATCTTCTTTGAAAATTAAACCCACCTCTAATAGATAAACTTTTTCTAAAAGGATTAAGCTCTCCTCCAATAACGATATGACGCAAAGCAGTTTTAGCAATACTCTCCTGTTTTAACTCTAACTCTCCTGAATCTGTATTAGTTTGGCTTCTTAATTTATAATGAGATTTAACATCAAATATATTGATTGAATTATATGTTAGATGATATCTGAAAGGTAAATGAGCCAACTCCTTGCATATTGCATATTGTATTTCAAATGGTAAACTCTCATTAATTGATGTATATGAATTAACTTGCCTTCCTATATTTTTAAAAAGAAAAGTAGAAGTAAATCTTTTCTCTTTGTTATAATATGTTGATGAGATATTTGAACTTATTGCAAATGAATTATAAGAATCGTAATTAGAATTGAGTAAATTTAAATTTACACCAAGAGTAAACCTTTTAATCAGCTGTTTAGCAAAACTAAAAGTAAGAACTTGATCATTTGCAGAGAATTCACCATGATTATAACCATTCTCATCATTTCTATCAAAAATTCCGTAATTTATTGCTTTTAATGAAAGCGCAAAAACACCTAGTTCCTCTATATTCTTTGAAAAAGAAAATGAAAGCAAATTAATATCCGAAAAGTAATCTCCAAAAGAAAATACTATAGCTTTATCCATTTCAGGATTTAACAGTGATGGTGTAGTTTGAACTAATGAAACATCATTATCAAAAATTGCAATACCACTACCTCCCAATGCCTCAACTCTTGATGAAGTCTCTATATCTACAAAAGAAAAAGCTGTTTGCCCCCCGCTTTGAGCAACAATACTAAATGGAATTAAAAATGCCAGAAGAAAAATATTTCTTTTACTCACAATATAATTAACGATACTTTTTCAATCTTATTTTAACTTGCTATTGAATCTTAACTGCATTTTTAACTTTATCTTTTAACAATGCGATATTAATTACTTCTTTTAATGTATCTACATAATAAAAAGTCATTCCCTTTACATACTTTTCATTGATTTCTAAAATATCTTTTCTATTCTGTTTTGAAAGCAAAATTTCATTAATTCCTGATCGTTTTGCTGCCAATATTTTCTCTTTAATTCCACCAACTGGCAATACTTTCCCTCTTAAAGTAAGCTCTCCAGTCATTGCTATTTTCTCTTTAACTTTTCTTTGTGTAAATGAAGATACTAAAGAAGTAAACATAGTAATTCCTGCTGAAGGACCATCTTTTGGAGTTGCTCCCTCAGGAACATGAACATGAACATTCCATTTGTCAAAAGTTTCAGATAAAATACCATAACTACTCGCATGAGCTTTCAGATACTCAATTGCAATAGTAACCGATTCCTTCATCACTTTTCCTAGATTTCCTGTAACCGATAACTTCCCCTTTCCTTTACTTAAAATGCTTTCAATAAACAGAATATCTCCTCCAACTGATGTCCAAGCTAAACCTGTAACAACACCAGCAACAGAATTATCTATCACTCTATCTCTATCAAATCTTGGAGCTCCCAACACTTTTTCTACCACTTCATTTGCTGGCGAATAATCAAAAGATTCGTCCATAGCCAATGACTTTGCAACATTCCTGATCATTTTACTAATCATTTTATCCAAAGTCCTAACACCCGATTCACGAGTATATTGGTCAACAATTTTCTCTAGAATAACATCCGAAAGTGTAAATTGTTCTACTTTTAAACCATGGGATTTTAATTGTTTTGGCAATAAATGTTTTTTTGCAATTTGCACTTTTTCCTCAATAGTATATCCATTTATCTCAATGATTTCCATTCTATCTCTAAGTGCAGGCTGAATTGTAGCTAAAGAATTAGCCGTAGCAACAAACATTACTTTTGATAAATCATAATCCAACTCCAAATAATTGTCATGAAAAGTTTCATTTTGCTCAGGGTCTAAAACCTCTAAAAGTGCAGAAGACGGATCACCATGATTATCTCTTGTCACTTTATCAATCTCATCTAAAACAAAAACTGGATTTGAGGATTTTGCTTTTTTTACTGATTTAATAATTCTTCCTGGCATTGCACCAATATAAGTTTTTCTATGCCCTCTAATTTCGGCTTCATCACGCAAACCACCTAAAGAAACACGCTCATATTTTCTACCAAGAGCCTCAGCAATTGACTTTCCTAATGACGTTTTTCCAACCCCAGGAGGACCATACAAACATAAAATTGGCGATTTCATATCACCCTTTAATTTTAAAACTGCTAGATGCTCTATAATTCTTTCTTTTACTTTTTCTAAACCAAAATGATCTCTATCTAAAATATCTCTCGCTTGTTTCAAATCAAAACTATCAGTTGTAACTTCATCCCAAGGAAGATCCAATATCAACTCAATATAACTTCTCTGTACAGCATAGTCGGACATAGAAGGATTCATTCTTTGTAACTTTCTAAGCTCCTTATCAAATGCATTTGCAATCTCATTATTCCATTTCTTTTTTGATGCCTGCTTGCGCATTTCATCAATTTCTTTTTGAGAACCACTCCCACCTAATTCCTCTTGAATAGCTTTCATTTGCTGATTCAAATAATATTCTCTTTGCTGTTTATCTAAATCTGTTTGAACTTTGGATTGAATTTTATTTTTCATTTCTAGCATTTGCAACTCTTTAGTTAAGAGTTCTAACACTAAAATAGCACGCTTCTTCAAATCAACTTCTTCTAATAATGATTGCTTTTCAGTCAAACCAATATTCATATTTGAAGAAACAAAATTTATTACAAAAGATGAATTTTTAATATTTTTAATTGCAATTGCCGCCTCAGTAGGAATATTAGGAGATTCATCAATAATCCTAAGAGCCAAATCCTTTACAGATGAAACTAACGCACCAAATTCTTCATCTTTTTTCTCAGGCTTTACTTCTTTTAAGTCAACTACTTTTGCCTTAAAATAAGGGTCTTTTTGAACTATTTCAGTAATCTCAAAACGCTTTCTACCCTGTATAACAGCAGTGATATTTCCATCAGGCATTTTTAACATTTTCAAAATATGAGCTACAGTACCGACATGATTTAAATCACTTAATTCTGGCAATTCTGTATCAAAATCCTTTTGAGCTACAACTCCAATTGTCTTATTACCATTTTCTGCATCTTTTATCAATTTGACTGATCTATCTCTGCCAATAGTAATTGGGATAATAACACCTGGAAACAAAACTGTATTTCTTAAAGGTAAAATTGGAAGTTCATTTGGTGTATCTTCCTTTGATATTTTTGCCTCATCCTCATCACTCATTAATGGCAAAAACTCTGTATCTTCATTAAGCATGTCAGAAAACTCTGCTGAACTTATTCTAAAATCTTTCTTCATAATATTTGTTTTCACCAGTTACACTCGCAATTAGTGTGCCAAAGATTTAAGATGGCCGTTTTGTCAGTTATTATTCGTTTCGGTAGCGTTTTGTCATATCATACACTTCTGACAAAATATTTTGTTCATTCTCATCAAAGTCAAGTTTTCTTCTTTCGAATACTTTTGAAGCAACTTCAAAAACTTTAGGTAATTTATAAACTTGGAAACCAGAAGCTCCTCCCCAACTAAATGAGGGAATAAAATTTCTTGGAAAACCACTACCAAATATATTTGCACTAACACCAATAACGGTACCCGTATTAAACATTGTATTTATTCCACATTTTGAATGATCTCCCATAATTAATCCACAAAACTGCAAGCCAGTTTTTTTGAATCGCTCCATCTCATAATTCCAAAGTTTAACCTCAGCATAATTATTTTTGAGGTTTGAATTATTTGTGTCTGCTCCTAAATTGCACCAATCACCAATTACAGAATTACCTAAAAAACCATCATGTGCTTTTGATGAATAACCAAAGAAAACAGAATTATTTACCTCTCCACCAACCTTACAATGCGGACCTAAAGTTGTTGGTCCATATATCTTAGCTCCCATTTTTAAAACTGAATTTTCACACATTGCAAAAGGACCTCTTATAATAGCTCCATCCATAATTTCAGTATTTTTACCTATATATATAGGTCCATTTTCTGCATTTAGAATACTACATGAAATTTTCGCACCTTTCTCGATAAATATATGCTTACCAATTACAGTATTGGTATCACTAATCTCTTGTGATTTTCTTGCTGTAGTTAGTAATTTAAAATCAGCTTCAATTTCCCTTCCATTATCAGAAAAAATATCACATATATTTTCAATTGAATTAACAAGAATTGAAGTGTTAATTTTATTCAAATTTTTAAAAGAATAATTCAAATTTTTAAATGCAATAATTTTCCCATTTGACTTAAGAATTTCTCCATTTCTTAAGCTATCTAACTCCGTTTTTAATTCTTTTGAAGGTAAAACAGAAGCATCAATCCAAAGATTTTCTTTTTGCAATCTGATGGGATATTTACTAACTAAATAATCTTCTGTTTTAGTAGAAATATTTTTATAATAATGCGTCCACTTTTCCTTTATCGTTAAAATTCCTATTCGAAACTCAGAAATTGGTCGTGTATATGATAATGGATAAAAATTAGATCGATTAGAGTCAAATAAAATTACATTCATACTGCAAAGTTAAAAAAAAAGCCCACACAAAATTGTGCGGGCTTTTTATTAAAATTGAAAATTTACTATTTAGCAAATTTCTTATATTTATTTTTAAATTTATCAATTCTTCCTGCTGTATCAAGCAACTTAGCTTTTCCTGTATAGAAAGGATGTGAATCAGAAGATATCTCCATTTTTACTAATGGATATTCATTACCATCTTCCCATTTAATAATACTTTCAGACTCAACACATGATTTTGTTAAAATTGCAAATTCTGTTGACATATCTTTAAATACGCACAATCTGTACTCTTTTGGGTGGATATCTTTTTTCATTTTCTTAATTCTTAAATTAGGGCTGCAAAAATAGTAAGTTTTATCAATTTAACAACATTCTAAATGATAAATATTTACAGATTTAAATCGTTAAGCAAAGTATTAGTTGCTTTCACTCCTTCAGCAGAAGCTCTTAACTGACTCAATTCCGCTTCATCTAAGTCGATTTCAACTATACTTTCAATACCATTCTTACCTAAAATCACAGGTGCTCCAATACACAAATCACTTAAACCATACTCACCATCAAGCATAACTGAACAAGGGAACATTTTCTTTTGATCACAAGCAATAGCTTGAACTAAACCACTAACTGCAGCACCTGGAGCATACCAAGCAGAAGTACCTAACATGCCTGTCAATGTTGCCCCACCAACTTTAGTATCTTCCAATACTTTTTGCAATCTATCAGCTTTCAAAAATTCTGAAACTCTAACGGAATTTCTTGTAGCAATTCTTGTTAAAGGAACCATTCCTTTATCAGAATGACCTCCAATTACCATTCCATCTATATCAGATGTTGGGCATTCCATAGCCTCAGCTAATCTATATTTAAATCTTGCAGAATCCAAAGCACCACCCATTCCAATAATTCTGTTTTTAGGTAAACCAGTTACTTTATGAGTTAAATAAGTCATAGTATCCATAGGGTTACTAACAATAATCAAAATTACATCAGAAGAGTGCTTAATTAATTGCTCAGAAACTGATTTTACAATTCCAGCATTAATTCCAATCAATTCCTCTCTTGTCATCCCTGGTTTTCTTGGTATTCCTGAAGTAATTACTGCAACACGACTTCCAGCAGTTTTTGAGTAATCATTAGTTGATCCTGTAATTTTAGTATCAAAACCGTTTAAAGATGCAGTTTGCATTAAATCCATTGCTTTTCCTTCAGCAAAATTTTCCTTAATATCAACTAATACTACTTCTGAGGCAAAGTTTTTTATTGCGATATATTCCGCACAACTAGCTCCTACTGCACCTGCACCTACTACTGTAACTTTCATTCTTTTATTTATTTAGTTGTTTTTTTTAATTTGTTTTTAAAACTTATGCATCAATATTGGCATATTTAGCATTTGCTTCAATAAAGGCTCTCCTTGGAGGCACTTCATCTCCCATTAACATTGAGAAAACTCTATCTGACTCAGCAGCATTATCAATTGTAACTTGCTTAAGCGTTCTATATTCCGGATTTAAAGTTGTATCCCATAACTGAGACGCATTCATTTCTCCAAGTCCTTTATATCTTTGGATAATTACATTAACATCTTTCCCTCCTTTCATTTCCATAATCATTGCATCTCTTTGGCTTTCTTCCCAACAGTACCTATGGTCTTTCCTCTTTTTAATAAATATAAAGGTGGAGTAGCAATATAAACAAAACCTTGTTCAATAAGTGGCTTTAAAAAACGGAAGAAGAAAGTTAATAATAAAGTAGCAATATGAGAACCGTCAATATCCGCATCCGTCATAATTACAACTTTATGATATCTCAATTTTTCAATATTCAATTCTCTTTCATCATCAATAGTACCAATTGAAACACCCAATGCTTTAAACATATTTTTGATTTCCTCATTTTCAAAAACTTTATGTTGCATTGCTTTTTCCACATTAAGAATTTTACCTCTTAATGGCATAATTGCTTGAAAGTGCCTATCTCTACCTTGCTTTGCTGTACCACCTGCAGAATCCCCCTCAACTAAGAAAATCTCACATTTTGCCGGGTCTTTTTCAGAACAATCTGAAAGTTTACCAGGTAATCCAGATCCAGTAAGAACACTTTTTCTTTGCACCATTTCTCTAGCTTTAGTAGCAGCATTTCTTGCTGTTGCAGCCAAAATAACTTTCTGCACAATTCTTTTTGCTTGTTCAGGATTTTCCTCTAAATAGAAAGTAAGCATATCACTTACCGATTGTGAAACTGCAGAAGTAACTTCCTTATTTCCTAATTTTGTTTTTGTTTGCCCTTCAAATTGAGGCTCCATAACTTTAACAGAAATTACAGCCGTTAAACCTTCTCTAAAATCATCTCCAGAAATTTCAAATTTCACTTTTTTCAATAAGCCTGAACCATCCGCATATTTTTTAAGAGTACGCGTAAGCCCTCTTTTAAATCCTGAAAGATGTGTCCCTCCTTCATGGGTGTTGATATTATTCACATAAGAGAAGACATTCTCAGTATAAGAGGTATTATACACCATAGCCACCTCTACTGGCACTCCATCTTTTTCGCCATCAAAATAAATAACATCATCTAAAATAGAATCTCTAGTTTCATCCAAAAAAGAAACAAATTCTTTCAATCCACCTTCAGAATAGAATTCTTCTTTTACAAATTCACCATCTTCATCTTTTCTTCTTTTATCAGTAATAGAAAGATGAATCCCTTTATTTAAAAAAGCCAATTCTCTTAAACGAGCAACTAATATATCGAAATGATAATCAGTATCTTCAAAAATTGAAGCATCTGGCTGAAAAGTAACTCTAGTACCCGTAACATCAGTAGTTCCAATTTCACGAACATCATACTGAGGAGCGCCAATTTTATATTCTTGTTCAAAAACTTTACCATCCCTATGAACTTCAACTCTTAAATCAGAAGAAAG
>CAJQLK010000022.1 GCA_905479165.1 uncultured Flavobacteriales bacterium | reverse complement strand
TTCAAATCCCATTCCAGTATCAACATGAGAATTTGGTAATGGCTTTAAATTTCCATCAGAAAATCTATTGTATTGCATAAATACCAAATTCCAGATTTCAATAACTTGAGGATGGTCTTCATTTACTAAATTGGCAGCACTAACTTTTGCTCTTTCTTCATTATTTCTATTGTCAAAATGGATTTCAGAACAAGGTCCACATGGTCCTGTCTCTCCCATTTCCCAAAAGTTGTCCTTTTTATTTCCAGTTAAAATTCTGTCTTGAGGAAGGTGGTTCTTCCAACTATTAAATGCTTCATTATCCTTTTCTAACCCATCTTCTTTTGCTCCTTCAAAAACAGTAACATATAGCCTATCTTTATCAAGCTCACAAACTTCAGTTAAAAATTCCCAAGCCCAATTTATTGCATCTTCTTTAAAGTAATCACCAAAACTCCAACTCCCCAACATTTCGAACATGGTATGATGGTAAGTATCATGTCCTACTTCCTCCAAATCATTATGCTTACCCGAAACTCTTAAACATTTTTGAGAATTTGCTATTCTTACATCTTTAGGATCAGAATCTCCTAAAAAGATATCTTTAAATTGATTCATCCCTGCATTTGTAAACATTAATGTAGGGTCATTTTTTACCACCATAGGTGCTGATGAAACAATTTTATGTTGTTTTGATTTAAAGAAATCTAAGTATAGCGCTCTGAGTGTATTGGCTTTCATTTTCTGTTGTTAATTTTACAATTCACAATAAGTTGTTAGAAATCAGCAGTATTTCATGCTTTATCTAATGCAAAATAAGTAAATTTGCGCAATAATTTTAAGATGGCTAAGGTAAAATATTATTACGATACTAAAACACTAAGTTACAAACGAATTGAACTTAGTGGTTTAAATAAGTTAAAACGAATGTTTTACTTCCTTATGGGGAGTGTATTTTTAGGACTTGTAATGGTTTTGGTTTTCTTTCAATTTTTTGATAGCCCTAAAGAAAAAACTCTTAATAGAGAGATTGCACAGCTTACCACTCAATATGATTTAGTACAAGATAAGTTGTCACAAGTTGAGCTTGTTCTTGATGATATTCAAAAGCGTGATGACAATATTTATAGAGTAATTTTTGAAGCAGACCCAATTCCATCTTCAATCAGAAAAGCTGGATATGGTGGCGTAAATAGGTATCAAGAATTAAATGGATTTAAAAATACTGAACTAGTAGTTGAAACGAGCAAGAAACTTGATCAGATCACTAAACAACTTTACATACAATCAAAATCCTTTGATGATATTATTGAATTAGCAAAAAATAAAGCCGATATGCTTGCTGCTATTCCTGCCATACAACCAGTTTCTAATAAAGATTTAAGCCGAATGGCCAGTGGATGGGGTTATAGAATTCATCCTATATATAAAACTAGAAAACTACATACTGGAATGGACTTCTCTGCAAAAAGTGGAACGCCAATTTATGCTACAGGGGATGGTAAAATACATAAAGTAAGAAGAAGTAGAAGAGGTTATGGTAATCATGTAGTTATTGACCATGGATATGGCTACAAAACGCTTTACGCTCACATGACAAAATACATTGTAAAAAAAGGGCAAAAAGTTAAAAGAGGTGATGTTATTGGATATGTTGGAAGCACAGGAACTTCAGTTGCTCCTCACCTTCATTATGAAGTTCATAAAGATGGCAGGAAAATAAACCCTGTTAACTTCTACTACAATGATTTAAACCCTGATGAGTATGAAAAGATGTTAGAAATTTCTTCTCAAAATAATCAATCATTTGACTAATGGATTTTAATAATTTACCAAAAGAAAAACTATTTTACAAGATAGGTGAAGTTGCTAAAATGTTTGAAATGAATATTTCTGCTATCCGATTTTGGGAGAAAGAATTTGATATTTTAACACCAAAAAAGAATAAAAAAGGAAACCGATTATTTACTCCGAAAGACATAAAAAACCTTCAAATTATTTACCATTTAATAAAAGAAAGAGGATTTACTTTGGAAGGTGCTAAAATGAAACTTAAAGAAAATAAAGAAGATACAATTGACAATATTGAAATTGTAAATCACCTAAAAGATATCAGAGGATTTTTAGTAAACTTGAGAGAACAACTCTAGTAATACTTCTTGTCAATCAGATAGTTCTGAACATAATCCTTTACTCCATCTTCTAAATTAGTAAAGGATTTTTTATAACCCACAGTTTTTAATTTTTGCATACTTGCCTGTGTAAAATACTGGTATTTATATCTAATATCAATGGGAGTAGCTATATAAGAAATGTTACTTTTGATATTCATAGCAGAGAAAGTGGCCTCAACCAAATCTTTAAAAGTTCTTGCTTTACCACTTCCAAGATTATAAATTCCACTTTGCTTTTTGCTCTCCATCATAAAAGCCAAAACTTCAACTACATCCTTTACATAAACAAAATCACGTAATTGTTCCCCATCTTTATATTTAGGATTATGCGATTTAAAAAGTTTCATTCCATTAGTAATGGAAATTTGATTTACAGCATGTGAAATTACGGAAGCCATTCTGCCTTTATGAAATTCATTAGGCCCATAAACATTAAAAAACTTAAACCCTGCCCAAAATAGTGGGGTTGACTTTTGTTTTAAAGCCCATTTATCAAAGTCATTTTTTGATTCCCCATAAGGATTTAATGGAACCAAATCATCAATAATATCATGATTATCATCAAACCCAGACTCTCCCATTCCATAAGTAGCTGCTGAAGAAGCGTACACAAAAGGGATGCTATTGTCAGCACAAATATTCCATATGTCTTTAGTATAATTTAGGTTCAACTCATTAAATATTTCAACATTAAGCTCTGTAGTATCAGTTCTAGCACCAATATGATAAAATTCAGAAACTGATTCAGCATTTTTCATGAACCACTCTATGAATTCTGAACGATCAATCTGTTGATTAAATTGCTTATTATATAGATTTTTATTTTTCTCATCATTTGAAAAATCATCAACCAAAATTAAGTTTGATTTGTCTAATGAATTTAGCTTACCAACTAAAACCGATCCAATAAAACCTGCTGCACCTGTAACAATAATCATAATGCAAAAATACATTAAAAAACTATACATTTGCCTTGATGGACGAAACACAAAAAAAGGAGATACATAAAAAACTATTGCTCGAAATTGACAATACTCAAAAAAAGATAGCCGAGTTTACTGTACTTTGTAAGCCCATTGCACCTGAAAATTCAATTGGGAGGATTTCTCGCATGGATGCTATCAATAATAAAAGTGTAGTTGAAGCAGCTCTTAGGCAAGCAGAAAATAAAATGCAGCAACTACACGTTATGCAATACAAAATTAAAAATGCTGATTTCGGTATATGTAATAAATGTAAACAAAATATTCCCTTGGGGAGATTAATGATTCGTCCACACAGTAAATTCTGTGTGAATTGTGCACAATAAAATGTATTTTTGCAACTATGAAAGCATTGCAACTAATTTTTAGATATATCAAGTATTTTTTAATAGCAAAAACAAAACACAGTGCGCAAGCTCCGTTTTTATATGAGTTTATCACAATTGTTCTTAATAAAAAATCTGATGATCAAAACTGTAAAAATATTGAGCAGTTAAGAAGGGATTTGTGCAAATCAGATGATACAGTAAAAATTACTGATTTTGGAGCAGGAAGCCATGTTAATAATAATAAAATAAGAAAAATTAAAGATGTAGCAAAGAATTCTGCTAAGAATTCAAAATTTGGAAAACTACTTTACAGAATAACTCAGTTTTATAAACCAAAAAATATTTTAGAACTAGGAACATCACTAGGTATAAGCACGCTTTATTTAGCAAAAGCAATTAAAGAATCTCAAGTTCATACTTTGGAAGGCTGCCCTGAAACAGCAAAAGTCGCACAACAAAATTTTAAGAAATTAAATGCGAAGAACACATCTATCACTTTAGGAGATTTCAATAACACACTAGAGAGTAAACTTGAAGAAATTAAAACTTTAGATTTAGCTTTTATTGATGGAAATCATCAAGAAAAAACAACTATTAATTATTTTGAAAAGTGCTTGAAATACTCTAACAATGACACCATTTTTATATTTGATGATGTACACTGGTCAGAGGGAATGGAGAATGCTTGGAATTACATTAAGACGCACCAAAAAACTACATTAACGATTGATTTATTTTTTGTTGGAGTAGTTTTTTTAAAATCAGAATTAAGCAAAGAAAATTTTATAATTAAATTCTAAATCATGAAAATTTACACTAAAAAGGGAGATAAAGGAAAAACACAATTACTTGGTGGAAGTATAGTTGACAAAGATCATGTAAAATTAGAGTGTTATGGAACAATTGATGAACTCAACTCATTCATTGGGAATATTTATGATCAAGATTTAAAAGAATTCCATAAAGAAATTTTACTAAATATTCAAAATCAACTTTTCAATTTAGGTTCTGTTATTTCATTTGACGGAAAAAAGGATAAAATTAAATTGCCCAATATTACAGCCAAAAACATTGAAATGTTGGAAAAAGCAATAGATAAAATGGAGTTAACATTACCAATGTTACAGAATTTTATTCTTCCTTCTGGGCACCCTACTACATCTAAATGCCATATTGCACGAACAGTTTGCAGGAGAGCTGAGCGTAATTTAGTTGCTCTAAGTAAAACATCAGAAATTAACAACTTACATCTTCAATATTTAAACAGATTATCAGATTATTTATTTGTTTTATCAAGAGCTGTTTTAAAAGAAAATAATGCAGAAGAAATTGAATGGGAAAAAGATTAACAATTTAAGCCTCAATTCAATAAAACATATATTTTTGCAAAAGATTTAAAAAATAAGAAATGTATTGGACTTTAGAACTAGCGTCAAAACTAGAAGATGCACCATGGCCAGCAACAAAAGATGAATTAGTTGATTTTGCAATAAGATCAGGAGCGCCGATGGAAGTAGTTGAAAATTTGCAAGAATTGGTAGAAGAAGAGGTAGGGATGCAATGGGACACTATTGAAGATATTTGGCCCGATTATCCAACAAAAGATGACTTCTTCTTTAATGAAGATGAGTATTAATAAAAAAGGTCGAATTCGACCTTTTTTTATTTTGTATACTCTTGTAAAAAATTAACTTTACTCCGTTAAATTAAAAAACACAAATGGCAGGTTTATTAGGCATATTAGGTAAATTATTCGGGAACAAATACGATAAGGATGTTAAGGAAATAACTCCTTTAGTAGATAAGATTAATGAGGAGTTTTCTAAATTAAGTTCTTTATCAAATAATGAATTAAGAGAAAAAACTACTGATTTTAAAAAACAGATCTCTGATTTTATTAGTGAAGAAAAATCTAAGATTGAAACTCTAAAAGAGAAATCAAACCTTTCCGAAACTAAAACTGAAGAAAAAGAAGAGCTTTATAAAGAAATTGATGCACTAGAAAAAACAGTAATTGATAAAATAGAAAAAATTCTAAATACAGTTTTACCACAAGCCTTTGCAGTTGTAAAAGAAACTGCAAAAAGATTTGCAGAAAATAAAAGCATTGATGTAACTGCAAACAAAAATGACACAGAATTAGCTGCTACAAAAGATTTTGTAAGCATTAATGGAGATACTGCAACTTATCAAACAACTTGGGATGCGGCAGGAACTGAGATCAAGTGGGACATGATACATTATGATGTTCAGTTAATTGGAGGGATTGTTTTGCATCAAGGAAAAATTGCTGAAATGCAAACTGGTGAAGGGAAAACTTTATCCGCAACACTTCCAATTTATTTAAATGCACTTACTGGATTAGGAGTACATCTAGTAACTGTAAATAATTACCTAGCAAAAAGGGATGCTCTTTGGATGGGACCATTATTCCAATTTCATGGATTAAGCATAGATTGTATTGACAATCATCAACCTAATTCTGATGAGAGAAGAAAAGCCTATCTATCTGATATTACTTACGGCACAAATAACGAATTTGGTTTTGATTATCTAAGAGATAATATGGCAAAACGCCCTGAAGATTTAGTACAAAGAAAATTGCATTATTCTATTGTTGATGAAGTGGATTCTGTTCTTATTGATGATGCAAGAACACCTCTTATTATTTCAGGGCCTACACCACAAGGAGATAAACACGAATTTAACGAATACAAACATAAGGTTGATCAACTTGTAAATGCACAAAGAAAATTTATTAATATAGTAATTTCTGATGCTAAAAAACTGTTAAAAGATGGTGATTCAGAAAAAGGAGGACTTAATCTTTTAAGAGCTTTTAGAGGACTGCCTAGAAATAAAGCACTTATTAAGTTTTTATCAGAAGATGGAGTAAGAGCACAATTACAAAAAACTGAAAATTACTACATGCAAGACCAAAATAAGGAAATGCATCTAGTTGATGAAGAGCTCTTTTTTGTAATTGATGAGAAATCTAACTCTATTGAATTAACTGAAAAAGGATTGGAGTTAATGACTAGCTCTACTGAGAATAAAGACTTTTTTATTCTTCCTGATGTTGGTGGAAATATTGCTGAAATTGATAAATCAGCTCAATCAGACATTGAAAAAGCTACAGCTAAAGATGATGTATTAAGAGATTTTGCAATAAAAAGTGAAAGGGTACATACAATTAATCAATTACTAAAAGCATACACTCTTTTTGAAAAAGATGTTGAGTATGTTGTGATGGATAACAAAGTAAAAATTGTTGATGAGCAAACCGGTCGTATCATGGATGGTAGAAGATATTCTGATGGGCTTCACCAAGCGATAGAAGCAAAAGAAAGCGTGAAAATTGAAGCGGCCACACAAACTTACGCAACAGTTACACTTCAAAACTATTTCAGAATGTATAATAAGATTGCTGGAATGACTGGTACTGCTGAAACTGAAGCGGGCGAATTCTGGGAAATCTACAAACTAGATGTAGTTGCAATACCTACAAACAGACCAATTCAAAGAGATGATAAAGATGATTTGGTATACAAAACAAACAGAGAAAAATACAATGCTGTAATTGAAGATATTGTAACATTAACTGAGCAAGGAAGACCAATTTTAGTTGGTACCACATCAGTTGAAATATCAGAATTACTAAGCACAATACTTAGGAGAAGAGGTATTAAGCACAATGTTCTGAATGCAAAAATGCATCAAAGAGAAGCCGACATTGTAGCTGAAGCCGGTAACAAATCAGCAGTTACAATTGCAACAAATATGGCTGGTAGGGGTACCGATATTAAACTTTCTGATGAAGTAAAAGCTGCTGGAGGATTAGCAATTATTGGTACTGAAAGACACGATTCAAGAAGGGTAGACAGACAGCTAAGAGGTAGAGCTGGTAGGCAAGGAGATCCAGGTTCATCCCAATTCTATGTTTCTTTGGAAGATAAGTTGATGCGACTTTTCGGATCAGAAAGAATTGCAAAATTAATGGACAGAATGGGACTTGAAGAAGGTGAAGTTATTCAGCATTCTATGGTAAGTAAATCCATTGAAAGAGCGCAAAAGAAAGTTGAAGAAAATAACTTTGGAACAAGAAAAAGATTATTGGAGTATGATGATGTAATGAATCAACAAAGAGAGGTAATCTATAAGAAAAGAAGGCATGCTTTGCATGGAGATAGACTATCGCTTGATGTTTCGAATATGATTTATGATACTTGTGAAAGTATTGTTGAAGAACTACATGAGGCAAAAGATTATGGTACTTTTAAGTTAGATTTAATCAGACTATTAGCTACTGAAAGTACAATTACTAAAACAGAATTTGCTGATTTATCATCACAAGAGATTACAGAGAAAGTATATGAAAATTGTTATAGTTCATATCAAAATAAATCTACTTCAATTGCAAGGCAAGCTTACCCAGTAATTAAAGATGTGTACGAAAATCAGTCTGCAACTTATGAGAACATAGTTATTCCTTTTACTGATGGATTAAAAACTTTGCAAGTAGTAACTAACCTTAAAGAAGCACATGAATCAGAAGGGGGGAATATTGCAGAAGCAATTGAAAAAAGTGTAACGCTTGCTATAATTGATGATATTTGGAAAGAGCATTTGCGGGAAATGGATGACTTGAAACAAGCTGTACAAACAGCAAGTTATGAGCAGAAAGATCCGCTTTTAATTTACAAATTTGAATCCTTCAATTTATTTAAAGCATTGATTGATAAAGTAAATAAAGATATTGTTTCTTTCTTAATTAAGGCTGGTTTACCTACAAAATCATCTGTACAAGAAGATAAGCATAAGGTCGAAAACCACCAAACTAGCCGACAAGAAAATACAGGAAATACACCACAGCAAGCAGGGAAACCTAAGCCAAAAGCACAACCGGTAAGAGCAGAAGAAAAGGTAGAGCGTAATGCCCCTTGCCCATGTGGAAGTGGTAAGAAATTTAAGAAATGTCACGGGAGGTAAAAAGGTGAAGAATATAATCAGACATCTGTTTTATTTTACCTTATTTCTAAATATTAACGCTTGTAAAACCTATACAATTCTACCACATATTAGTGATATCCCAAAAGAAGATTTTGATGGAAAATTATCGGTAGAACTTCCAGATTATTCAAAAATAAACTATTGGGTAGAACATCCAAAAAAGAAAAAACATTATGCTAGTTTACCAAAAAAATACCTAGACACCTTAAACAAAGAAAATCCTAAAATAGATGCTTTCTTTATCCACCCTACTCTTTATTTAAAAGGGAATAGCTGGAATGCAGATATAAATGACAAAAAACTAAATAAGGAAATTGGAAATACAGCTATACAAAATCAAGCAAGTGTTTTCTTAGGAATTGCAAATATTTATGCGCCACATTACAGACAGATGCATATTCAATCTTATTACGATTTAAAAAATGGATTACAAGCCTTTGAGGTTGCCTATTCGGATGTAAAAAATGCATTTATTTATTATTGGAGAAATTACAATAAAGGAAATAAATTTATAATTGCCGGACATAGTCAGGGCACCAATCATGCAGAAAGATTATTAAAGGAAATAATTCTTGAAAATGACAGTATGAGAAGCCTACTACTTCTTAGTTATCTTCCAGGAATGCCAATCAAACAATTCCATAAAGACTTACCCACTTGCAGCTCTCCTAATCAATTGGATTGCTTTCTTTCTTGGCGTACGTTAGCAGAAGGGTATTTTCCAAAAGACTGGGAAGTTTCTGACAGTATTTCATGTGTAAATCCTATCAGTTGGGAAATAGACAGCTTGGTGTCTGAAAATGAAAATCACTTAGGAATTCTTTTCCAAAACCATAAGATCTATTATCCAAAATCGATAGCGGCATACAATCATAATGGAGTGGTTTGGATAAAACCCATAAAAATTCCTTTTGCCCGTTTTTACCGCATGAAAAACTATCATATTGCTGATTATAATTTATATTGGATAAATATTAGAAACAACCTAAGATACCGATTAAAAGAAAATGGACTCAACTAATAAAAAAAGATGCAACTGGCCTAAAAATGACGCACTCTATATTAAATATCATGACAAAGAATGGGGTGTACCCGTTTATGAAGATGCCAAGATATTTGAGTTTCTACTCTTAGAAACCTTTCAAGCAGGGTTAAGTTGGATAACGATACTTAGAAGAAGAGAAAACTTTCGTACTGCTTTTGATAATTTTGACTATCAAAAAATTGCTAATTACTCTGATGAAAAATTAGCTGTATTAAAGTTAGATACTAAAATTATTAGAAATACCTTAAAAATAAAAGCAGCCAAAACAAATGCTATTGCTTTTATAGAAGTACAAAAAGAGTATGGCACTTTTAGTAAATACCTCTGGGGATTTGTAGATGGCATCCCCGTACAAAATAACTTTACAAGCATAAGTGAAATACCTGCCAACACTGCTTTATCCGATAAAATAAGTATGGATCTAAAAAGTAGAGGGTTTAAGTTTGTAGGCTCAACTATTGTTTATGCTCACATGCAAGCTATGGGCATGGTAAATGACCACACTGTTGATTGTTTTAGGTATACAGAAGTGTAAAACTACCTTTAATAATGAATATGCATAACATTGCTTTCATTCAAGCTCTAATTGTAATTCTTTAACGGAAGTAAGGCTAGTGTTTTTAAAGCTTAATCTGTGTGGCTTATTAGGAATGCTAATGAGCAACAACCACAAAATGCAATTCCAGAATTTACTGTATCAATATTCGAAGTGATTAATGATGAAAAAGGTTTTTTGTGGTATTCATTTCAATTCTAGGTGCAATTGCATTAGGCAGCATGATTATGATAGATTAATTTGATAAAATCAAAAGTCCACCAATAATAAACCCACATAATTGAGTGGATTTATTATTTATATTTTATTTGAATAGTAAACTTATTGTAAAATCAACTTCTTGTTAACCATTCCATCATTAGTTTCAATATCTAAGAAATAAATCCCTTTTGCATGTTCCTCTAAGTTAATTTGCTTAGTGTACTCACCAACAAATTGCTCTAAATCATCTGAGATGATCACCTCTCCAACTACATTAAGGATTCTAACTTTTAAGTCTTGGACAGTTTCTGATGTAAAGCTAATGTTAAATACATCTCTTGATGGGTTAGGATAAATATCTAAGTTAGCAATTGCTGTTCCTCCTTCAATTCTAGAAGTTGGCTGTGTCCAGTATACTAATGGAGACCAACTTAATGAGAAGTAAGCACCACCATTTGGATCACAGAATGCTCTAGCTTGAGCTCTGTAAGTTTCTCCTGGTACTAAACCATTCTTATTCTTAGTAAACGTTCCATAAGCAACTCCAGCTCCACCAATTTGGAACCAGTCAGATCCTGATGGATTAGAAATAGAATCAATTCTAGATTTTAATCTAACAAATTCATAGGGTCCATTACTGTCATCCCAAGTAAATGTAGCTTTTGTAGGATTCGCTCCATATGCTGTCAAGTTACCAACATTAGGACAGTTATCAGCTGTAGTAAAGTTATTTAAGGAAGTCCAAGAACTTGCTCCACCTCCACAATACCATGCTTTCATTTGATATTCATAAGTAGTAGCTCCTGTTAATTCAAGTATAAATTTGCTAAAGCACCTGAAGTATGATAATTCCAACATGGCGGGCACCAAACAGCAGTAAATTCAATAAAAACAGTATAGCCATCATCTAATAAGCTATATAAATTATGAGATGTGCCACTTAAGTCTGTTAGAGTAAAATCTGGAGCTAATGATCCATCAGGTAATTGCGCTTGTGAATTGTTAAAAAAGTATAAAGCAACAATTAAAAGTAGTAGAATTCTTTTCATAATAATTATTTATTTTTTGCAAATGAATAAACTATAAATAAAATAATTAGTACTATTAATTGAAAAAAAATGTCGCGCAGCAGTAATAAAACCAACACTTATTTCACTATTTATTCTTCTTTTTCATTGCATCTACTGCCAACAAACTACTTTGAATTTGCATTTGTAAGTCCCCCACATTATCAGGAGAGTATGGCATGAATATAGTGCTTGTATTATTTTCAGATAGCTTAGCTACTGTTTCATAATGCTGAGTCATAAATAACATATTCATCACATCCTGACTAGTAACATGGTCCTCCATAGCCAACTTTACCTCAGCTACTGATTCCTTCAGTCCATTAGCAATTGCTATTCTTTGTAATGCTATTCCCTCTCCTGCTAAACGCTTGCTTTCTGCATCTGCTTCTGCTGCTGCAACTACTCTAATTTTAGCTGCTTCAGCTTCCTCTTTTGCAGCTTCTTTCATACGCTTAGCAGCATTTATCTCATTCATAGATTGCTTCACTTTTGCATCAGGATCAATATCCGTTACTAAAGCTTTTATAAAATCAAAACCAAACTGCCTCATTGTATCTGAAAGTTCTGTTTTTACTGCTAATGCAATTTTTTCTTTCTCAGCAAATACATCATCCAACTCCATCATAGGCACTTCCGAACGAATAGAATCAAATACATAAGATTGAATTTGTTGTTCAGGGTTATTTAACTCATAAAAAGAATCTTTTACCCCCTCTAATGCATCAATAACAAAAAACTGAACTGAAACTACTATTCTTACAAATACATCATCCTTAGTTTTGGTTTCCACCTCAACAGGTAATTCTCTAACTCTTAAATTTACTGTGCCTACTATTCTATCAATAAAAGGGATTTTAAAATGTAACCCTGCTTTTGATACTTTATTGAATTTTCCAAGCCTTTCAATAATTACAGCATGCTTTTGCTTTACCATATACAGAGCTCCTTTAAGCAAGAAAAGAGCAACAACAATATAAACTATGTTGCTGAATATAAGATTTGTATCCATTTTAAAATGTTTTAAATTAGTAGCTCAAATATAGTGAAAATAAGGATATAAAATAAAAATTACTTCGGCTCCTTACGTTTTATTTCAAATATCTAAAATCATGATTATTTTTAATTTTCTGTAGCGATTCATAAATCAATCGTATTACATTTTCTACATCATCCTTATGTACACTCTCAACTGTAGTGTGCATATACCTTAGTGCAAGTGATATTAATGAAGAAGCCACCCCACCAGTTGAATAAGCAAAAGCATCAGTGTCAGTACCTGTAGCACGAGAAGCTGCCGCTCTTTGGAAAGGAATCTTATTCTTTTCAGCTGCAGTAATAATTAGTTCTAATAAATTGTTTTGCACTGCCGGACCATACGTCAATACCGGACCTGCACCACATTTAGTATCACCTTGCTTAATTTTATTTATCATTGGTGTATCTGTATCATGGCACACATCAGTTACAATCGCCACATCAGGCCTTATCGTATCCACAATCATTTGCGCACCTCTAAGCCCAACCTCTTCCTGTACAGAGTTGGTAATGTACAGTCCGAATGGTAATGTTACGTTATTTTCTTTTAGTAAACGTGCCACCTCAGCAATCATAAAGCCACCAATACGATTATCCAAAGCCCTACCTACATAAAAATTCTTGTTCAAAATCATGAACTCATCTTCGTAAGTAACCACACAACCAACATGAATTCCTAATTCCTCCACTTCTTCTTTTGATGCACAACCACAATCCAAAAAGATATTATCAAGCTTTGGGGATTTTTCAGTTCCTGCAGTTCTGGTATGGATAGCTGGCCAACCAAATACAGCTTTTACCATTCCTTTTTTAGTATGGATATTTACTCTTTTAGAAGGTGCAATCTGATGATCAGAACCTCCATTTCTTCTTAAATAAATATACCCCTCTTTAGTAATATAATGAACAAACCAGGATATCTCATCAGCATGAGCTTCAATCACAACTTTATATTTTGCTTCAGGATTTATTACCCCAACTACTGTACCATAAGTATCTACAAAATGCTCATCAATATATGGTGAAATATAATCCAACCACATTTTCTGGCCACCACTTTCAAAGCCTGTAGGTGATGGATTATTTAAATATTTTTCTAAAAAAGCCTCTGACTTTTTAGTAATAATTTTCTTTTTTGCCATATTTTTAATTTTTGAATTCTTTGAGTCCTCTATTTAACCAATCCGTAAACAGTTCAACACTACCATAATCCTGATAATTAGCTGGCTCAACCATTTGCTCTTCATTATGATTTAGAAATACATAATACGGCTGAGAATTAGTGCCATAAGTATTGGCTTGCAATACCATCCATTTATCTCCAGTAGTTTTCACTTTTTTAGTTTTACCCGCAAGTGTAGTTTCATATTTATCACTTTCAGGAAGCTCTTCTCTTTCATCAACATGAAGAGAAATAAGCACAACATCACTAGAGAGCATACTTTTTACATTTTCATCCGACCAAACTTGCTCTTCCATTTTTCTGCAATTTACGCAAGCCCAACCTGTAAAATCAACAATAACTGGTAAACCAACTTTTTTAGCATGTGCCATCCCTTCATCATAATCATGGAAAACCATAATTCCTTGAGGGCCTAAATGCTGACCATCTTCCTCATGAACATTTGAAACAACCCCACCTCCTTGAGAATTTCCTACTCCAAATGGCGATTCACTATATTGCATTGGAGGCGGAAATGCATTAATAATTTTTAAAGGTGCTCCCCATAAACCTGGAATCATGTATAAAGTTAAAGTCCCTGTTAAAATTGCAACACTCAAACGACCTACCGAAATGTGTTTTAAATCCGAATCATGAGCAAATTTTAAGAAGCCTAAAAGGTACATAGTCAACAGCCCGAAAATCATAATCCAAATTGTAATAAATAACTCACGCTCCAACCAATGTGTTTGCATTACTAAATCAGCATTAGATAAGAATTTAAAAGCTAAAGCGATTTCTAGAAATCCTAAGGTTACTTTTACCGAATTTAACCACCCACCTGATTGTGGCAAAGAATTTAACCATCCTGGGAAAGCTGCAAATAATGCAAATGGCAATGCTATAGCTAATGAAAAACCTAACATACCAATTATTGGGCCCATATAACCTCCTGTAGCGGCTTCAACTAATAATGTCCCAACAATAGGACCAGTACATGAGAATGAAACCAATGCTAAAGTAAATGCCATAAAAAAGATACCAATCAAGCCACCTTTCCCTTCTGCCTCTACAGATTTATTTGTCCAAGATGCAGGTAATTGAATTTCAAAAGCACCTAAAAAAGAGGCTCCAAAAATTATTAATAATAGAAAGAACCCAATATTAAAATACACATTAGTTGCCATATTATTTAAGGAATCTGCTCCAAAAATTGATGAAACTCCAACCCCTAAAGCAACATATATTACTATTATTGAAAGTCCATAAATAATAGCATTTGCAATTCCTTTTGCTTTTGTTTTTGATTGCTTAGTAAAAAACGAAACTGTCATAGGAATCATCGGGAAAACACAAGGTGTTAGAAGCGCTGCAAAACCACTAAGAAAAGCAATAAAGAATAAAGCCCACATACTTTTTCCTTCTTTTTGCTCAGAAGAACCTTTCGTATCAGACACAGAATCTCCTCCATCAACTCCTTTTATATCAAAAGAGAATTCTACTTCTTCTGGAGGCAAACATTGTGCCTCATCACAAACCATAAAATAAACATTTCCAACTAATTTAAAGTCAGTAGCAGAAGTAACTTTTATTTTCTGAGTAAAAATAGCTTCTTTCCCAAAGTACTTCAATACCATATCAAAGTTTGGATCGAATTCTTCTAAAGACTCCCCCTCTTGCATATTACTTACTAACTCAAAACCATCATTTTTTGTAAAAGTAAATTCAGTTGGGACAGGCCCATCATCCTCTATGTGCTGAGAATATAAATGCCAATGATCTTCAATACTAGCTTTAAATTGTAATTCTATTTCAGCATCAGAAAGTTGTGTTTGAGAGAATTCCCATTCTACTGGATTAAAGATTTGTGCAGAAACAACTACACTCATTAATGTAAATAATACGACTGATAATCTTTTCATTATTTGTTTAACTTGATATTTATTACTCTTGCTAACTCTTCTGCTTTTTGACTCCCAATAAGATAGACTAATCCATCTTTATCAATCAATTCAACAGCATCAACTCCTCTTGTGTAAAAACGAATTGTTCCTTTTAAATGCAGATTATAAACGGAACGATTCAAGAAATATTTGCTATATTTTACTTTTTTAACAGATATAATACTAGCTGTGTTTATCTTAACTTTTCTAGATGTCCAAAGTCCATCTAAAATAATACTGCCATTTATTACTTTAGTTTCAAAATGTAAAATGAAAAAAAATAACATTGAAATTACCATAATCCCAATTCCAATAAAGAAGTACAACTCACCTGCTTTATCATGGTTTTCAAGCCAATAATAAGCAATAAAACAAAAAATTGCCAAAGATATTCTTCTTGCCAAGGACATTTTATTAAGTCCCAAATACTGCTTTTCTATAAAATCAAATTCTGACATTTATTTGTCTTTTAAAATTTCTGCAATGTACACATTTTTTGTCTGAGTAGTAATCTTAAATCTATCATCAATTCTATCTCCAACAATCCAAATAATATCATCAGCAGAACACAGTATCCATTGTTGTTGTTTTGCAATAAGAGAATATTTATTATCAATAAAAAAATCACTTACCTTTTTAAAAGTTGGCATTCCAAGTGGCATGAATTTATCACCTTGTTTCCATTTTCTTAAAACTAAAGGGAATTTCAACTTATCAAAATCAAGTTTTGCTATAACACGATCTTTTACTACTTTTCTGTCAGTTGATTTTGATAATTCCATAGTAAATGGAGTACTGATCTTATGCTGATTTTCTAAGATCTCAAAAGATAAATTCTCTTTTGAAATTTTAAAGATAAAAATATATTCTCGATCAATATTTAATTGATAATTTTTTGAAAAAAATTGTTTTCCACTTTGAGTATTTAATGCTTTAATAATTTGATTAACTTCTGAAAATCCATACGGGTTTAAAAACTCATATAAATAAATGTTGAGAGGGTTTAATTTTTGTACATCTGTAATTTTTAATTTGAAAATTCCATTTTCATTTTGCACAATCTTCTTTCTTTTACTTTCAATTTGTTCTTCAAAAACTTGAAAAACTCCTTCTAAAATTTCTATTTCGTTACTTATTGTTTTCTGAATACTTGGGTTTATTTCAGTCAATAATGGGATCAACTCATATCTAATTTTATTCCTTAAATATTTTACTGTTTTATTAGAACTATCTTCTCTAAAACTTTGCTTAAAAGCTAATAAATAAGTTTCAATCTCAAGACGACTAACACATAATAAAGGCCTGATTATATTATTGTTTTTGGGCTTAATCCCAAGCAAGCCTTTCAACCCACTTCCTCTAGTTAGGTTTATAAAAAAAGTCTCTACATCATCATTCTTATGATGACCAACTGCAATATAATTTAAATTATTGTCAACTAATAATTCATTAAACCATTTATAACGCAAATCTCTGGCAGCCACCTGAATTGAAACTTTATTTCCGTTAGCATATTTTTCTGTGTCAAAAGATTTTAAATGCAACCTAACTCCAAAGTTATCTGCTAATTGTTTCACAAATTCCTCATCATTATCTGATTCTTCACCTCTTAAATTAAAATTACAGTGAGCAAGCTCTATATCATAACCAAGTTCTTTTAGACAAAGAAATAAAGCAACACTATCAGCACCACCACTAATAGCAATCAACAGCTTATCATCTCTTTGACAAAGTAACTTTTTATCAATAAATTTACTTACTATATTAATCATCTATATTAAAATTTAATGCCTCAAATAAGGGTTTTGCTTTTATCAAGCATTCTTCATATTCTTCCAATGAATCTGATTTTATAGTAATTGCACCACCTACTCCAATAGATAAATATTCGTTAGCCAAATTATACAAAATTGTTCTGATAACAACGCTAAAATCAAAATCTCCTTCTGGTGTAATATAGCCAACCGCTCCAGAAAAAATTCCTCTTTTAAAAGTCTCAAACTTTTCAATAAGCTCCATGGATTTCAATTTTGGTGCCCCGGTCATTGAGCCCATTGGGAAAGTAGTACTTAAAACATCTGCAAAATGAATATCCTCAGAAATCTTGGAGCTAATTGTACTAATCATCTGGTGGACTTTTTCAAAAGTATAAATTTTGCAAAGCTCATTAACTTTTACTGATGCTTTTGAAGCAGTAATTGATAAATCATTTCTAACCAAATCAATAATCATTATATTCTCTGAAATATCCTTTTCACTTTTTAACAAATCTTCAATAAGCTTCAAATCTTCAGTTGTACTACCTCCTCTTTTTCTTGTACCTTTAATCGGTTGAGAAATAATTTGTTCTCCAGATTTTTTTATAAACCTTTCAGGGCTTCCTGAAAGTACATATTGTTTTTCTAGCTTCAAAAAAGCTGAAAATGGAGTACTCATTTCCCTATTTATATCTGCAAAAACTAATTCAGGATTAAGTTTAGTCTGCTCTGCATAAAACTCTTGACAATAATTCATTTCATAAATATCACCTTTTTGAATATGTGATTTTATATTTTCAATTTTTTCAATATATGATTCTTTTGTATCTCTTTGATTAAAATTAACTGTTGGGGCTTCACCTTCTAACTTCTGAAAACTGAAAGCTGTTACAAATTTATTACAGTCAACTTTTGATTCAAATGTCTGAATTTCTAACTGATTATCTTTTAATAATAAAACATACTTAGGCTGAAAAAATAATAAATTATTAACTCCAAAAGCATCATGATTTTGTGATTTTAAATTCTCAACCTCATTCTTTAAATCGTATGATAAATAACCAAAAAGCCAATCCTTTTTTATATTGTGATGATTTTTTAAACTTTCAAAAGATTTAGCATTTGATTTTAAAACATCAATCGCACCAACTCCTGCAATAATATCATAATTTATATAATTGAGTGGTAACGGTTGTTTTTTATCAAAACTATTAGAAGTTAAAATGCTAATATATTCATTATCTAAACTCATATTCAGCAATGCTTTTAATAAATTAGTAGCAGTAATATCAGCGTATTTAAATAAATTTCTCACTTTGCAATAATACTAAAAAGCCAACTCATTTTATTTTATATTTTTGAACTATGAAAAAAATACATTTTTTAACGCTAATGTTTCCTATTTTTGTATTTTCTCAAAGCGATACAACTTTCAATACTAAAGGGGAAATTATAAGCATTAATCAGAAGGGAGTTGATAATTTAGTTTCAAAATACAAACAAATTTTAAAGAAAACTGGAGGGGTAGAAGGTTGGAGAATACAACTAATATTTAAAGCCCAAAAAGAAGAAATTCTTCCTTATCAAATAAAATTTACAAATTTATATCCGGAGATTCCTGTCCAAATTGCTTTTGATTCTCCCAACTACAAATTAACTGTTGGAAACTTTAGAACAAGAAATAATGCATTAAAAATAAAGCACCTGATAAGTAAAAACTTTCCTGGTGCTTATCCTGTTCCAATCATTATTGATCCTGATTTGTTAGAGGACTAAATAAGAGTTCTTTTTGTTTCAACCTCAGCATATCCTTCAATAATATCTCCTACTTTAATATCATTAAAGTTTTTGATAGACATACCACATTCGAATCCTTTTCTTACTTCAGCTACATCATCTTTAAATCGTTTTAATGATGATAACTCACCAGTGTAAACAACAACTCCATCACGGATAAGTCTTACACCTGTATTTCTTGATAATGCTCCATCAAGAACCATACAGCCTGCAATTGTTCCTACTTTTGAGATTTTGAATACATCTCTAACTTCAATATTACAAACAATTTGTTCCTCAACATCAGGAGATAACATCCCTTCCATTGCTAATTTCAATTCTTCAATTGCTTTGTAAATAATTGAATATAACCTAATATCAATTTGTTCTGTTTCAGCTAACTTTCTAGCTTGCAATGATGGTCTTACTTGGAATCCAATAATAATTGCATCAGAGGCTGCAGCTAACATTACATCAGATTCAGAAATCTGACCAACTGCTTTTTGGATTATATTTACTTTAATTTCCTCAGTAGATAATTGTTGTAATGAATCAGATAATGCTTCAATTGAACCATCAACATCACCTTTTAAAATCACATTTATCTCTTGGAAATCACCTAAAGCAATTCTTCTTCCAATTTCATCAAGTGTAAGATGTTTCTGAGTTCTTACATTTTGTTCTCTTTGCAATTGACCTCTTCTTGATGCAATCTTTTTTGCTTCTTGCTCACTTTCCATTACATAGAATTCATCTCCAGCAGTTGGTGCACCATCTAAACCTAACAATACAACTGGAGTTGATGGCCCCGCTTCATGCATTGTCTCACCCCTTTCGTTAAGCATTGCTTTAACTTTACCTGAGAATGAACCAGCCAATACATAATCTCCAACTTTTAAAGTTCCTTTCTGAACTAAAATTGTAGATAAATATCCTTTACCTTTATCAAGTGATGCTTCAATAACTGTACCTTGAGCTAATCTATCAGGATTTGCTTTTAAGTCAAGCATTTCAGCTTCTAATAAAATCTTTTCTAAAATTTCTGGAACACCAGTTCCTTCTTTTGCTGATATATCTTGTGACTGATATTTACCCCCCCAATCTTCAACAAGAAGATTCATTTCAGCAAGTTCTCCTTTAATTTTCTCAGGATCTGAAGTTGGTCTATCAATCTTATTAATTGCAAAAATAATTGGGACTCCTGCAGCTTGTGCGTGACTAATTGCCTCTTTAGTTTGAGGCATCACTCTATCATCAGCAGCTACAACTACAACTACAATATCAGTAACTTTTGCACCCCTTGCTCTCATGGCAGTAAATGCCTCATGCCCTGGAGTATCTAGGAATGAAATTTGTTTTCCACTTTCAAGAGTTACTTCATAAGCACCAATATGCTGCGTAATTCCTCCTGATTCACCAGCAATAACATTAGTTTCACGGATGTAATCCATTAATGATGTTTTACCGTGATCAACATGTCCCATAATAGTGATAATAGGAGCTCTTATTTGCATTTGCTCTTCTGAATCTACAATTTCTTCAATTGATTCTTGAACATCAGCGCCTACAAATTCAACTTTAAACCCAAAATCTTCAGCTAACATTTGAATTGTTTCAGCATCAATTCTTTGATTCATTGAAATCATCATTCCAAGACCCATACATGTAGTTACAATCTCATTTACTGAAACATCCATCATCGTTGCTAACTCACTTGCTGTAGCATATTCTGCAATTTTAATTGATCTGTTTTCAGTAGCTTGTTGATTTGTTTCTTCAGCAACATCTCTATGCGCTTGTCTTTTATCTCTTCTGTTTTTAACAGATTTTTTCTTTCCTCTTCCTTGTAATTTTTCTAAAGTTTCTCTTACTCTTTTTTGAGCTTCTTCAGGTGAAATTTCCACTGCTTCTCTTCTTGGCTTTCTTGATTTTTTGAACTTACTAGGATCAACTTTCGCTTTTACTATCCTTACTCTTTTCTTTTTCTCAACCTTTTCAGTATTTTTAAATTGAGATAAATCAATTGTTTTACCAGTAACTTTAACGCCTTTAAGTTTACCAGCAGATGCTTTAATAACTTGATCTACCTTTTTTACAGGAGTTTCTATTTTTGAAGCTTCTTCTTCATTTGGTTCAGTAGCTTTTAGAGTTTCTTTATTAGTAGGCTTATTTTTTGGTTCTAATTCAACTTTACCTAAAACTGTCATGCCTTTTTTAGCAACTTTTGCTTTAAAAATCTCATCCTTTTTAGGAGCTTCTTCTTTCTCAGATTTAATCTTTATTAACTTTACAGCTTCAGCTTCCTTTTTAGCTTTATCCTCAGTTTCTTGCTGTTTAATAATTTCCTCAGCTTTAGCTAATTCTTTTTCTTTGGATACAAGTTCGGCAGATAATTTTGCTTTCTTTTCAGAATCAAACTCACCTAACAAATCCATATAAACATCATGAGAAACTTTAGAAGTTGGTTTTAAATCATCAATCCCCTTAGCTTCTAAAAATGAAAATATCCTATCAATACTTACATTGAATTCCTTTACTAACTTATTTAACCTTACACTTTTTTTATCTGACATAATAGTCTCTACAATTTATTTCTTAATCTTCAAACTCTGAACTTAAAATACTCAGCACTTCATCAACAGTTTCTTTCTCTAAATCAGTTCTTAAAACTAAATCTTTTGATGAGATATCTAAGACACTTTTAGCGGTATCACAACCTATATTTTTAAGAGCATCAATTACCCATTCTTCAATTTCATCAGTGAATTCATCAATCGCAACATCATCATCAAAACTATCTGCATCTCTATAAACATCAAGATCATAACCAGTTAATCTACCTGCTAAATTAATATTATGACCTCCTCTACCAATTGCTAAAGACACTTGGTCAGCATCCATAAATACTGAAGCCCTCATCTTCTCCTCATCTAACTTTACAGATGTAATTTTAGCTGGAGATAATGCTCTACTGATAAGCAGTTGAGTATTTTCAGTAAAATTAACAACATCAATATTTTCATTCTTAAGCTCACGAACAATACCATGAATTCTAGATCCTTTCATCCCTACACAAGCTCCAACTGGATCAATTCTATCATCATATGATTCAACAGCTACTTTTGCCCTCTCGCCTGGTGCACGAACCACTCTTTTAATAGTAATAATTCCATCAAATACTTCAGGAACTTCTTGCTCAAATAATCTCTTAATAAAATCAGGAGCAATACGAGAAAGAACAATATTTGCTTTATTATTTTTCAAATTAACTTCTTTGATAACAGCTCTAACTGACTCTCCTTTTTTAAAGTAATCCTTAGGGATTTGCTCGTCTTTTGGTAATGATAAATCATTCCCTTCATCATCTTGCAAAAGAATTTCATTTCTCCAAATTTGATAAACTTCACCATTAATAATTTCACCAATTCTATCTTCATAACGCTTCATCAACTCATCTCTATGCTGATCAGCAATACGAGCCATTAAATGCTGGCGAATAGAAAGCACTTGTCTTCTTCCAAATTCTGATTCAAAACTAACTTGTTCCGAAACTTCCTCACCAACTTCATAATCATTTTCAATTTTTAAGGCATCTGATAATGAAATTTGTGCAATAGGATTTTCAACTTTTCCATCTGCAACTATCTCTCTGTTTCTCCAGATTTCTAAATCTCCTTTGTCAACATTAATAATAACATCAAAGCTTCCTTCTTCATCATATTTTTTTGCTAATACCGCTTTAAAAACATCTTCCAATATATTCATCATTGTTTCACGGTTAATATTTTTAACCTCTTTAAACTCTGAAAACGATTCAATTAGATTTTCTACTTCCATTTTATTTAAAATTTATTTTAAGTTTAGTTTCTTTTATTTCATTTTGAGGAATTTCTACCTCTTCCAATATATACTCTTTTCTACTTCCTTTTTTCTTTTTTGCCACTTCAAGTGTTAAAATATTATCTTTATAAGAAAGAATAAGTCCTGTTTTACGCTTTCCATTAGTTAGTAAAACTCCAACTTCTTTTCCATTATATTTATGATATTGCTCCTCTACCACGAAAGGATTATCAAGCCCAGCAGAACAAACTGTTAACTCATAATCTTCAACATCTCTATCAAAATGTTCTTCTATATACTTGCTAATAGCAAGGCAATGCTCTACTTGCACTCCTTCTAGTCTGTCAAAGAAAACTGTAATAACATTTGCTGTGTTTAGTTTTACGTCAACAAAAAAACCATCAATTTCTTTTATCTTTGATTCGGCTACTTTTCTTATTTCTTCTTTTGCAATCATATGACTATGTAAAAAAAGAAGAGGCTAACTGCCTCTTCCCTTTTCTTCCTCTATTTTCGGGTGCAAATATAAGGAGATTTATTTAATCTCACAAACTCTTATTGCAGTACTATTCTTTTAGTGATAAATGATTCTCGAGTTTTAATTTGTACCATGTAAATTCCTTTTGCATATGCTGATAAATCAACTGACTTAGTGTATTCCCCAACAAATTCTTGTTTCTCTTCATAAGAAATTAACATCCCAAATGCATCAATAACTGTTATCTCAAAATTATCTAACTCTTCAGAAACAAAATTAATATTAATCATGCCATTAGTTGGATTAGGATATACATTTAGATTTTCTCCTAAGTCCACATCACCTGCAGTTATTCTGTTAGATGATAAAGTAGTGAAGAATTGCCATCCTCTCCAAGCAGAATTATTTTGAACTATAGAATCACAAAGTGCTCTTACTCTCCATTTATATGTAGTACCAGGATCTAATGATGCTATTGCATCAATGTTAGTATTTATTGTATCTACTGTTCTAGTAATCCAAGCCGCTGATGTATCAATATATACTAATTTATAACCCCATGCTGCTGGAATTGCATCCCAAACTAAATCAGCAGTTGTGGTTGTAATATTTAACTCATCAGGATTTGTTGGCTTAGCACAAACTTCTTGAGTAGTAAATGTTTGTAATACTGACCATGCAGAAACTGAAGAAGTGTCGGTTGAACATACGCTCCTTATTTGCCATTCATAAACAGTACCATCAGTTAAACCATACATTGTTTTTGATGTCCCATAAATATTAGCTGCATTAGTTGTCCAAGTTGAAGTTCCTGCAACCCTAGCTCTTAATGCATAATGATCAGCAGTTGCTGTTGCTCCCCAATTAACAGTTGCATTGTCTGTACCAATTGCTGTGACACTAAAGCCTGCAGGTGTTGTACATGGTGGTAATGGGGTGAGAGTTGTGAAATTGGAACCAGAAACAGCAGAAGATAAATTAGAAGGACTACAAGCTGTAATAACCATCCATTCATACTCAGTAGCAGCACTTAAACCTGTAAAGAATACTCTTTGTTCTTGACCTACTTGAGATGAAGTAACTGCTACACCAGATGTTAGGGCTGTAACATTTGTAACTAATGCATTATTTACAATAACAGTATCCCAGTTAGAAGCTGTTGTCTCTTTAAAAATTAATAAAAAATCAGTATTGTTAGGGCCATACCATCTTAAAGAGGCTTCTGTTGTAGTAGTAAAGTTGTTTCTGACACCAAGATTAGTTGGGTCAGCACAAGGTGATAGAGTATAGAACATTTCTGGTGGAGACCAACCTGAAATATTAGTACCTGCTAAATCACATAATGCTCTCACTTGCCACTTATAGCCTGTAGCAGATATTAAAGATGTTTTACTTAAACTAACTGTGGGTGCTAATAACGTATCATAAACCCAAGAATTCCCTCCTGCAATAGTTTTAAACCTTACTTGGTATGCAACAGCATTAGCTGTTCCTGTAAAAGATAAATCAGCAGCACTTAATGTAATATTTGAAGTAGTTAAAGCTGATGGATTAGTATTACAATTTGCTGATGTTGTAAATGTTTGTAATACTGACCATGCAGAAACTGAAGAAGTGTCGGTTGAACATACGCTCCTTATTTGCCATTCATAAACAGTACCATCAGTTAAACCATACATTGTTTTTGATGTCCCATAAATAT